>NZ_JAMPKC010000004.1:0-503569 GCF_039961975.1 Trichocoleus sp. DQ-A3 | reverse complement strand
ACTGCTTGGTGAATGTTGTTTGTGGACTGATTGCCTATGCTCACCAACCGAAGAAGCCATCCATTGCGATTGATTACAATTTACTCCCGCCCACTTAACCCGAACTCACGTTATTGACGTTATTTGACAATGCAGATGCCACTAATTTCAACGGTGCATCGCGTCGGTTTCTTAGCCGTATCTAAGTTGCGGGTGGTGGGGTTATAGGTGTATTCCCCCGCCTTGAAAACGCGGTTGGGATTGGCGCAGTAAGTGTAGGTTTGACCCGCTTCGGTAAAGTTCACGACCACCAAAGAATTCTTTGCCGGAGGACAACTATCCAAAACCGTCAAGCCATACTCATTTCGCAGCAGTTGGCTTCTTTGATCGTTAGCTGTAGGTTGAGTCGGATTTTGGGAAGTCGTTGTTTTCGGCTTTAAGTCACCACTGCTAATGTCAAAGGTGTACGCTCCTGCTTTGACAAGGCGGTTAGGATTGGCGCAGTAATTGTACGTTTGACCGTATTCGGTAAACGTGACAACAACCAAAGAAGTTTTTACTTCTGGACAGGTATCCAGAACCCTCAACCCATACTCATTGAGCAGAGCTTGTTTCCGGGGGTCATTTTGAGCTGGGGTTTGAGCCGGTGGATTTTGGGCAACAGCACCCCCTGGCTTGATATCATTGCTGCTAACGTCGTAACGATATTCGCCTGCCTTGATATTGCGGTTAGGATTAGCGCAGTAGGTATAGTTTTGACCGTATTCGGGGAAGGTGACAACAACAACATTACTCCTTACCGCCGGACAATTTTCTAGGACTCTCAATCCATATTCATCTTCTAGAAATTTTTGTCGCGCATCTTTTTGACCCGCGGGAGTTTGAGCCGGTGGATTTTGGGAAGTTGTTGTCTGGCTAATCCCAGAAATTGAAAGCGTGTATCTCCCCCTAGTGTTGTTCTTACCCAACACGCGAAGTTTATATTCTCCAGTCGTTGGCACTCGATACCTCACCAAACCCGATCGGTCATCGTAGGCAACCTGCGCCCCACTCTGTGAGGAAACTAGAACTAGAATAGGCAAAAGAGTACTACCGTCTTCTACATCAACAGCGGCAACGATTGCATCACCTTGCTTAGCATTAATCAGGAATTCCTCACCATAGGCTTTCTGGACAGGAGTACCCCTTAGAGATTGGTTTTTAAAGGTGAAGGTGGGAGAGTTAGTACGGATGAACCCGTTAACGTTTTCACCATTTTTTAGTGCGGTTGCTGCTCCAGCGATATCGGAGATCCCCGTAAACATCATCCCGGCGATCGCGACACTTGCCGCAACCCTATTAATAAACTTACGACCCATCATGGTAGACCCGTTTTCCTATAAACAAGAACTGCTTCCTTCTGTTTGGACAGATGATATCCATCCATAGTTCCCAGAGTCCAGGCACCTCAAACTTGTAAAGCCGGTTTGAAATGCCTGCTCAACTGATGCAATCTAGAAGCACCTAAGTATTATTGCTCGGTAGAGGAAAAACTCAAACTGCCGCGATCTGCATCTAACTGAGCGGGGATTCCCAAGGGTAAAGCTGCATTAGGGCCATCGTGACCAAAGGGGAGATCGGAGACAATGGGAATGCCAAGATTCCCCAAGCGATCGCGCAATACTTCTTCCACCGTCAAGCTAGAAATGTTCGGCGGAGCTTCGCAGCGGCTGAAGCGCCCCAAGGCAATCCCTTTGACTTCCCGAAAAGCCCCTGTCATCCGCCACTGCGTTAACATTCGGTCAATGCGGTAGGGAGCCTCAGTCACATCTTCCAAGGCGAGAATGACGCCCGCTAGCTGGGGCTGTACGGGCGTGTTCAGAAAATGCGTGGCTACAGTCAGATTGCCGGGGATTAAGATGCCGCTGACCTTACTGCCGCCCCAGCCGACTCCTTTTAAGGGTTCTAGAGGGCGACCTTCTACGCAATCGAACAGCCGCTGAATCGACCACTCTGGCTCTGCGGCAAGGGTAGTTAGCAACGGGCCATGAACCCCTGCAATGCCAACTTTACCGAGGCTCCACAGCAAGCCAGTGGCATCAGAAAAGCCGATCAGCCATTTGGGAGTGCTGCGTAAAAAATCTCCGATTTTCTTTTTCTGTTCTCCACCCTGCCAAGACCAATCTTCTAGTAAGCGGGCGCTACCATAACCGCCTCTGGCACAGAGAATGCCTTTACATTTAGGGTTTTTCCAAGCGTCTGCGAGGTGTTGGCGGCGGCTGTCATCGCGACCCGCAAGGTAGCCCCACCGTTCCTCAACGCCGCTGCTAATTTCGACTCGGTAGCCGCGCGATCGCCATATTTCCACACCTTTGTGGAACGCTTCCTGTTCTCGCAAGGCACCACTGGGAGCAATGACTCGCAGCAAGTCGCCAGTTTGTAAAGGCGGGGGTAGTTGGTACGCGGAAAAATCCAAAATTCTTCTGGTTTAAGTTTTAATTTTGCAAGATATCCCGAAACCATTCTTCCATGCGATCGCCCAGTGCTTCCAGAGAATATTCTGCTTCGGCTTGTTGGCGGCAAGTATAGCGGTCAAGTTGATTGATGCGTCCAATAGCCTCGACCAACCCCGCCACGCTATCCGGCTCCACTAAAAAGCCCGTCTTCCCATCCTGAATAATTTCAGTCGGGCCACCTCTGGAATAAGAAATGACGGGGACTCCACACGCAAGCGCCTCAATCACCACATTGCCAAACGCTTCCACCCAGCGAGGTGTCATCAACAACGCCCGACAATTGCCTAAATGCTGTTGCAGTTCGGATGTGGAGAAAAATCCTGCATATTCTACAGGAGCATCGGGATAATCTTGACAAATCTGCTTCCAATATGATTCGTCTTGCATTTTTCCAAGGATTTTTAGGGGAATGCCGGTAATTTTGGCAGCGGCAACGGCATCCTCTAGACCTTTTTCTGGAGCAATCCGACCCACCCAAGCCAAGCAGGATGAGGCTTCTGAGCAAAATTGATAAAGCGATAAATCCAGACCGCTTCCGAGAATCCGATATTGCGACGGACTGGGAAATGTTTCTGCCTGTGTCAATGTGTAGACGCCAACCGTACCAGGAAACTGACTGGCAATCTGTTCCACGATGCGATCCATCGCGGTCGAGAGAGAACCCATACTCACGAAATGGGCGATCGCTCGATTAAAAAATGGCGTTAGATAGAACGGTAGCCAATCATAGGCAATGTTGAAAATCAGATCGTAGTCGGCTTGGACTTGCCGCGCATAATCCCACATATTGCCCAGCACAGAATTCTCCGGCATCACAATCGGGGCACTTCGTCCTTGAGTCTGAGCCGTTGTCTGGAGTTCTCCAGCAATTTCGACAATTGGAATATCTCCCAGCAGAGAGCCTTGGGGAGCCACAATTTTGAGGGTATGTCCCCGCCGGAGCAGCTCTTGGGCAACGTTGAGCAGGGTTAGTTCTACGCCGCCCCCCAACCCCGTGCCGAGAGCGCCCACCGAGGTTGAGAGCAACAACAGTTTCAATGGACGATGCAAGATGGACAACTTTTAGACTCTAAACGATAAACAATAAATTTAAACTCTTGTCAAGACGCCAATTTAGCGGTTTTCTGACTCCTCTGGCGGATGATTAGAGGAATTTTGGGAATTTGGCAAAGCGGGCAAATTATTATCCGTGCCAGGATTCAAGCGAAGCCGATTTAACTGCCCTATCGCCCACCGCGCTGTTTCCTGAACCTCGGAATCCCGATCTTCAGCAGCGTGACGCAATAAATTGCTGACTTGACCGATCGTGTCATAAATTCTTGTCAAATCCCGAATTGCATTTTTGCGAACATCAGGGTTTTCATCTTGCAACGAGATCGCGAGTGCCCGGTTCATCGGTTTGAGGGTGCGGGTGCCAATTTGCGACAGCGCCTCTAAGATTAAGCCGCGCTGCTGGGAATCCGAGTCGATCATCAGATCCACCAAGGGCTGAATTGCTCTGGAGTCGCCGCATTGTGCCAGTTCCCAGATCGCCTTGCGTCGTTTTGTCGGATCGGCTCCCTGTAAATCTTTAATTAATTCATTAACAATATCAATTTTGGGGAGGCGAGTGGTTTCTCCTATCGCTTTTGCCTCGTTGCTTCGCAGCCGTGCTAACGGCTTCGCTTCGCTAACTGCTTCTGTTGGCTTTTGTGCGGTTGTTCTCCCGTCTAAATTGCTTTTTTCTAAATTGCTTGTTTCTGAAAGGGTCAAAGCAGAGGCATGATAGCCGTTATTGCCATTGTCATGTTCTATCGAGTGAGAATGGATATCTGCGGGATGATTGGCATCTTTAGGGTCTTTGTAGTGGCTTTCATGCGATTCCTCAGCTCCAGACTCCGGCTCTTCCTCTCTGTTGAGGTTTCCTAACCATTTCAACAAGAAGTAAACTCCTAATCCGACCCCAGCTGATGCTGCTGCTAAACCTAATAACCACCAGAAGCGATTCCCTTCAGAACTCGGTTTAGCCGCCTTGGGTTTTGGGGTGGGAGCCGGTGAAGATTTTGCGGCTTCGGCTGCCTGAAGGCGCTCTTGAGTCGTGGAACCAGCAACTCCGTCAGGCGTTAACCCGACAGATGTTTGAAATTTAGAGATAGCAACTGCTGTCGTTCGGCCATAAACGCCATCTACTGGCCCATTGTAGTGTCCCAAACGCTTTAGTGACTTTTGCAGTTCTGCGACTTCAAAGCCTTGAGAGCCTACTTGGAGGATAGGCAAATCGTTTTTAGGGTTTGGGGAACTCGCCTGAGCCAGTTCTAGGGAGACGGGTAAACTGGGGGGGGAAGTGGCGATCGCTGACGGCAATCCTGTGGAATTCTCACCCGAACTGGGGATAAAGCCCAGACAGATAATCCAGGTAACTAGAAGCCATGTGGAGCGGTAGAACATAGTTTTGGGGAAACCTGTCTAAGTGAATACAACCAGACAAGATCCTTTGCTGATAATTTTCTGCTTAGCTTCTAGTACCAGCATGAAGTTATTCGTTCTAAATAGTTAGCGAGCAATTCATCCCTATGTTTTGGGCGAGCAGCTCTGGGAGCTAGTGTGAATATTGGGCTGATCATAACAGAAAGTTTCAACTCGCTCTCAAATCTTAGCGGCTAACTTGTCTGTCATCCTATTCATTTCTACCGATTTTGCCAAATCTCGGTTTCGGATTCTTTCGCTTGTATTGGCAGTGATTGATAGGGTAATGGCTCGGATGGCTCTAAGAGAGAAATTTGCTCGGTTTTGCTTTCTTCTTGTGTCACCTTGGTTTCAACAGATGTAGAGGGTTGCCCGAAGCGCAGGCTTTGCAAACGCACTTGTTCGGCTATCTTCTCGCGCTGATTAATTAGATAGATACTGGCAAGGGTTAGACTCACTCCCAGCCATTGAAGAGGGCTGAGAACTTCAGCCAAAAGTAGATTGCCAAAAAAGAGGGCAAACACGGGTGTCAAAAAGGTGAGGGAACTAAGACTGGTAAGATTGCCGCTAGAGGCAAAGTAGAAGAATAAACCATAGGCGATCGCGCTCCCAAATACGGCTGCGTAGCTCAATGCTATCCAGCCAGACGTATTTAGATGCACCCACTGGTCAGATTCCCACACTTGGGAGAGTGCAAACAAAGGTAATCCGCCCAAAATCATGTGCCAGCCAGTCGCCACCACCGGATCGGCATACTGGCAAACGAAACGAATCAGCACTGTTCCGACAGCCATCGACAGCGCCGCCAGCAGCATCAGCCATTCCCCGCTCTCAAACAAGTGCGTGAAGCTAAACGAGCCAGCGATCGCGTTGCCGTGGAAAAGATTGATAATCCAATCATCCGGCAAGCCAATCAAACTAATCCCCAGCACTCCCAATGCCAACCCCAGCCAGCCCCACAGCCCGATGGTTTCTCCAAACAACCAACAGGACAGCAAAGCCACTGCTAGGGGTTGAGAGTCTATCATCACCGAACCCAACCCGGCACCCGTTCGCACTAATCCAAAGGCTAAAAAGCCTTGAAACAAAGCGCCGTCAACCAAGGCAAACAAGCTAATCCACAGCCACGCCCGAACGCCTTTCGGTTGAGGTTTGCCCATCAAAAAGGCAGCAACTAATACCAGTACCCCAGCAGGCACCAACCGGACACCAGCCATAAACAGGGGCGTCGTGTTTGGGATAACACCCTTCATTGCCACCATCGCCGTTCCCCACAAGAAAAAGGGGGCAATCAGCAGCAAGGGTGCCAACGGAATTTTGGATTCTGTGAGTTTTAGCTGCATAAAAGTTCTTTGTGGGCGTACATAACAAAGCCAGATCAGCACTCTTGAAGCAGGTCATCACGAGCTGCCCTTCCAGAAGTCGCAACCGGATTTATCAAAAATTTTTCCAGTTTCTCGCTCTTTTTTTGGCTGGTTGCGCGTTTATTTACTTAATTGTACTTAATATGTAGTTCTGTTAAGGCGCTTTGGCAAATTGTTGGGATGCCGACAAAAGGGTAAGTTTTTACTTGTTAAGTACCTGTTAAATTCGGAGAGCTAGGGAAAACCTTCTTTCTGATAAGCTTTCAGGCTTCACCCGCAAGCCAACGAAACCGATGCAGATCGTGCAAACTAGAGAAAGAGCCAGCATTACTAGGGAAACATTTACTGTTTTGCAGGATTTGCTTCCTTCTCTAATTCGCTCATTCATTCACGATTCATTGCTTGCCTGCTCATGATCTGGCCTTTTCAGCCTAAGTTTCGTAAACAAATTGCTCGGATTGAAGTGACTGGTGCGATTGGCAGTACTACCCGAAAACAAGTTCTAGAAAGCCTGAAAACGGTTGAAGAACGAAAGTTTCCAGCATTACTGCTACGCATTGATAGTCCTGGTGGTACGGTCGGGGATTCGCAAGAAATCTATGAAGCCCTGACTCGCCTGCAAAAAAAGGTGAAAATTGTTGCCAGCTTTGGCAATATCTCCGCATCTGGAGGAGTCTATATCGGGATGGGAGCCGAACACATTGTTTCCAACCCAGGCACAATTACCGGCAGTATCGGTGTAATTCTCCGGGGAAACAACCTGGAGCGCTTGCTAGAAAAGATTGGCGTTTCTTTCAAGGTGATCAAATCGGGTCCTTATAAAGATATTCTGGCTTTTGACCGGGAACTCACCGAGCCGGAAAAGAATATTCTCCAAGACCTGATTGACGTCAGTTATCAGCAATTTGTGCAAACGGTTGCTGAGGCTCGGAAGCTGACAACCGAAACGGTTAAAAGTTTTGCCGATGGTCGCATTTTCACAGGTCAACAAGCGTTAGAACTGGGGGTTGTTGACCGGCTCGGCACTGAGGAAGATGCCCGCCGTTGGGCTGCGGAACTGGTCGGTCTCGATCCCGAAAAAACGAAGTGTTACACCCTGGAAGAACGCAAACCTTTCTGGAATCGTGTGGTATCGAGCAGAGTTCAAGGGGCATCTAGTCTATCAGCTGGGATAGACTGGTTAGAATTTGAACTTTCTACCAGTGGTCAGCCGTTGTGGCTTTACCGACCCTAGTCTGAAGTTTAGATTTTAGATTATAGATGATTTAGATGATTCTGAAATCCAAAATCTAAAATTCAAAATCCCAATTATAAAATGGAGGATGCTTGCGTGGAGTGGCGAGTTCGAGCGATTCGCGGGGCAACAACTGCCTCACAAAACACGGCTGAGGCAATTCGAGAAGTGGTAGCGGAACTACTCGATGAATTAGAAGTACACAATCAACTACATCCCGATCTAATTATTAGTGCCACGTTCTCGGTAACGCGGGATCTGGATGCGATCTTTCCCGCTGCGATCGCTCGCTCTCGTCCCCACTGGGACAATGTTCCTCTGCTCGATGTCCAGCAAATGCACGTGGAGGGAGGGCTGGAGCGTTGCATCCGCTTCTTAATTCACGTCAATTTGCCAGCTTCCCATCCACCGATTTACCATCCTTATCTGCGGGGAGCTAAAAGCCTAAGACCGGATTGGAGTTTGTCTCAGGTTAGCTTATCCTCGCAGTCAACGATTCAGTCGTTTCATCGCTGAGGTTTTTTGTCATTAGTGATTCGTCCCTCGTCATTGACGAATCACTAATGACATTTATTAGCTATTTTCTAGGTTTTTAGGTGATTTGTTGTGAAAATGGATGCCTAAAAAAACGTCATATAAAAAGCTCCAGAAATTTTTTCCTTGCCAGATTCCCAGAGTTTGATAACAGCCTTTTTCATCTAAGAGGGGCTTGGTGGCGTAATAAGCATTCTGGTAGTGATACCAGGGAATGGAAGGCCACAAATGATGAATGAGGTGGTAATTTTGCCCCATGATCAGCAAATTGAGGATGGGGTTGGGGTAAACTCTGGCATTTTTCCAGCGATCGCGTTCTTGATGAGGGCGATGCGGCAAATAATCAAAAAACAATCCCAGCGCCAATCCTACCAGGGCAGAAGGGATAAACCAAAAATTGAGAATGTAGCCTAAGAAGTGGTACTGAATTGAAATATAGAAAATCGTCCCGACAAACAAACGGCTTAAGAACCATTCCAAAAGTTCGTATTTTCGCCACAGCTGACGTTTAAAGAAAAATACTTCGTGGTATAAAAACCGCACCGGAATTAACCACAGGGGTCCGCCAGTAGAAACGTAATGATCTGGATCGTTTTCCGGGTCATTGACATGGGCATGATGCTGCAAATGAACCCTAGTAAATACTGGGAAGGCAAAGACTAACATCAGCGCACTGCCATGTCCCAGGATGGCATTGATGACTCGGTTACGATGGGCAGAATTATGACAAGCATCATGAATCACCGTTCCACAAATGTGCAAGGCGATCGTGTTTGTGATAAAGCAACACCAGTGAGGCCACTCCCAGAGCCAATAACCAAAGTTTGATAGCACAACCATCGCTACGGCGGCTAGAAACATGAGTAGCGTTGGGCTTAGGGACGCAGGCGGTTCCAGGAAATGTCTGGGAACTGTCAGCGGCTTTTGTGCCTCCAACAACATTGTTTTCTCCTTTTGAATGATTTAAGGGTTCTGCGGGAACTTTGCTTCGGTTTTCCCGTCACTATGGCATCTAGGGGGGTATGTTGTGCAACATTGGATACAGGATAAACAGTACCCACTGATTGACAATTTTCAAAAAACACGCTCTATTTTCCTGACTTCTTACCCTTATTCCTACCAGGGAAGCGGGGGATTCTAGTCGTGCTTTCGTAGTATACGCTACGAAGACCGATTTATAAAGATTTATGAAATTAGCTCATTTAATTCAAATGATGCTAACGATAGTCAAAAAATATACAGGAGGATTGTTGATATGTCACCACATCTGTCTAGGTTCGCGTTTGAAGCAAAGTCCTTAGTGGTCAAAAGTGTGGCTTTATCTGCCGGTTTAGCAATTCTACTGAATAGCGGTATTGCCTTTGCCGGTTCTGTTCAGCAAGCGCAACTGCCGGGTGTCGAAGATGAAAATACTCAAACCTCGGATGGAGATGTTGTGGTAGACACCGATGGGAGTCCAGATACCACGACTAGCTCAGGAACGGAATCGGAGAATAGTACAACTGCTAACAAGCCACGGTTTACCTGCCAGCTAACGAACAGTCAGTATATGGTGATGTATCACCCGAAGAGCCAACCCGATCAAGCTTATGCTTGGGCAACTCCCAGTCCTTTAGGCGGTGGCTGGACGGCTGAGAGACGTTGTAACGAAATTAGTCGCCGATTAGAATCTTATCGACCCGATGGTCTTCAGGAAATGCGGGCATCGGTGGAAAATAACTACAACGTTGTTTGTATCACGACTCAGAAAAACCCAGACTGTCGGATTGTGCTGACTGTGCCTCCTGGTGAAAATCCGCAGTTAATCCGCGATCGCGTTTTCCAAAATATCAGCACTGCTGACAGCGGACAGGTGACAGAGGGCGTCAATACCTTTGTTGGAGGTCGGGATGCTCAGATGCTCAACGATCTCTTAAACTTGGGCTTATCTTCCCTTGGCGGGACCACGAATCGCTCCAGCCGTAAGTCACAAAGCGTTAACCTGCGACCTTTCTTAGATCGAGCTGATGGTGGCACCGGCACCCAGTTGAAAGGCGGAGTGCCTATGCGCTCGAATCGAGCCAATCCTCGACTGAATCCAGGCAACTTCCGTTAAAAATTGTTGATGGGTGATCGGGGACTCAAACCTGCGATCGCATAATCGGCACAATCAATAGAATAGAGAAGATACAAAATTGTTTGGCTTCCCAATATTGAGCCGTCTGGAAGCCAGACAATTTTATTTATTTACAGATGGCGATCGCTCTTAGGAGCTAAAACAAATAAAAGCATTCCTAACACGTTGAATCTGTCAATGTTACTTTAGGGATATTGACAACAGGGTAAGTGCATAACTATGTCAGCCGTTAGAAATATAAGGCTGTTACTGGTAGTGTTTTCACTAACAGCGATCGCTAACTCGCTTCAACCAGTACAAGCACAGCCGATTACCCCAGCGGCTGACGGCACCGGCACAATTGTTACTCCAGAGGGGAACCGTTTTAACATTAGTGGCGGCACGCTTTCAAAAGATCAAGCAAATCTTTTTCATAGCTTTGAGCAGCTAGGATTAAATTCTGGGGAAATTGCGAACTTTCTTTCTAACCCTAATATTCAAAATATCTTAGGGCGGGTTACAGGTGGGAATGCTTCTTATATCAATGGATTAATCCAAGTCACAGGGGGAAACTCTAACCTGTTCTTGATGAATCCAGCGGGGATTATCTTCAGTTCTCATGCCAGCCTAAATGTTCCTGCTTCATTTACCGTCACCACTGCCACAGGTATCGGTTTTGGCAGCAATTGGTTTAATGCAATTGGGGCGAATGACTACGCTACATTGGTCGGAACGCCCAACCAGTTTATTTTTAACACTCCTCAACCTGGAAGCATTATCAATGCGGGGAATTTGGCAGTATCGGGGAATTTAACCCTGTTAGGTGGCACGGCAGTTACTACGGGGCAGATGAGGGCGACTGGGGGGCAAATTGCTGTAGTCGGTGTACCGGGTGAGAAATTAGTGCGGCTGAGTCTACCCGGCAGCCCTCTAAGTTTAGAAGTTCAACCGCTACCTACCTCAAATACAGCCACGCTACCCTTTACTCCTTTATCCCTCCCTTCGCTGCTAACGGGCGGAAATCTCGCGAATGCCACGGGATTAACCGTCAATAGCGATGGCACGGTACGGTTGACTGCTTCTAGTGCTGAGATTGGCACACAACCGGGTACTGCGATTGCTTCTGGCACCCTGAATGTATCGGGTCAAACCGGAGGCACTGTCTATGTCTTGGGCAACCAAGCGAGTGTCATTAGTGGCAATATTAACGCTTCGGGCACCAATGGCGGCGGTGCGGTACTGATTGGCGGTGATTATCAGGGTCAAGGCAAAGTGCCAAATGCCTTACAAACATTGGTTAGCAGCGACTCGGTGATTTCTGCCGACGCACTGCACAACGGGAATGGTGGAAAAGTCATTGTTTTTGCAGATGATACAGCCAGCATTTACGGGACACTAACGGCAAGGGG
Source organism: Trichocoleus sp. DQ-A3 (assembly GCF_039961975.1). Lineage (NCBI taxonomy): Bacteria > Bacillati > Cyanobacteriota > Cyanophyceae > Leptolyngbyales > Trichocoleusaceae > Trichocoleus > Trichocoleus sp. DQ-A3. The sequence goes on along the minus strand of NZ_JAMPKC010000004.1, from coordinate 492,014 downwards.
AGGCATTTATTCTGGAAATGGTGGGTTGATTGAAACTTCTAGCAAACAGTTTCTCAATCTCACCAGTACGCCGGATGCAAGTGCGCCTCAGGGAATCGGTGGTACTTGGCTGATTGACCCGACCGATATCACGATTGTGAATAGTGGCGGCGGTGCGATTGGCACGAATACGGTGGATGTTGCCAATATTAATGCTGCCCTGAATACTGGCACTAGCGTCATCCTCGACACGGCAACTGCTTCTGGTTCTCCAGGTGCCGGGAATATTACTCAAAATAGCAATGCTTTTATTAGCAAGACATCTGGGGGAGATGCCGCGCTTACTTTACAAGCTAACAACGACATTATTCTAAATGGAGCGATCGCTTCCAGTAGCGGCAAGTTGAATGTCAATCTTTTTGCTGATAATGACACCAACGGTAGCGGCGCGATCGCCCTCACCAATGCCACGATTAGTACAAACGGCGGCAATCTTACAGGAGTTGGTCGAGGAAATGCCACCTACACCAATGGCATTCTGCTCAACAACAGCATTATTAATGTCCAAGGCGGCAATATTAACCTGACGGGCACAGGATTTCTTAGTGTTACTGGTACTACCAACAACGGGATTTCGCTTCAAAACAACAGTGCAGTGCAATCAACCGGAACCGGAACGATTACCCTAACGGGTTCGGCGGGAAGTGGAACAAATGCAAATGACGGCATAGAAATCATCCAAAACTCTAAAGTGAGTTCCGTGGATGGAAATATTAATATTCAGGGTACTGGTAACGGAACTGGTGCTGCCAATCATGGAATTCAGGTCTCTACAGGTAGCAATGTAGCATCCACTGGGGCGGGGAACGTTACCCTAATCGGTACCAGTAACGGAAAGGGTTTCAACAATGACGGCATTTCGATTGGCACGATTGGCAGCATTGTCCAATCCAATAGCGGGAATCTTACCCTGACAGGCACCAGCGGCACTGGGGCGGGAAGTCAGGATGGAACCGCTGTTTATGGAAGCGGCAGAGTGCGATCGCAAGCTGGAAATATTAATCTGTCTGGCACTGTCAAGGGAACGGGCAGCGACAGCTACGAGATTATTATTGTCTCTGAAAGCGTCGTGGAATCTGTTGGGACAGGGGCGATTACCCTCAATGGCACTGGTGCGATTGATGCAGCAGGCATTCTCTTACAAGACAGCAGCATTAATCCGACTGGAATTGGGGGTAGCGGTAATATCACTCTTACCGCTAATGAAATTAATTTTATTGACTCCACGAATCCTGGCACCCCGCAAATTAAGGGCAGCGGTACGCTTCAATTGCAGCCTCTGACTTCCAGTTTGGGTATTACCATTGGCGGGACAGTCAACGACAACCGCTTAAATCTCAACACCAGCGAACTCAATTTTTTAGAAAATGGGTTTTCTCAAATCATCATCGGACGGGCAGATAGCAGCGGTGCAATCACTTTGGCTGGCAACACCACCTTCTTCGATCCAGTCACCGTGCGATCGCCCGTAGGTTCTGGTTCTATAACCACGACAGGTTATACTCTCGCCGGAGATGATAACGCGACGCTTACCCTGTTAGCCAACCAAAATATCGCAACTGGCAATATTATCAATTCCGGTCGTCAGATTACGCTAACCAGCTTCCTCGGCAGTATCAATACCAGTGCAGGCAAGCTTGATACTAGCGCTTATAGCAATAACGGCGGCGCGATCGCCTTGAATGCTTTCGGCAATATTACCACTGGTGACTTGAAATCTTGGTCAGTTGAAGGCGATGGCGGGGATATTGTCCTCTCCAGCAAAGCAGGAAGCATTAATACTGGCATCTTAGACGCAACCACTTTTGACGGCAATGGCGGTGCGATCGCGCTGACGGCTTTTGGAGAAATTACCACAAAAGACTTGGAATCGTGGTCGGATTATGGTTTTTCTGGAGAGATTGCTCTATTTGCTAATGGAAACATTACCACGGGCAGTCTAGATTCTCGCTCCTATGATTCTGGGATTGGGGGTGACATCACCGTTATTAGCAGTGGGGGAAGCATCACAAGTGGAGACTTATTCTCCTACTCCCAGACTAATGATGCGGGTTCGATTAACTTATTTGCCCCTCAGGGCAACATTACCACTGGTATCCTCAACACAGGCTCTTATGGTCTGAGTGCAGGCATTACGGGAAACATCACCCTTACCGCTGGTAGCAACATTAACACCAGCTACATTCATGCTTTTTCAAATGGGTATGGCAATGGGGGAAAAATTTCTCTGACAAGCTATACAGGAACGATCGACACCCAACAAGTACGATCAAATTCAAAGGGTGGTGATGGGGGCGCGATCGCATTTGATGCAAAAGGCAACATTACTACCGCTGACTTGAACGCTTTCTCAAACAGTGGGGATGCTGGTGATATTTATCTTTACAGTGACCAGGGAACTATCCAAACTGGGGCATTAGATGCAACTTCCTTGGAAGGTTTTGGGGGCGCGATCGCGTTTGATGCAAAAGGCAACATTACCACCAGTAAGGTGGAATCTTGGTCAGTGAAGGGTGATGGCGGTGATATCTCTATCTACAGTAACCAGGGAACTATCCAAACTGGGGCGCTAGATGCAACTTCCTTGGAAGGTTTTGGGGGCGCGATCAGCCTTGAAGCCAATGGCAACATTACCACCAGTAAAGTGGAATCTTGGTCAGTGAAGGGTGATGGCGGTGATATCTCTATCTACAGTAACCAAGGAGCCATTAATACTGGGTTGTTAGATACAACCTCCTCTGAAGGCTACGGGGGATTTGTCACCCTCGAAGCCAATGGCAATATTACGACAGGTAACGTGGAATCTTGGTCAGTTGATAACGATGGAGGAGCGATCGCTGTTTCTACCAACAGTGACATCACAACTGGCACTCTAGATTCTGGTACTTATGGTTTCGGGACGGGGGGTGGCATCACCCTCACGAGTAATACTGGAAAAATTTCACTTTTAGAGGTGTATTCTGACTCTCAGTATGGCGATGCAGGGGCGCTCAACTTTTCTGCCAAGGGCGACATTACCACCAGCAATTTGAATGCAAGATCTTATAGTGGTTTTGGCAAAGGCGGCGACATCACGCTGATATCAGGAAGGGGAGGCATCAGCACTGGATCGGTCATTAACGCCTCGACAACCTTTACGGGGGGTGCGATAACCTTTTCTGCCACCGGGGACATCACCACCGGCAATCTAGAATCTTACTCGCAGAGTGGGAATGGGGGCGCGATCGCGCTCAACAGCACTACGGGATCGATCGATACTGAAAAGTTGTCTTCTTACTCGCAGAGTGGGAATGGGGCAGCGATCGGCTTAAGTGCTAACAACGGCAACATTACTACCCGTACCATCAATGCCCAAAGTCTGGGAAGTGGCACTGGCGGAACTGTTAATATTACTGCTGGTAAATTCTTTCGGGCTACAGGCACGTTTACAGACCGCAATAGCCTAAATTCCAGTATTTCGACCGCTGGTGGAACCAACGGCGGTGACATCACCATCCGTCACAGTGGCAGCACGACAACTCCCTTCGTCGTTGGGGATGCCACCATCAATGGGACAGCTGGATCGATAACCAGTGGGGCAACGAATACGATTGCCACAATCTTTTCAGTACCCGTACCGCCGGACACTTACATCCAGGGCAACATTAAAATCATCACCTTCAGCCCTACTCCCGATTTTATCCCTGCTCAAACCCCCTCACTGCCCGTCGAAATCCCACAGCAAGAAGCATCACAACCGCAGGAGACTACTTCGCTTTCCCCTCCAGCCAATACCAGTCAGTCCTTGGTTGAAGTTGATTCTGCGTTGGCTCAAATTGACGAACCCTTCACCCAGGAATATGAACAATATCTAGGCGTAAGCGATACCCCCACAAGGAGCCTTTCCGATGCCCGTAGTACTCTGCAAAGCATTGAAGCATCTAGCGGTATCAAAGCGGCACTCATTTACGCTGTTTTTACTCCCACAACTGCGGTAGCAAATGAGGCAAAAAGCCCATCTTCCTCAATTGATCATTCCATTAATCCTGAAAGTCTGGAACCGCAAAAAACGGAAAATTATCAAGATCAGCTGGAACTCGTACTAGTGACGGCAGATAGACAACCGATTCGGAAAAGAGTCACAGGCGCAACCCGCCAAAAAGTTCTCAAACTTGCTAACCAATTCCAGACGCAAGTGACCAACCTTAAAAGCGCTCGTGGCTACCTAGCATCCTCTCAGCAGATGTATCAATGGCTGCTAGCACCGCTAGAGAAAGATCTGCAAAGACTCGATATTCAAAATCTTGTCTTCCTCATGGACGAGGGTCTACGCACGATCCCCATCGCTGCTCTCCACGATGGTAAAGGGTTTATCCTTGAGCGCTACAGCGTTGGTTTGATGCCCAGCCTTAGCCTCACCGATACTCACTACCAGAGTTTGAAAAATGCTCAAGTTTTGGCAATGGGCATCTCAAAATTTACGGATAAAAATCCTTTACCAGCAGTACCAAGGGAATTATCAGCAATCGTCCCCTATCTGTGGAAAGGCAAGTCCTTTCTCAATGAGGATTTTACGCTAAAGAATCTGAAGGCGCAGCGTCAACAACAGCCGTTTGAGATTGTACACCTGGCAACTCACGGAGAGTTTAATTCAGGTTCTCCCAGCAACTCCTACATTCAGTTATGGGACACCAAATTGCGACTCGATCAGTGGCGGGAACTGGGTTGGGACAACCCACCAGTAGAGCTATTAGTGCTGAGTGCTTGTCGCACAGCAGTGGGGAATGAGCAGGCAGAGTTAGGCTTTGCGGGATTAGCGGTGCAAGCAGGAGTGAAATCGGCGTTGGCAAGTTTGTGGTACGTCAGCGATGAGGGAACTCTAGGACTGATGGCAGAATTCTACGAGGAACTAAAAACAGCTCCGATTAAGACAGAGGCGTTACGTCAATCTCAGTTAGCGATGCTCAGGGGGCAAGTGCGACTGGAGGGCGGAAAGTTACGGACTCGCAATGGGGATATCTCTTTGCCACCCCAATTGCTAGGAATCGGAAATCAAGTCCTCTCCCATCCTTATTACTGGTCTGCTTTTACAATGATTGGCAATCCTTGGTAAAAGCAAATGACTTATCACAAAGTAGACAAACTGAATTGTTTTCAGGATAAGTTTTCCTGCCGCTATACCCATCAAACCCGTTTCCATCAAACCCGTTTGAGTATTCAGTTTGGGACTTCAAACAGCAGGGGCTTAACGCGCAGAACAATCATACACGGGGGTCGGTTCCCGCCATACAAAATGACAAGCTTTTATTCAATTCATATCTCCTGCTGAATGACGGCTCGCTAAGAAACCGCCAATAGGGAAACTTTATCCCGACTTTCTAAAAAATTTTCAGCTTTCATAATTGCGTAGAGGTTGACATCAGCTTCTAAAAGACAAGCATGACCGCTCTTCGGCAGTATGACCATTTCCGCATCGGGTAGGCAAGAAGCTAAGCGCTGAGCTTCACTTACAGAGGGCAGTAGTCGGTCTGTACCTCCGGCAATCACCAGGGTAGGTTGGGTGATGCGACGTAATTGAGAAGCATCAACATCAAAATCTCTGATGAGGGACAGTCGCCAAAGGACAGTTTTTGGGGGTACGGAGTGGATAGCGTCTAGAAGGGCGCGGCGATCGCGCGGTGCAACCCGTTCTAAATGAGCTAAAAACGGCAATAACCACACCGATCCCACTCGGTAGAGGACTTCCGGTATCCAGCCGCTCACCAGCGATCCCCAAGCTAGCAGAGGTCGCTGATTAAAGGAAGAAGCGGGGTTGATCAAAATAATTCGGTCAAATAGTTCGGGCGATCGCAGCGCTACTTTCATCGCCAAACAGCCCCCAAATGACTCGCCGCACAGATAAACTGACCGATTAGGTTGTTTTCCTACTTCTGCTTCAATCAGCGCTACCACTTGATCGGTTAGATCCTCCCAGCTGGTTAAGTCATCGGCTGGGATGACCAAACAACGGATATCAAAGGCTGCTTCTAACCCCTCTGTCTGCGCTCGCAACAATTGACCCGTGCCATCCATGCCTGGAAGGAACACGAACAGCGGGCAGTCTGGATTAAACAGCCTGGGGGTGAGAAAACAAGGATGGCTTTTTACGTCTGGCATTTCGTAATGTCCATTTAAAAACAACAGGTCAAAAATTTATTGCTTTCTTTGGGGCGGATGCGAACGATTCGAGGACTCAAGACACTTCGGTGAAAAACTAGGCAAGTCTAAATTCTTGAAGGCGAAGGTTACTGAGAGCGGGCTTTGCCCATTTGCCTACCCTTAAGCCATCTACCTGTAGACGTAGGTATTAATTCTTATTCTATGGCAGACTCCCATCCTTGCGAACTAATACCAAACTTGACGAAGTAAACCAGCAATTTCTTCCTGACAGTAATTGATAAGACTGGCAACAGCAGTTTTGGCTTGTTTTCCTTGATATTGTTCCCGCACTTGAGACGTAATCCAACAGGGACGCCCAATTAGGATGCTAGATCGACGGTAAACGACCATCGGATGCCAGCCTGCCTGTTTAAATAGGGGTTCGGAAGGGTCAAATAAACTTAATAATCGCAGAGGGATTGCCGAGTTATTTGTTTCTTCCTGGGATGCGATCGCCACGGGTAAAATTGCCAAATTTTGCACCGGCGCTCGCAAAGCTAAATGAGCAAATCCCCGATGAAAGGTTTTCATTTCATTCGGCTGGGTTAGGCTTACCATTGGTTGGGCACCTTCGGGAAATATCCCAACCACCTGCTGGGACTGCAACAGGCTGATTGCCTTGTTAAAGAAATCTTGCTGGCGGTGTTCTGGCGTCTCCAAAGGGAAACAACCCAGTTGATTGACAATCTCCCGCATCACGGGCACTTGTCCCATGTAGTGATGACAGGCAAAGCGAATCGGACGATTTAAAGCTGCCATCAGGATTGGCGCATCCATGACGCTGCGATGATTGCTCACCACTAAAACGCCACCTTCTTGAGGAACGCGATCCTGATGGTATATATACATCTGCGTTCCCAATGCCTTCATCAGCAAGCGAGAAATCTGTAATGGGTTATCTGAAGACATGCTTTCTATAGGCTTTCTTGCAGGAAGCGCGATCGCTACAGTCAACAGGCAATCGGCTTGATTATAAATGGCTAGAGTCTAGAGGTAGACTGAATCTTGACTCTTGAGTTCATTCTCCACTTTTTACCAAGCCTGGACTTTATTCGTTGAGCAGATGCGATCGATCGCCCCATAACTTAACTTTTCTTAATACAATTATTAACGTAACTTCCTCACCTATACGAATCTCTCAGGGTGGAAATCGCTGGTAAAGATTTTTTACGATTTTAATTTTGTCAAGAAAAAGTAACATTTTATACTTATATTTCCCGGAGCTAAGTGGAACTCTCAAGACAAGATAACGAAAAGATACAAAATTGCAGCCCGAAGTATATGATCAAAAGCAAGAAAGGGGTTGTTTTTTATATTTATGAGTGCTAATCATACAAGTAAAAATTCATTTGCAATTACTACACCACTGTATTATGTGAACGACGTACCCCACATTGGCAGCGCTTATACAACAATGGCGGCGGATGTGGTGGCTCGGTTTGAACGGCTCCGGGGAAAGTCTGTGCTGTTGATTACCGGCACGGATGAGCATGGGCAGAAAATTCAGCGCACAGCAGAAACCAAAGGGCTTTCACCGCAAGCTCACTCGGATGAAATTGCGGCTGGATTCGATGTCCTTTGGCAAAAACTCAATATCCAGTACGATCGGTTTATCCGCACGACGAACTCTCGCCATCAAGCCATTGTTAAAGAGTTTTTCCTGCGCGTCTGGGAAAAAAACGACATTTATTTGGGGCAACAAAAGGGCTGGTATTGCGTCTCCTGCGAGGAATTCAAAGAGGAACGCGACCTTCTAGAAGGACACCACTGCCCCCTCCACCCCAACAAAGAAGTCGAGTGGCGGGATGAACAAAACTACTTTTTTCGCCTCTCTAAGTACCAAAGCCAGCTGGAAGACTTATATCGCCAGCAACCAGATTTTATCCAGCCAGAAATTCGCCGCAATGAAGTTTTGAGCTTTGTCAGTCAGGGGCTTCAAGATTTCTCCATTTCGCGAGTGAATTTAGACTGGGGCTTCCCTATACCCGTCGATCCCAGCCACACCATCTATGTCTGGTTTGATGCCTTGCTGGGCTATGTCACGGCGTTGCTCGAACCAGATAGCGAACCGACGCTAGAGAATGCTTTATCCAAGTGGTGGCCGATTAATATGCACCTGATTGGTAAAGACATTCTGCGGTTTCACGCGGTCTATTGGCCTGCCATGTTAATGTCAGCGGATCTGTCGCTACCCGCTCGAATATTTGGACATGGCTTCCTGACAAAAGACGGGCGAAAGATCAGTAAAACGGTTGGTAATACGATCGATCCCATCGCTTTAGTCGAACGTTACGGAGCTGAGGCTATTCGTTACTATTTTCTCAAGGAGATTGAATTTGGGCAAGACGGAGATTTCAACGAAACTCGGTTTATCAATATCCTCAATGCTGACTTAGCAAACGATCTGGGCAATTTACTCAATCGGACGATGAACATGGCAAAGAAATATTGCAATGGCATCGTGCCTGACTGCTTAGCTGAAAACATCCCCGCAGATAACACAATTAAAGCAATTGGCCTTAGTTTAGGCGATCGCGTTGCTCAAGCTTATGAATCTCTGGCGTTTAGTGATGCGATCGCAGATATTTTCACTCTAATTCGAGCCAGCAACAAATTTATAGACGATCAAGCTCCTTGGACTTTATATAAGCAAGGGCAACAACAGGCCGTCGAACAAGTCCTGTATGCGGTTCTAGAATCTGTTAGACTAGCAGCTTATCTGCTATCACCGATTATTCCTACCATCAGTAGTGACATTTACCAACAGCTAGGTTTTTCAATTGACTTTAATAACAAAACGTTAATAGATGTTTCGGCTGCGTTTTCCGCTCATGCCACTTGGGGAACACTAACTGCAAGACAAGCTTTAGGTGAAGCCAGACCTGTTTTTCCAAGGCTGGAACTCCCCTGAAGAGTTTCGTCTTAGTAGCTAATAGCTGTTGGCTGTTGGCGGATTGACCATCGGGTGCTGATACATACAAAAGTAAAAACTCTGGTACAGACCGCTCTCTCAAAAGCTAAAAGTTCATCAAAATCGCTAATTGCTTTTTTCATAAAAAAATCGAGGCATAACAATCATGTTGAATAATTTCAGCAGTAACGACTCTGTATTCACGCCAGAACAGGTTTTAGAAAATCGCGGTCGTGTAGCCATTTTTATCGATGGATCAAATCTATTTTATGCAGCACTACAGCTCGGTATAGAAATTGATTACACCAAGTTGCTGTGCCGCTTAACCGCTGGATCTCGCTTGTTACGCTCTTTCTTTTACACCGGCGTCGATCGCACGAATGAAAAACAACAGGGTTTCCTGTTGTGGATGCGGCGCAATGGATACCGAGTCATTGCCAAAGACTTGGTACAGCTGCCGGATGGCTCGAAAAAAGCCAACTTGGATGTGGAAATTGCTGTCGATATGATGGCTTTAGTGGGGTCTTACGATACCGCTGTTCTCGTCAGCGGGGATGGGGATTTAGCTTACGCTGTCGATGCCGTTAGCTATCGGGGTGTCCGCGTGGAAGTGGTCAGTTTGCGCTCCATGACTAGCGATAGTTTAATCAATGTATCAGATCGATACATTGACTTGGATAGCATCAAAGAAGATATCCAAAAGACGCCCAGACAAAATTATACTTATCGTCCGTTGTCGGGCATTGGCTTTATGGATGACCAAGAAGATAGATAACGCAACCTAAGAAATAAAGACATAAATAGGCAAAAGAAATGAAAAAAGTAGCTTCTCGCAAAAAATTATTTCTTTTGCCTATTTATTTTTTACTATTCACTTTTTTAGTTAGTGCTTGTAATACTGAAAAACGCACGGAAAAAAAATTGCAGAAAGATACTGCCTCCGTGACGGATTTCGAGGGGAGTTTAGTATTCCAAAATGTGACCCTGGATCAGGCAGATGAGCAGGGACGACCTTTGTGGAAAGTGAAAGCAAAGCAGGCAGTTTATACCAAAGATAAGAAAGCTGCTCGCATCCAAAATCCTAGCGGGGATTTGTTCCAAGATGGAAAAATGATTATGCAAATCACCGCAGATAGTGGCGAAGTTCAAGAGGATGGTAAAAAAATCTTTCTGAAGGGTCAGATTGTTGCCACAGACCCTCGGAATGGGGCAGTTTTAAAAGGGAATGAATTAGAGTGGCGACCAAAGGAAGACGTTGTGATCGTGCGTCAAAATCTCGTCGGCACCCATCAAAAGATGGTGGCAACAGCGAAGGAAGGACGATATTTTAGTCGGTCGCAGCATATGGAATTATTGGGTCAAATTGTCGCAACATCGAAAGACCCAGCGGTACAAATGAGAACCGAGCATTTAGTGTGGCAAATTCCCCAGCAGATGGTAGTTGGCGATCGCCGCATCCAGATTGACCGCTACACAGGCAATCGCGTGACAGAGCAAGCGGCAGGAGATTCTGGTCAGGTAAACCTGAAAACGAAGATGGCAACGCTGACAAAGAATGTTCAAATGACTTCTTTAGAGCCGCCAGTGCAAATCGCTGGGAATTCTGTTACCTGGAACTTAAACACACAAATGGTTACATCAGACCAACCTGTGAAAGTGGTGCATCAGCAGCAGCAAGTGACGCTGACGGGGAACCGGGGTCAGGTGGATCTGAAGGGAAAAGTGGCTCGTCTAGTTGGTGGCGTCCAAGGCGTTGGCAGCCGGAATAAATCCCAACTTTACGCCAATCAGGTGACTTGGAATATTCCAACTGAAGAATTCGATGCTCAAGGCAATGTAATTTATCATCAACAAGTTGACCCGCCGCTGCACCTGACGGGTTCCAGAGCAGTCGGTAAGTTTCAAGGTCAAACGGTTGTTGTCACGGGTGGCGGTGGTGCTAGCGGTGGTAGTAGCCGGGTGGTGACGGAAATTATTCCTTGAATCGGTAAGCGAGGGTCATAATAACCAAAATGGTATAGCAATCCTATTTGAGTTGTGAAATGCCAGTGATTGAGATTCCCGGCTTCTTGGAAAGTCGGGGATCTCGCCTTCACGAATCATTAGGAGTGCTGTGCGATATTATCGTCGCGCTTGAAAATCTGAGAGAATTTCATTGCGACTGGCGTCACCGAGAAATCCAGCAATATCAGCTCGCCCAGTGCTAGGAAGAATCGCTGCTGGTAGAGTGGGGGGAACGCCCCATCGTTGCACCAGTTTTTGAAGTATTTGGTCTTGCTGTTTTCTAAAACCATCGACATCACCACCCCGGTTGATGATCGCAAAGCAAACCAGACCGCGATCGCGTGTTGGCATTACCCCAGCCAGGGCACTGACATCGCGCAGCGTACCAGTTTTGATAATCGTGCCTGAAGGGATGTGGCGGGATACCATCGTTCCCCGGCGATCGCGTCCCGATATCGGGAAGAGGTCGGCTACCGTTAGCTGATGGGGTTGTAAATAACTTTCGATCGCCGTCAGCATTCCGCAAACAGCGCGGGGCGAGATGCGATTTTCCACCCCCAAACCAGAGCCATTTACCAGCTGAACTTCCTGTTGGGGGACACCGGCAGACGTAGCCCCCAACTGAGCGACGGCAGGTGCCCCCCCAAGAGATTTTGCCAGCATCTCCGCCATGTCGTTGTTGCTGTAAATGTTCATTTCCTTGAGGATTTGTGCCAAGGACATTGAGCGATGACGCAACAACAAAATTTGCTTAGGAATTGCAATGGAAGAAACTTTGACCGAACCCGCGATCGCAATTTGCGGTTTTGGCGTTCCTGGCGGCATTAAGTTGTATAGATATTGGGCATCTCTGGGCCATGAGGTGGGATTAAATGCTTGCTTGAGCATCTGACCCGCCATATAAGGGTGAGATTGGTAATTCATGTAAAAATCGCCCACAATCACCAAATTGCCGTTGATGCGGCGGATGCCCCGTTTATTTAAAGCATTCCCCAGAGCGATCGCTTCTTCCCACACAAAAAAGGGATCGCCACTGCCATTAATCACCAAATCTCCCTGCAAAACTCCATTTCTTACTGGCCCGGTTGTGCCAATTGAGGTTTCAAACTGATGGCCTGGACCCCAAGTCTCCAACGCAGCAGCAGAAGTCGCAATCTTGGTCAAAGAAGCTGCCGGTAAGGGAATATTTCCCTGATGAGTTGCCAAGGGCATAGAACCCGACTGAATCCACACCCCTTGGGCCGCCTCCCCCATGCCTTTAGCGCTCCAGCCCTTCAAATATTGCCGCATGGTGTTTTCAGCTACCGGATCGGTCGCCATCGAGAGGGAAAACAAAGGAACTCCCCGCCACGCAGCCAGTTGGGTAGTATCTATCTCTGTTGTTTTTACCCCAGCCATATTCATCCACAGCGCTACCAATCCAGAGCCAAATAATTGCAACATTCCTCACTTTCCTTTATTCACTAAACAAAGAGCCTGCCGGATGTGCAAGCTACAAAAAAAGCCCAAGGCGGAAATTGCTTCCGCCAGAATGAAGATATTTTTTCGGGAGTTCGCGTATAGGTAAAGCACAAGCAGGGACAAGGAATGAGTAATCGGTGAGCAAGCGAAAATGGATAAACTCTCCCGTGGGACAACTAGTTCTCTATCTTTACCTATTTAGGAGTACCATTTTTTTCAACATTCTTTTATTTATCCTTCCTGCGTCCTGTTTCATCCTCCCGGATTGGCCCCGGTTTCTCCACGAGTCATCGGGTACTGGTAGAATTTTTAAGGTTTATATCACTTTGATCAATGGGATCGACTCGCGCACGGATCGCAATTGACGCTATGGGTGGCGACCACGCCCCCGCCGAAATCGTTGCTGGAGCGCTTAGGGCACAGGAAGAATTAGACGTAGAGGTTTTGCTGGTGGGCGATCCTCATCAGATTGAAGCTTCCCTAGGGCAACACACCAGTTCTCATCTTCCTCAAATTGTGCCTTCTGAGGGCACAATTGAAATGCACGAGGAGCCTCTAAGTGGTTTAAAACGCAAGCCCAAGGCTTCGATCAACGTAGCAATGGATTTGGTAAAACAAAAACAAGCCCAAGCAGTAGTGTCAGCGGGTCATTCAGGAGCCGCTATGGCATCTGCTCTGCTGCGACTGGGACGCCTTCGGGGGATCGACCGCCCCGCCATCGGAGCAGTTTTGCCAACGATGGTAGCTAGTAAATCAGTGCTAATTCTCGATGTCGGCGCAAATGTCGATTGTCGTCCTAAATTTTTGGAGCAGTTCGCACTGATGGGATCGATTTACAGCCAGTATGTGCTGGGTGTAGACGTTCCTAAAGTCGGCTTACTCAACATTGGTGAAGAAGAATGTAAAGGGAACGATCTAGCGGTTCGCACTTACCAAAGGCTGCAAGAGAATTCGCAAATTTGCTTTACTGGCAATGCCGAAGGGCGAGATGTCCTGACGGGTAATTTTGATGTGGTCGTTTGCGATGGTTTTGCCGGGAATGTTCTGTTGAAATTTGCTGAAGCCGTTGGCGAGGCAGTATTGCAAATCCTCCAGGAAGAGTTACCTCAAGGACTGCGCGGGCAAGTCGGCACGGCTCTGTTGAAACCAAACTTGCGGCGAATAAAGCAGCGGGTAGACCACGCAGAACATGGCGGTTGCTTGTTGTTAGGGGTAGGAGGCATTTGCATTATTAGCCACGGTAGCTCCCAGGCTCCGTCAATTTTCAACGCGATTCGCATCGCGAAAGAAGCTGTTGATAACCAGGTACTGGAGCGAATTCAGTCTCAAGATATCAGTGCTAAACAATCGGCAATCGGCGAATAGCAACAAGTAGGAAGGATGAAGTGTAAAATGTGACATTCCAGCGTCGATCGTTTAGAATTAATCGATTTAGCTAAAAGCTAAAATGCTGATAGCTGATACCTAAAGACCCCAGCAAGCATGGAGAGCAATGTTGCAACAAACAGGCGTCGGCGTCGCCATTACCGGAAGCGGCTCTGCGATCCCCTCAGGTTCTCTGGATAATCATGGACTCACTCAGCTGGTAGATACTTCCGATGATTGGATCGCCAGCCGCACCGGGATTTGTCAGCGACGGCTAGCGGGTGAGGAATCCTTAAGTTCGATCGCCACACTCGCGGCACAAAGAGCGATCGTAATGGCTGGGATCGCCCCAGAAGACCTGGATTTAATTATTCTGGCAACCTCAACTGCCGATGATTTGTTCGGGAGTGCCTCAGCAATTCAGTTTCAACTGGGAGCATCTAGGGCGGTAGCTTTTGATTTAACAGCCGCTTGCTCTGGATTTGTCTTTGGTCTAGTTACGGCATCGCAGTTTATCCGCACCGGCGTCTATCAAAATGTCTTGCTGATTGGGGCTGATATTCTGTCGCGCTGGGTAGATTGGTCAGATCGGGGAACCTGCGTGTTATTTGGGGATGGTGCTGGTGCCATTGTCATGCAGGCGAGCGATCGCGATCGCCTGCTGGGATTTGAACTCCGCAGTGATGGAACCCAGCACAAATCCCTCAGCCTAGCCTACACGGCACAGCCTAAAGAACTGGTTCCTGGGATCAACGTCCAAGCTGGCACTTACCACCCCATCACCATGAACGGCAAGGAAGTTTATCGCTTTGCCGTGCAAAAAGTGCCGGAAGTGCTGGAAAAAGCAATGTTTCGCGCAAATATCAGCATTGAACAAATTGACTGGTTGCTTTTACATCAAGCCAATCAGCGAATTCTTGATGCCGTCGCCCAACGCTTAAAGATTCCTGCTGAAAAAGTCATTAGCAATCTTGCTAACTACGGCAATACTTCTGCTGCTTCCATTCCCTTAGCGCTGGATGAAGCTGTGCGAGAAGGCAAAATTAAACCAGGAGACATGATTGCAACTTCCGGCTTTGGCGCGGGTCTAACGTGGGGCGCAGCGATTTTCCAATGGGGCAGATAAATCAATTTTAGATTTTTAATTTTGCGGAGGTCGGAGATTCTCTGCCTCCAATAATTTTCGATAGGTGGATCGGTAATGGGTAATGAAAGTTAGGAGTGTTAAGGATTGAGTTTTAAGGCAAGAAAGAAATTCTTGAAGTCAAAACTCAGACGCGATCAATTGCGCCTCTAAAACTGAAAGCTTTTCTCCAATTACCTATTGCTAATTGCCAATTACGAATTACCAATTACCAATGACCAATGACAAAGACCGCATGGGTGTTTCCTGGGCAAGGTTCTCAGGCAATCGGAATGGGAGTGGATTTATTAGACTTGCCAGAGGCAAAGGCTAAATTTGAGCAAGCCGAGCAAATTTTAGGCTGGTCTGTACCAGAAATCTGTCAGAGTCAGGAAGATAAATTATCCCGCACTCTTTATACCCAGCCCAGCCTGTATGTGGTAGAAAGCATTTTAGCGGATCGAATGCAAGCTGGGAGACATCAACCTAACCTCGTTGCCGGTCACAGTCTGGGAGAATACGTTGCTCTCTACGTCGCCGGTGTCTTTGACTTTGAGGCGGGGTTGCGCCTAGTGAAACGTCGGGCAGAATTTATGGATAGTGCGTCCGATGGCATGATGGCAGCGCTGATTGGCTTCGACCGCGAACAGCTAGAACAACAAATTCAGCAGACCCCCGACGTTGTGTTAGCCAACGACAACAGTTCCGCCCAAGTCGTCATCTCTGGAACGCCAGAAGCGGTGGAGGCAGTGCTAAGTCAAGTAAAGGTTAAGCGTGTTGTCCGCTTGAATGTTTCAGGAGCCTTCCACTCTCCCTTAATGGCGGAAGCTGCCGCTGAGTTCCAGGTAGTTTTGGAGTCAGTTCCATTTAATTCGGCTCAAGTGCCAGTGCTGTCAAATGTGGAACCCGTCCCATCTGTGGACGCTGATATTTTAAAAGAGCGCCTCATCCGTCAGATGACCGGCTCGGTGCGGTGGCGAGAAATTTCCCTACAATTGCCTGTACAAGGAATTTCGCAGGTTGTAGAAATTGGTCCAGGGAAAGTTCTTACGGGTTTAATTAAACGTACTTGCCCCGATTTAACTTTGGAAAACGTGGGTAGTGTTGCAGAGTTGCCGAATGCAGAATAAAGTCCGGCGACAGCAACAGCGCGTGCGAGTGAGAGAATGGAAAAATTCCCTCTTTCCCTCATCAGCCAGGGAACGAGAAAAATCAGACAAGGTGGTTAAAGGTTTACAGCGAGAGTACGGTGGATAGCGAATTATCTAATCTGGGCAGAAGCCGCGAGCCTGTTTCGAGTTTAGTTCTATACCACCTGTTTAAGTGGTCGGTGGTCAGCCCCGTGCTTCATGCCTACCTGCGAGGTCGGATTTATGGATGCGAACACGTTCCTCCGATTGGACCACTTCTAGTGGTTAGCAATCATGCCAGTGATTTCGATCCGCCGATTTTGTCCTGCTGCGTGCGACGACCCGTAGCGTATATGGCAAAAGAAGAACTGTTTCGAGTCCCTGTTTTGAAGCAGGCAATTAAGTTGTATGGTGCTTACCCCGTCAAGCGGGGTTCCGCAGACCGGAGTGCGATTCGTTCGGCGCTGTCTCTCCTAGAGGAAGGGTGGGCAGTCGGTGTCTTTTTACAAGGAACGCGGACGCCAGACGCCAGAATTTCAGACCCAAAGCTAGGTGCTGCGCTGATTGCCGCTAAGGCGAAGGTGCCGTTGCTGCCCGTTAGTTTGTGGGGTACGGAAGCGATTTTTAAGAAAGGTTCGCTGGTTCCGCGTCCGGTGCCAGTAACGGTGCGGATTGGTCAGGTAATTGAGCCTCCTAATTCAACAGACCGGGATGAGTTACAGGCGGTAACGCAAAAATGCGCCACAGCGATTCATGCTTTACACGATTTAGGCCGTTAAAGAATTTCAAAAGACAAGATTTTTTCGGCGAAATTAAAACGTTGGGATGATGTCCTGACAGTTGCGCTTTCAGTAGGATTAGATTGTTCCAAATCTGTCTGGATATCCGGCTATTGCTTCATTCAATAAAGAAATGAGTCAATCACCAGGATTCTGGATTAAATCACCATCCCAAAAAGAAATGAGCGAACCTTCTGCCAAGTATCTTTTGCAGCGTCTGAACAATTTGGCATTGGTTAGATTTTTGCTTTTCGTTGCTTCTGGCTGGGCGTTTGTAAAAATTTTAGCTTACTTTGAAACAGTTATTGTCATTTTTACATTTGCAGCTATTGTCGCTTTTCTACTGAGTTATCCCGTGCGATCGCTAACTCGTTTTGTGCCTCACGGTGTTGCTGTTACCGTGGTCTTTATTCTAGGCATGATCGTGATTGCTAGTCTTACTGTCACAGTTGGTTTAACAGTTGTATCGCAAGGGCAACAATTAATTTCTAGCTTAACAACCTTTTTAAATTCTTTAATTCCTTTGGCTTATCAAATAGAAAAATTCCTTTTAAGATTCAATGTTCAAGTAAATTTGAGCATAATTCAAGAACAATTTCAGAATCAAATCGTCTCATCGCTGGGGTTAGGAATCGGTTATAGCTTAACGACTATACAAGTATTTTTTGCCAATTTTCTTAATTTGATATTAATTTCTGTTATTTCTTTTTTTATGTTGCTAGATGGAGAAAAGCTTTGGAAGCTTATTCTTAAGCTTGTTCCTGCACATTTACAAAATAGATTTACCATTGTCATTCAACGCAAGTTTCTCGGATTTTTTCGAGGACAGATGGTTTTATGTTTATTTCTGACTACGACTACTTTTTTGGTTTTTTTAATTTTAAATGTACCATTTCCCTTACTTTTGGCAATTATTGCTGGATTATTCGATTTAATCCCTGGGATTGGAGCTACTTTAGGGGTGGGTATTGTTTTTCTTATTTTATTGTCTCAGAGTGTTTGGTTAGCCGTTCAAGTAGTTGTTGTTTGTATCATAATCCAGCAAGTACAAGACAATTTCATCACGCCCCGGATTATGCAAAATTCGCTTAATATTAATCCAGTTGTCGTATTTTTCGCCTTACTAGTAGGTGCTAGAGTAGCAGGATTACTCGGAATTTTTATTGCAATTCCGATTACTGGAGTCATTGTCAGTTTATTTGAAATTGACGAAATGAAAGCAGAATCTTAGAGGAATGACATGAAGAGTAGCAGCTTCTATAAAATGGATTAAAATAAAATTTACTGGAATCAAAACAAGTAAAAATGCAGGGTTTAAGAGAAGAATTAGCAGAATTGCTAGATGAGGCTGAGTGGAACTGGCTGATGCCTCATGCGGAACGGGAGGCTGTGGTTATCGTAGCTCAAGAGCTGGACTTGCTAGATGTTGGGGTAGCGATCGCTAATGATGATGTTTCCTCTGTGCAGCACTGGATTAGCGAACAATTGATTTACAAGCCCTCCGAAGCTCAGAAACAAGATTGGAACGACAACAAAAACAAGCGATTCAGTGCTCTGATTGTGTCGCCTTATGTCTTGGTGAAAGAAACGGCAACGATTCCTGCTTAATCTGATTTGATGACTGACCGAGGGTGGCTCCCGTATAGCCGGTAGTCACCCAAAGAATGGCTCTGGCTCCATCCCGAATTGATTTCTCAATCGGCTCCTGCGGTATGTCCGAAGGCACGACCACGGGCTTTAGAGTAATGCCCCGACTGCCTAAAACAATCTCTCCAATGACTCTGGCGCGGCGCATATGATAGTCAGAGGTAATTAAATAGATGCTGGTGATCCCAAGACTCTGCAACTCATCAACCAGCGTCGTAAAGTTCGTAACCGTATCCACCGCCTGATAGTCCAAATGCAGGCGACTAGGGGCAACCCCAGCTTTGGCAAAAACCCGTTTAACGTAAGCTTTGTTAGTGCTACCTGAAGAAACCCAGATGGGCAAATCTGAATGCTGACGAGCCATTCTTGCTGCCAACTTCTCCCGCTCCAAGGCTGAGGTAGAGCCACCCAAAACTAACATTGCCTGGGGTTTGACCAGGCTTTTTTTAACTTCCTTGTAACCAAACCACAGCGCCACGGGTAGAGCGAGCATTAGCAGCCGAGAATATCTACTTTTAGAGCGCGAAGGCTTGGAAGACAAGTGTTTTTGTCGGCTAGCACCAATTTTCAGGATCATCAATCAATTGAAAAAGCCGTGTTTACATGGGAAACGATACGCACGAAGCGCGATCGCTAACTGGTTAAAATTCCCTATCCTAGCTAGCGTCCACATAGATACACTCCACGGGGCGACTAACTGTTTTAGAGAGTAGCAGACAACGGGACTGGCCAGGCTCGAACCGGCGACCTAGCGCTTAGGAGGCGCTCGCTCTATCCAACTGAGCTACAGCCCCAATTCTAAGGCGATCATAGCAGCCCAAGGGCAGCATTACCCAGTTGAATTTAAGTAGACCGCCAGGTTTCTTCCCAAGGGCCACCGCCTGTTTCCAATCCACATAGAGAACTGCCAGCTTTCAGGATGATTTTAGATTTGTCACCCCGTTGGCGCAGTTCCAGGTCAATTTGACCGTTCATCGTGTCGCGACAACAAAAGATTAAACCCTTTTGCGTGGGGGCACGCAGGAGAGTCCCCGGTAGATTTGTAATAGCGGTTAACTCAACTTCAAACTCGGAGTTATGAGCTTGCATTTGCCAGCTGCCCCAAGGCTCGATATTCCAACTTACTTTCGAGTTCCAGGGTACAAATTCATAAAATTTTCCTTGATAGTGCAAGCCAATCATCGCTACCGATTCCATCCACCACAGCACCCTGCGTCTGCCTCCACCAGCCGTTAAGGCGATATCTGGAGACTCATCAAAACCATTGCAATTCAGCCAGAACCATTTTTGAGGAAAAGAGCGCCCCCAGTTTTTTTCACCGTAGGCAGGGGCGTTGGTGAAGTCGTAGCGTTTTCCATTCCACTCAATCCAGCCAGTTGCTAGCCCGTGAGCCATCAAAATTTGCCATCCCGGTTCAAAAATCGGGAAAGAAGATAACCATCCGGCTGTTGATTGTTGTGGCTGATTTGGATTCCCCCATCCATATACAGGTTTAATTTCATACTGCCAACGCGCTTGGGAACCTGTGCCGGGATCGTGTAAAGCTCCCTGATGCCAAGTAGCGGTGGCTTGATAGCCATCTTGAACGTGACGCTCAAAAGCCTCTGGAGGGAGGTAGGCGGGTTTGGTGGATAAATCGGTTTTGCCCCAGTGTCCCAAGGCTAAAACGTCCCGCGATGCCCAGAATTTGTTGACATCTGGGAAAGTCCGGCAAAGGTAACTATCTTTTGGACCCAGAATTTGGGCAGCACCGCCGCTGTGGGGTTGATTGCCTAGGGGATCTTCGAGGGAGTACATGAAAGCAAAGGTATGTCCGCAATCTGGTAAGGTGACGCGGTAGTACCAACCTTCAAAGAAACGCTGACTGGTGCCGTCCCAGTGGTAGCCACTGTGAGGCGTTTGTAAAGGATTTTGCATCAATTCAAATTCCTAACTGTTTCTCAGAATAGCGATCGCCCATTCTCTGCCCCCTGGATGCTGGATTCAAATACCCCAGATCCAGTTTGTGCATGAATTCGTGTAGGCAGAGTTCTTTATTAGAAAAATCTGGCTCATGAATCGCAAAGAAAAAGGATCTGAGGAGTTGCCTTCAATTTTCACCTGAAAACGCTGGAGAAAGACGCGATCGCGCAGCGTCTACCCAGAAGAATAACGACCCTCCATCTGGAAATTTCCTAAATTTTTGGCGTCCGGAGCCAAAAGCTGTTGAAATCGCGACAACGACGGTCGGGCGGGCATTGCCCGCCCGACTACTCCTATTTATGTAATCGTTGTGCGTACAGCTTCCACAGGGTCTTGGGCTTGCAGTGGCTCAGGCGTAGAGGTTTGAACGCTTTCCTCATCGACTTGAGTCCACTCGGTATGGAAGAAGCCTGCTTTGTCAATGCGCTCGTAGGTATGAGCACCAAAGTAGTCGCGCTGAGCTTGGGTAAGATTTTGCGGCAAGCGATCGCGTCGGTAACTATCGAAGTAATCTAGCGACGCGCTGAATGCCGGAACTGGAATCCCCAGCTTCGCCGACTGCGCTAATACTTCCCGCCAAGCATCCTGGCGATCCAAAATGGTCTGCTTAAACTCAGGAGCCAAGAGCAAATTCGGCAACTCTGGATTGTCCTTGAAAGCAGATTTAATCTTATTCAAGAATCCGGCTCGAATAATGCAACCACCCTTCCAAATCCGGGCAGTTTCGCTCAAATTCAGGTCATAGGAATAAGCCTTCGACGCCGAACTCAATAGCGCCATCCCTTGAGCGTAAGAGCAAATCTTCGAGCAATACAGAGCATCACGGATTTGGTTAATGAAGGTTTTGGCGTCTCCCTCATACTTGCCACTAGGACCCGTTAATATCTCCGAAGCAGCCACCCGTTCCTTCTTAAAGGCAGACATGATCCGGGCATTCACCGCCGCCGTCATCGTTGGAATAGCGATCCCCAGCTCCAGCGCACTCTGCACCGTCCAGCGACCCGTCCCTTTCTGGCCAGCCGCATCGAGAATCACATCGACCAGAGGCTGACGAGTGTCGGGGTCTCGGTAATTGAAAATATCAGCTGTAATCTCAATCAAATAAGAATTGAGTT
The DNA here is from genome assembly GCF_039961975.1 of Trichocoleus sp. DQ-A3. Classification (NCBI taxonomy): domain Bacteria; kingdom Bacillati; phylum Cyanobacteriota; class Cyanophyceae; order Leptolyngbyales; family Trichocoleusaceae; genus Trichocoleus; species Trichocoleus sp. DQ-A3. Next base: position 470,301 of record NZ_JAMPKC010000004.1, on the reverse strand, counting down.
CATCAGTCGTATTCCATTCGGCGAATACTTGGTGTAGTTGGTTCGCGTCTAGCCCCAACGCATTCTTGAGCAAGTCGTATGCCTCTGCAATCAGCTGCATATCGCCGTACTCAATGCCATTGTGTACCATCTTGACGTAGTGACCGGCACCCGCAGGGCCGATGTAGGTGACACAGGGGCCATCATCCACCTGAGCCGCAATTTTCGTCAAAATTGGTTCCAGATACTCATAGGAGCTTTTCGTACCTCCCGGCATCAGACTAGGGCCATTTAGCGCTCCTTCTTCACCTCCACTAACGCCCATCCCGATAAATCTGAACCCAGATGGCTCTAATTCGCGGGTGCGACGAGCGGTATCGTCAAATAAGGAGTTGCCACCATCAATAATGATGTCACCCTCATCCAGTAACGGTTTGAGCTGGTTAATCACCGCATCTACCGGCGCACCCGCTTTCACCATAATCAGGATTTTGCGAGGGCGTTCTAAGGATTGGACAAAATCTTCAATGGAATAAGCAGCATAGACATTTTTGCCCTGCGCTCGCTCAGCCATAAAGGCATCCGTTTTTTCTGGAGTGCGATTATAGACGGAAATGGGGAACCCATTACGCTCCACATTCAGCGCCAAGTTCTCGCCCATGACCGCCAAACCAATCACACCAAAGCTCTGCTGTGTCATAAGATTCAATGTTCAACTCTGCAATGCTTTTGAACAGTTGCTTTTCCTTCAGAGTAGCCCGATATCCTGAGAGTTTTCCCTAAAGAAGATATTAAGAGTCGCAAAAGTAGTACAGCCTCCTTCGGCGAAGAATCAACAATTGAAACAGCAGATTTAGTTTTTATTTGTATCTAAGTCAACAATCTCTAGCAGAATTGAAACATAGACACAAGTTTTGGAGCATCCACGAAATGCTGGCATATATCCTAGCGATCGCTGTTGCAGTCGGTAGCTTCGCCCTTTACATGGCGGCTTTCTTTTTCCCCGAAGTACACCGAAAGAGTGATTTTATCTGGAGTGCGGTGGGATTGTTCTATGCCCTGGTTTTATGGGTGTGTGCTGGACGCATCACCGGCGGTGTGCTGCTAGGTCAAATCGCTAGCGTAGCGCTAGTCGGTTGGTTAGGTTGGGAAACCCTGACATTACGACGCAGTCTCACCCCCGCAGCGCAGCAAACTGAGATTCCGAGTCCCGAAGCATTGCAGGAAAAACTGACCAGTTTATCCATACCGCAGCGGATAACCAGTCTATTTGCAACTTTTAAGGACAAAGCTCAGCAGACGGCAAGTAAAGTGACTCAGGGCAAATCGGGCACTGGAACCCCCCAATCAGGGGCATCCAAGACGACACCTGCGCCAACCTCCACCGACGCCGGAAAACCCCGTGTTACCGTGCTGGATAACCGGACGGATGAAGATGAGGATGAAACGGTGTTACTCAATCAACCACCCGTTTCACCCGCACCCTCAAAGCCGGAATCCCAGCCGGAATCTCAGATGGAAGTAATATCCGTCCCATCTGAAGAAAGTGTCCAAGACACAGACTTGGATGACTTGGAACCCCCAGCATCTGTAGAAGCAACTACAGGAGAAACAGTCATAACACCAGAGACTGCCCCATCCTCACCTTCAGAGGTGGAGGCTAACCCAGAAGCTAACCCAGAAAATGTGCCCGAACCCGTTCGTCCGAACCCACCCGACCCCGAACTGGTGGAAGCTGCTCTAGAAGATGCTGAAGAAAAGCATATTCCAGCTTCACCTCCAGAACCAGCCCATGAAGAAACAAGTGACTCGGTGAGTGGAACAGAGCAGGTAAATCAGCCGTTAGAAAATCCACCCAACCCAACTTAAAAATAAAGGTTAGGAGGAAAATGAATCCCGAAGATGTTGCATAGCGCCAAAAAAGCAGCGGAAGATATAGCAGTCTTGAATGCTTTCTAAAGCGAGATCCCAGACTTCTCTCTTGAAGTTTGGGATCTGAAGGACGGGCATCTTACAGCTAAAATCGGATTGCGATCGCTGCTTATTCCATTTTCTTGCTTTGTGTTCTGTGCATCTTTGCGGTTCATTTTTCCGCTGCAACTTGAAGAGATTGCGATTTGTAACCGATAATAATTGAAAGCAACTCAATCATTTCTCGGCATTAAACTGTGACAGAAACAGGGAACTACAAAGACACCGTTAATCTGCCCAAAACCCAATTTGATATGCGGGCGAACGCTATTAAGCGGGAACCGGAACTGCAAAAATTTTGGGCAGACCAGCAAATTTACGAGCGACTGTCGCAGAACAATCCCGGCGAAATTTTTGTTTTGCATGATGGGCCGCCCTATGCCAATGGTTCACTCCACATTGGTCATGCTTTAAATAAAATCCTCAAAGACATCATCAACCGCTACCAGCTCCTGCAAGGGCGCAAAGTTCGCTACGTTCCGGGTTGGGATTGTCACGGCTTGCCGATTGAGTTGAAAGTCCTTCAGCAAATGAAGCCAGCCGAGCGCCAAAATCTGACGCCGCTGGATCTCCGCCACAAAGCGAGAGACTTTGCCCTCAAGACAGTAGACGAGCAGAGTCAAAGCTTTAAACGCTATGGCATCTGGGGCGACTGGGAGCATCCGTATCTGACTTTAAAACCAGAGTACGAAGCCGCTCAAATTGGCGTCTTCGGTCAGATGGTGTTGAAGGGATACATTTATCGCGGCTTAAAGCCAGTTCACTGGAGTCCAAGTTCTAAAACGGCGCTGGCTGAGGCAGAGTTAGAGTATCCCGAAGATTCCGAAGGTCGCCCAGCTCACACCTCGCGCAGTCTTTATGCAGCTTTCCAGATGACGAATCTGGGGCCAGCCGTGCGATCGCAATTACAACCGTTCTTGCCCGATCTGGGGGTGGCGATTTGGACGACGACGCCTTGGACGATTCCCGCAAACCTAGCGGTAAGCCTGAATCCAGACTTGACCTACGCAGTGGTGGAAGTGGAGGCGGATGCTCTACCAATTTCGACCAAATACCTGTTAGTAGCTGCGGATTTGGTGGAACGCTTGTCAACGACGCTCTCAACCAATCTCACGGTAAAAGCGACAGTAGCAGGTAAAGATTTAGAACACAGCACTTACCGGCACCCACTCTTCGACCGCGAGAGTCCGATTGTGATTGGAGGCGATTATGTCACCACCGATTCTGGTACCGGATTGGTTCACACGGCTCCCGGTCATGGGGATGAGGATTACAAGGTTGGTCAACGCTACGGTTTGCCGCTGCTGTCGCCAGTAGATGCCGATGGCAACTTCACGCAAGAAGCAGGGCAGTTTGCGGGGTTGAACGTCCTGGGTGATGGAAATCAGGCAGTGATTGATGCGCTCAGCCAAGCGCGATCGCTACTGAAAGAGGAACCCTACGTTCACAAATATCCTTACGACTGGCGCACGAAAAAGCCGACCATTTATCGAGCCACAGAACAGTGGTTCGCATCGGTGGAGGGATTTAGAGAAAAGGCGCTAAAAGCGATCGCTTCCGTGACCTGGATTCCCGCTCAAGGTGAAAATCGGATCACGGCAATGGTCGCGGATCGTTCCGATTGGTGTATCTCCCGTCAACGCAACTGGGGCGTGCCAATTCCCGTTTTCTACGACCTAGAAACCAACGAACCGCTACTGAACGAGGAAACCATCGCCCACGTCCAGGCAATCATTGCTGAAAAGGGTTCGGATGTCTGGTGGGAAATGCCGGTAGAAGAACTTTTGCCAGAAAGTTATCGCCATAACGGTCGCACCTACCGCAAAGGCACCGATACGATGGATGTCTGGTTTGACTCTGGCTCCTCTTGGGCGGCGGTAGCGCAACAGCGACCAGAATTGCAATATCCAGCGGATATCTATCTAGAAGGCTCCGATCAGCACCGGGGTTGGTTTCAATCCAGTTTGCTTACGTGTGTGGCAACGAACGACATCGCGCCTTACAAAACCGTCTTGACCCACGGCTTTACCTTGGATGAGCAGGGGCGCAAGATGAGTAAATCTCTGGGGAATGTCATCGACCCCTCGATTGTCATCAATGGGGGCAAAAATCAAAAAGAAGAGCCACCCTACGGTGCTGACGTTTTGCGCTTGTGGGTTTCCTCGGTGGATTATTCTTCGGATGTCCCCATCAGCAAGAACATCCTCAAACAGATGGGAGATGTTAGAAACAAGATTCGCAATACGGCGCGGTTCTTGTTAGGAAATCTACACGATTTTGACCCAACTAAAGATGCGGTGTCTTACGATAAACTGCCGGAACTCGACCGCTATATGTTGCACCGGATGACAGAAGTCTTCGGGGAAGTCACGCAAGCATTTGAGAGTTTCCAGTTCTTCCGCTTTTTTCAAACAGTGCAGAACTTCTGCGTTGTTGACTTGTCCAATTTTTATCTAGATATTGCCAAAGATCGGCTTTATATTAGCGCTCCAGATAGCTTCCGTCGCCGTAGTTGTCAGACAGTTTTGGCGATCGCTCTGGAAAATTTAGCGCGCGCGATCGCGCCAGTTCTCTCTCATACAGCAGAAGATATTTGGCAATATCTCCCCTATCCCACACCCTACAAATCCGTGTTTGAATCGGGGTGGGTGAAGTTAGAGGAGCATTGGAAAGCTCCAAAATTGGCAGGATTTTGGCAACAATTGCGACAAATCCGCACTGAGGTGAATAAGGTGATGGAGCAAGCAAGGGCAGAAAAAATGATTGGCTCTTCTTTGGAAGCCAAGGTATTACTTTATGTCCCAAATGCTGAGTTCCGCTCTTTACTGCAAGCCTTGAATTTGACTTCAGCTTTCCATTCTCATTCTCCGTCTTCAGGATTGGGTAATCGAGTAGATGAGCTGAGATACTTGTTTATCTCCTCCCAAGTAGAGCTGCTAGATTCTTCGGAAGCATTGCAAGGCTTAAAATACAGTTCGCAGACAGAAGCTTTATCGATTGGCGTAGTGAAAGCAGACGGGGAAAAATGCGATCGCTGCTGGAACTACTCGGTTCATGTCGGCGAATCTGCTGAGCATCCCCTGTTGTGCGAACGTTGTATTCCTGCTTTGGTTGGTGAATTTTAGATCGCAAAAAGCGATGGCTTCGCCTCGGCTAAGACCTTACGTTCTTTTCTCCACCCTACCATCCCCTACGCTTCCAGTTCCCCTCCCTGCTTGCGGGGAGGGGTTAGGGGTGGGGTTCTTTTATGATGAGCAATTAGTATAGATTCTTCACCATCACATGGCGTCAAAGTAGCCAACGCCGCTCAAATTTGCCCTAAATTTAGAAACTTCAGATTTTGAGTAAAATTGGCAATTTATTGATAATTTCGCGCTCAAGAACAGGCTGATGCAAAGGTAAAAAACAAATATTAATAATCTTTAGTTAATTTCATCTACCAAAAGTTATAAAAAAATTATTAAAGCTTAAAAGGAAACTCTTCCTCTAGCAATATTCCTTATAAAATTCTCTTGCGGAAGCGACTCAGATACAGGTATTGTCGTAGATCGTAGAAACCTGGTAGTGTAAGTTTCACCTAATCAGGGTCTATACCCCTCAGGGAGCATCAGGGAGTCTACCACCACAATTTCTTTATCTCTCTAACAGTCCAGCAATGGGGTGTTTTGTTTAGTTAATCTCTGAAGAATGAAATCCCTGCAACCTCTGTTGGGGCGTACCTACCTGCGTCTAACAGCTATCCTAACGTGTTCGTTTGCTTTTGCTTTTCAGTCGTTGCCCGTTAGCGCAATAGACATCTTGAATACCGCCTCTGCTGCGGGTGACAATCTCCCCCCCGAAGGCGTGAAATCCAATGAAACTTCAGTCACAGCAGGTCAAGCGGCTCTAGAACTGATCAAAACAGGCGATCGCGCCGCAGCAGAACCGGGCGACACGGTTGTTTATCGCTTGGCATTAAAAAATACCGGCACAGCCACTGCCAGCAATATCAGCATTACAGACACCCTACCTGTGGGCTTACGGTATGTGCCGGAGTCCTTGCAAGCCTCGCTGACCAATGGCTCCAGTACTGCCCAAACCACTATACAACCCGCTACTACGTCCAACCGGACAGTTACCTTTAATTTTCCTAAACTTGAGCCGAACCAAACCCTGAACGTGGTTTATGCCGCCGTGGTAACGCCAGACGCTATTCGCGGTAACGGGAGAAATCAGGCACAAGAAACCAGGAGCAACATTGCCAGCCATCAGTTGCGGATTCGACCGGGCATTTTGTCAGACTGCGGCACCCTGATTGGGCGAGTATTTGTCGATAAAAACTTTGATGGCGAACAGCAGCCAGGAGAACCAGGAGTGCCCAATGCTGTAATTTTTATGGATGACGGCAACCGCATCACGACCGATGCCAACGGTTTATTCTCACTTGCCAATGTTATCTCTGGCTACCGCACCGGAACGCTGGATTTAACCAGTCTACCGGGCTACACTCTGGCTCCCAACCAAAAATTTATTGAGCGCAATAGTCAGTCCCGCCTGGTGCAACTCGAACCGGGAGGATTAGTACGGATGAATTTCGGGGTGACACCCACCTATCGGGAGGGCAAGCAGTGATGAACCAGGCAAAAGGCAAAAAGCAGCCGCCAAAAGATGGGATTTTGACGTATTTCTCGTTCTTTTTACTGTTTACTTTTTATTTCTTACTTCCTCGCTCCGCGAAGGCAAATGAACTGTCTGCACCCCCTCAAGGTGGACTCGCAGAAGATTCTGAGTTTGCAATTAAAAATTCCACCACTCTCCCTGCAATCGAGCAGGCGGCTGCCCTAGAGAGGACACCAGAGAATTCAGAAGTCTTGGGCACAAATTCTGAATTCGCCGTCCAAGATTCAGCAGAAATTCTAGATTTAGCTCAAAATACTATACCGACGGATTCACCCCTCCCTTCAGTAGAGACGGTAACGGTAGAGGAATCGGCAAAACCAGCAACAGCAGCGCCCAGCCTCGTAGCGCCTGAAAATACCGCACCGACAGCTTCACCTCTTCCCAAACTTCGAGAAGAGGTTGGGTCAGCTTCTGAAAACTCGACAACGACCGTACCAACCGCCAGCGAGCTGAGACAGTCGATCCCTCAAACAAATGCCCAGCAAACCTCTCAGCAAACTTCCGATGGGACTCTGGCACCTACCGAAGTTCGGATTCTGACTCCTGAAAGTGGAGTATTGGGGGAGGCTTCTACAAACCTCGTCGTCCAGTACCACACCCAAGCTCAGGTAAAAGTCAGCGTCAACAAAAAACCACTGGATGCCAAAACACCTACACAGATAGAGCAAGACGAAGCCCAAAACATCATCACTCAGGTTTGGTACAACGTCCCTCTAGAGAAGGGAGAGAACACAATTACAGTGCAAGCGAATAACGGCACCTCGGCAAGTGTCAAGCTAACTGTAAAAAGGACAACTGCCCAAACCTTAGAAATTGCTCCGGTGAGCGATGCTCGGATTCCCGCTGATGGGCGATCGCTACTGCCCCTGGCAGGAAGAATCACTAATGACAATGGAGAATTAATTCGCGAAGACACCGTCGTAACTTTAACCACTAGCGCCGGTAAGTTTGTCGGTGCTGACGAGGACAAGGATCGAGCCGGATTTCAGGTAATTGCCAGAGGAGGGCAATTTACCGCCCAACTGCAATCGAGTTTGGAAGCGCAGAAAGTGCGGATTCGAGCTGCTACAGAGGGGACTAGGAGTACTACGTCAGAAAGAATTCGGGTTGGAAAAGACAACTTACCTACACCAATTAATCAATCCCCCAACGCCAATCCCCTGTCTCCCAATCTCCAACAATATCCAATCCCCTCTAATACCCAATACCCGCCAGTCCCTCCGACTGACCACCCAGTTGCTTATACCCAAGACCAACTAAGCACTGATACCCTTGAAACTTATACGCAGGTAGAATTCATCACTAATCTCCGCCCTTCCTTGGTTTCGGGCGTGGTGAATCTGCGGATTGGTCCTAAAGGAACAAATTTCTGGGGACCGCGCCGGGAGTTTCTGAATCCGGATACGATCGACGAGGGCACCAATATCGATTTGAGTGCTGCTGTTTTCGCCACAGGTAAAGTGGGGGAATGGCTGCTCACCGGCGCATATAATAGCGCTCGTCCGCTCAACCAAACTTGCGATGGCATCACCACCCTGTTCCGGGGGCCGCAATTCTGCGAGCAACAATATCCCGTCTATGGCGATAGCTCCACCGTTGATTATCTAACCCCCTCAAAAGATAGCCTGTATTTCCGTCTGGAACGCACTTCCCCAGTTTTTGGTGCCGAACCAGACTATGTAATGTGGGGAGATTACAACACCACAGAATTCGCCCGCGCCTCCCAGCTATTTAGCGCTACGTCTCGCCAGCTACACGGGTTCAAAGGCAACTATAACCTGGGCAATCTGCAAATCACTGCCCTCTATAGCCCGGATGTCGAAGGATTCCAGCGAGATACCGTTGCTCCCAATGGCACCAGCGGCTATTATTTTCTATCTCGTCGTCTGCTTGTCCCTGGTAGTGAAAGTGTTTTCCTAGAAACAGAAGAAATTAATCGTCCGGGAACGGTGACATCGCGCAAACCCCTGGTTCGTGGGCCTGACTACGAAATTGACTACGACCGGGGGACGCTGCTATTCCGTCGTCCCATCTTTGCCACGCGATTTGACCCGTTTGGCGTGACTCAGGTGCAGCGAATTGTCGTCACTTACCAGCATGAAGGGGTTGATAGCGAAGAGACAAATATTTATGCGGGACGAGCGCAGTATAACTTCTCACAGGACTTGAATCGCCAAGCTTGGGTGGGAGGTAGCTATTTTCGGCAAGATGAGGGATTGCAGGATTTTGAGCTATTGGGTGCGGATTTCCTGTTCCCTTTAGGGAATAGCGGTCAAATTGTTGGGGAATATGCCCGCTCAGCTCATAATTCTCCCTTTAACGGAGATGTGAACGGCAATGCTTATCGACTAGAAGCGTATGGTGCGATCGCTAAAAGCATCCTCGCCCGCGCTTATTACCGTTCTGTCGAGGAAAATTTCTCCAATAATGCGACAACCAGTTTTACCCCCGGTCAAACGAGATACGGCGCAAATATTGCCGCCCAACTTAGCCAAACCACTTCGCTAACTGCTGGCTACGACCACGAGGTAAATTTCGGCACTGCGCCCTTAGAACGGGTGGAATTTTTTGATATTTTTAACCCTCAACCCCAACCCACACCCGGAGAAAAAGTTGATAATTCTCTGACCACGATTCGCGCCGGAATTCTACAAAAGTTTGGGGCTTCAGACCTCAGCCTAGAATACGTCAATCGCTCCCGCGACGACCGTATCGGCGACACCTTCGACAGCAACGCCAGCCAAATTGTCTCTCGCCTCAACGTTGCTTTAAATGATGCCCTCACCTTTCGGGCACAAAATGAACTGAACTTGGGAAACGGTAGCGATGCCCTTTATCCCGACCGTACTACCTTTGGGCTGGATTGGGCAGTGATGGAAGGAGTAGCTTTGCGACTCGCCCACCAATTTGTAGACACTAGAGTCTTTGGTCGCAATTCCATCACCAGTCTGGACACACTGGTAGAACAAAAACTCGGCGAAAACACCTCGATTACAGGTCGCTACTCGATTATCAGCGGCTTCAACACCATCACCGGACAAGGGGCGGTCGGGTTAAACCACCGTTGGGTTGTTGCCCCCGGATTGCGAGTACATCTGGGTTACGAGCATATCTTCAGCGACCTGTTTAGCCGCACCGCCGCCGGACCTCGATTTGAACAGCCCTACGCGACTGGGCAAGGTGCCTCCGCCTTAGGACTCAGCGGCGGCGACGCTTACAGTGTTGGGGCGGAATATACCGACAATCCCAATTTCCAAGCATCCGCCCGATTCGAGCATCGTACCGGCTCCGGCGGCAGTAACACCGTGATTTCTGGCGCTGCTGCCGGTAAACTCTCTCCCTCCTTGACTGCTTTGGTGCGCTATCAACAGGCAAGTGCTTCTAACCAGTTGTTATACGCCTTGGGAGACACGATGAATGTCAAGCTGGGCATGGCTTACCGCAATCCCAACTCTGACAAGTGGAATGGTTTGTTGAGTTATGAATATCGCCGCAACCCCTCCACAATCCCAGAGACGTTGCTACTAGGGAGTGGTACGGGTTACAGAGATCACATCATCGCTGCGGAGGCGATTTATGCTCCTTCCTGGCGGTGGGAATTTTATGGCAAATATGCCATGCGAAACAGCACTACCGATTTAGCGAATAACTTCAGCAACTCTTCGACTGTGTTTCTGGCACAGTTCCGGACGATGTACCGGCTGGGATATCGCTGGGATGTAGCAGGGGAAGCTCGCTGGATTGGACAACCCGACACAAATTTTAATGAAACCGGCTTTGCTCTAGAGGCAGGTTATTATGTGACGCCAGACTTGCGAGCTTCTCTGGGATATAGCTTTGGCAGTGTAGATGACCGCGATTTTAGCGGTTATCGGTCGGAGGGTGGTGTTTATTTTGGCTTAACGCTGAAGGTAAATGAATTACTCGGCGGCTTCGGGCGACAAAAAGTATCACCGCCACAGCAGCAAGAGTCCCAGGTGCAACCAGTCGCGGTAGAGAGGTAATGGGGAATGAGAAAGGGGTAATTGGTAATGGGTAATCGGTAAAGAATAACCAATTATCGATCGCTGATCGCTAATCACGAATGACTACAAATGAACGCTAAAAAATTTCTCTTACCTTTTGTTTTTTTACTGTTGCCTGTTTCTGCAACTGCTCAGACAGAAAATTTAAAAGTTGTTGTTAATAGCAACCAGGATGGAGCCGTTAATCCAGATGATGCCTTAACGCTGAGGGAAGCGATTGAGATTGTTAATGGGACATTACCTTTAGATCGTCTTAGTAGTGCCGAACAAAGTCTGGTTTCAAGTAATGTTGGGACGACGCTGATTGCTTTTAATTTGCCGTCAGCAGATACCACCATCCGCCTCGTTGAGGTGTTGCCACCATTAGCTCGTCCGGGATTAATTGTTGATGGTACAACTCAACCAGAGTATGACCCCGAAGGATCTGCAACTGCCGAGATTGCAATTCCGATTCCGGTAGTCGCGATCGCTCCCGCTGCCAATCGAGAAGTCTTCCGTGGCTTAACAGTTGTTGCGGATGGGGTGACGATTCGAGGATTAAGCCTCTATGGTTTCACCTCTCGCCATCGCGCCACGGCTACCTTGCCACCCGCAGATATTTTTATCGATAATCCTCAGTCTGCTGCGATTAAAGGAGCTGCGAACGGTCAAAAGTTAATGGAGAATCGGGAAGGCGAACCATCACCAATTTCCAATTCCCCCAAAAATGTAGTAATTGAAAACAACTGGTTAGGGATTTTGCCCGATCAAAGTGTGCCGCAGCAAACTTCGGCATTTGGGGTATTTGTCTTTAACAGCTTAGGAACAACGATTCAACGCAACCGAATTGCCAACCACGATGGTAGCGGGATTATTACCTCTGTCCAAGCTGAGAATTTGCAGGTGACAGAAAACATTATTGTTGGCAACGGGATTGAGGGAATGCCCGATGCGATTCGCTTAGAAGGAAGGATTGATAACACGCAGGTTAGCGCTAATTTGATTTGCGGCAACGATGGTAGTGGTGTCTTTTTATTTAAACCCCAAGGCGCGGCGCAGATTAATAATAACCAAATTATTTATAATGGTCGTCGCTTGCGTCGGGCAGCCGTTTACTTAATGGGGAACGATCATCAGGTGATCGAGAACCAAATCGGTCATCAAACCGGACCGGGTGTCGTGGTTGCATCGTATCCCAAGAGCGATCGCAATCTCATTCAATCCAATCGTTACTTCGATTTAGACGGTTTGAGCATCGACTTAATTGCTCAACAAAACACGGGTGTCCAAGAGTATCAACGGGGAGATGGCCCCAATCCACCCCGGAATTCGCCCAATCGTCGTTTGGATACGGCTAACTCAGCGATTAATGCCCCCCAATTCATTAGCCGCGAATTTTTTGTACTAGGCAATAAAACCAATCTGTCTGGAACTGCCGATCCGGGTTCTCAAGTGACAATTTATCGAGTGGAGGAGAATAGCGAGACGCCCTATGCCCCTTTAAGAGAACCGCTGACAACGGGTGAAGCAGATGACGAGGGAAAATTTAGCCTCACGCTCGATAATTTACAACCCGGAGATCGAGTCAGCGCGATCGCTACCATCCCAAAATACGGCACCTCTGAACCGGCTGCCAATGCTGAAATTGTGTCACCCGTCGGCGACCGGGTAAACGTCTCTTCTACCACCAACTTTACCAGCACGAATATATTGCGAAGCAGACTGCGGACAATTCCTCAATGTACCACCGCACCCGCTCCGCCAGTAGTACAAGTGCCGCCGGAAGAACCGCCGCCAGAACCCATCCGCATCCAGGTGCCAACCAACGTCCACTTTGCCCTCGACAAAGCCACGATTAGTCCAGAAAGTGCCAGAGTTCTGGATCGAATTGCCGAAGTTTTACAAGCAAATCCCCCGATTGTGATTGAGCTTCGAGGTCACACCGACCCTCGTGCTAGCGATGCTTATAATCTTGACTTGTCAAATCGGCGAGCGATCGCAGTGAGAAATTATTTACTGCGTCAAGGCATTGCCCCAGAACGCATGACAATTCGCGCCTTGGGTGAATCTCAACCACGAGTAACCGGAAGAAACCGTCTAGATTATGCCCGGAATCGCCGGGTCGAATTTATCTTCCAAGATGCCAGAGGCATCGAGTTATTTGTCCAAGAAGAAGATTTGCAGTTGGAGTAAGAATCGTTACCCATCGATTTCTAACCGCCATTAACCCGTTATCTGTTCCCTCCCATCTTGATGTCTTCACCCCTAGCGAGAGAAAGCAGAGTGAGTTCGCCGTTAAAATCCCAACACTTGCAAAAAATTAGCGCCTCCGTTAGCCGCTGGAGTTGTCGCTTCGGCAGCCTTGCCTTATCCATTTGCGCGATTAGCGGCTGGACTCAAGCGGCATTTGCTGAAGGCAGTCGGGAACTGACCGAGAACTCAGGCTATCGCCCTTACTTGGAATATTATGAAACGGCTACATTTCTAGATACTCCAATACCGCGTCGAAGCAGAATTAGAGTTTTCGCTAATCCAGGGGAAACGATCTATCTTGGTTCCAGTGCCGTTGGTGTTGGAGTTGGCGAGATCAGATATAGACCGCCTAATAGCACTACTTTTACTTCTTGTGGTGCAGGTATCGGAAAGATCGTCAACCGAGCGCAAGAGGTTGCAGGTCCAGCGCCGCTCAATCCCGCAGGCTACACTCCCTGTACAATTACAGCGGCTCAGACTGCCGCAACAGGAGCAGGAATTTGGGAAATTGATTTTGTCAGCCCAAATCCTACTAATGCTGCTATCAATACCAACCCGCCCCCGGTTCTTGCCCAAGCTAACTGGACTCAGCCCAATCTGGGTGTGGTGACAGCTTGGGATGTCACCGTCGTCAATGGAAATACCGCTATCACCGGTCGAGCTTATGCAAATTATTTGTCTCTCAATTTGGGAGCCAATCAGCCAGCAGAGTTGCGTTCCGAAGCCATTATTCTCACCGATGAAGGCTATCTGTACCGAATCGACCTGAATGGTATCGACCCCTTTGGATTTATCTTTTTTGCGAATAACAAAGGTTTCACAGCAAATCCAAACGGCGGTCCGATTTACCAATCCGTTCCACTTGCAGGAAGTAACGTATATAACCCGGATCAGCCAGATGTCGGGACGGATGTCACCTATAAAATCTTCTTTAATCGACCTGATAATCCCCTTTCTAAGCTGCCACTGGAAGCACCCATAAGTCCAGCCAGTGGTGGTAAGACATGGCTACTGACAGAAGCCGTTAAGCCCCCTCAGCCCGAGAATTTTACATTTACAGGCACAGAGGGGACTAACAATCAAGCTGGTACTACTGACCCCTTAGGAGGTACTTTCAGCTTTGACACCCCCGCACAGGGCAGTTACAGAATTGTTCTCGATCTCAATGGAGACAAGGAATTCGGCAACGCTAACGATCGCGTACTGGTTGGTATAGCAGAGTCTGGGTTCAACACAGTACCTTGGGATGGATTAGATGCCAATGGAGTGAATGTTTCTGCTAGCGCTATCCCTTACGGAGCGCAAATCGTACTCAGTGCAGGTGAAATTCATTTTCCGTTTCTAGACCCAGAAAACAACCCAGAAGGTCTGATTATCCAGCGGCTCAATGAGCCAAAGGTGGCAACACTACCGGCTCCCGATCCTTATGAGGTCTACTATAACGACGCTCCTTTAACCAATAATCAACAGGTTGCAGGAGCGCCCACTCCTGTGAACGCTCTGGGAGGGGTTTCCAGTATTAATGGCGCTCATGAGTTTACTAACCTCTTTGGTAATGACAGAGGCATTGATACCTGGACATACTACCCGTCTACTATCACCGATCTTAAGCAAGGCATCACTATATCACAAGCCGATTTGCAGATTCAAAAAACCTTGGTGACCAACCCAGTGGTTGCAGGTAGCCCTGTCACCTACACCCTCACCGTTACCAACAACGGCCCCTCTAACGTAACTGGAGCAACGGTGACAGACAACGTCCCAGCTCAAATTACTGGAGTCACTTGGACTTGCGCCATTACAACTGGGACTGGTAGTTGCGGACAAGCTAGCGGTACGGGAAATGCTATCAACACCACGGTCAATCTCAACAGTGCAGCTGTTGCTACCTATACCGTCACAGGTGCCATCTCTCCGATCGCCCCATCTGAGCAATTGAGCAATACGGCAACGGTCACGCGACCGAAAGATGTGACCGACCCCAATCCCAACAACAACACATCAAGCTCTACAACTACCATTCAACCTAACCCCGTTACGCCCACTGGCATCAAATCAGTTCGTCTGGTCACAGACGCAGATGCTAGCGCTTCGGTCACCACTGGAGATACGGTTGAATTCACGATTACCTATGTTAATAACTCCGCGACCCCTGTCACTAACTTCCTAGCGACCGACAGCCTTGATGCCACTAAGTTGAGTTTTGTTGCTGGCAGTTATAGCTTTACAGCCTCCGGTACGGGGACAACAGTGACACAAAATCCCAACTACAACGGTACAACTGACCCGAACCTTACCAATCCGACAGCTTTGGGCACATTAAGTGGAAATGGTGGTCGGGTAGTCATCAAGTTTCAGGCAATTATTACAGCGGCTGCTGGCGTGCAGATTAGCAACCAAGCTGTTGCTACATCAACAGGTGGCACGGTTAACTCATCGGTTACAGATGCCATTCAAGGAAATGGTGACTTGCCTCAAATTGTAGATGATGGAATTAATCAAGGAAACCTTCCAAATACTGGGGATGATGACCCGACTGTGCTGACGGTCGCTTCATTTGGGAACGCGAATCTGCGTTTGGTGAAACGAATCACATCTGTGACTAGAAACGGTGCGCCGCTGAGTGGGATTAACTTTAATAGTTTTGTAGATGACCTAAACAGCGACAATGACAATGCATCTGGCTGGTCGCAATTGTCGCCAGTAGGAGTTTCTACCATAGCGGCTGAAACAGCTTTGAGAAGCGGCGACGAAGTCGAATACACCATTTATTTTCTCTCTGATGGAACGGCTCCAGCTAACAATGTCAGATTCTGCGATCCGATTCCAACAGGGACAAGCTTTATCGCCGATAGTTTTGGTTCGGGTGCGGGAATTTCGGTGAATCGTGCTGGAACAATTGCCCCCCGGACTAATGTTTTAGATGCAGACGAAGGGACATTTCTCTCGCCACTTGCTCCTTTACCTGCGGGGAATGGTTGTCCGAATCAAAATAATGCTGATGGAGCGGTAACTGTGAATTTGGGTAATATTTCTAATGCAACAGGTAGCAACTATGGTTTTGTCCGCTTCCGCGCCAAAATAAACTGAGCAAAGTGTATATTTCTGATTGGAGAGGGTACATGGAACAAAAAAAATCGACTTTAAAGCTAAAATTAAAAATTAAAAATTCTTAGGGGCTATATTATTCCAGGGTTTTGCAACACCAAGATTTTATTGCCCGCTGCCTTCGACAACATTATTTGTTACAGCTTTAAAAATTACTCATGCAACTACGATTCAGGCAGCCTTTGCAATTATCATCCAACTCTTATTGCCCTCTACAGAATTTTAAGCTTTGGCTAGTTGGTGGCACAGCAACTATTGCAGCCTTAATTGGAAATCCCAGCGTCACTTCGGCTCAAACTACCTTTCCATCTGTACCGGGACTAAACTTCCAAACAAGCGCGCGACAACGCTGCGCTAATGTTGGTGACTGGTATACCACAAATGGCTTAACTCCCTGTTCGCCTACCAGTATCACTCCAACCACCAGTACCGATAAAATTCATCGCATCAGCGTAAGCATTACTCCAGCAATGATTGCTGCGGGAGGGGGAAGCGTTACTATTACGGTCGAGGATGCAGAGAGTAACGGAGCATTAGATGAGGTTAATGGTGCTAATATAGGAACCTTTACTTGTCCAACAACTGGAGCTACCAGTTGCGACCCGACTCGCTTTCAATTACGGGATGCAACTGGAACAAACGTTCTTCAGAGTCAAGTAATTGGGACGAATACGGGCACAAATGCTACCAATAATACATCTGTTGTTTTTACCGTCAAGCAACCCGGTACATACCAAGTCACGAGTGAGACAGGAGCGGAGCCAATCTTTGGCAATAATGCAATTAACCTCAATAATGATGACAATAGTTTTAAAGTAATTGTTTCTCAGAGTGATGGATTAGTTGGTAACTTCCAAGGCACTGTTCAGCAAAACACTGGAGATAACCTGACAATCCCGTTTTATTTTCTACTCGGTCCTACGAGTAATGGGACGAGTAATTTATTCTTGCGAAATTTTGACTTAGATAATGGCGGAACCATAGATTATATTCGTCCCAACAGCACTACTACAATACCAGGCACAGTATCAAATAATAATGTTTGGAACGGTGGACTCAACAATCTCAACAATGGAGGCGACAACGTAACTGCAACGAATACTAAGTTAGCCACAGGTGGTGATGCTGGAATATGGAAGTTGACAATCAACAATTTCACTCCTAACAATCAAAGCCTTATTGAGTCAAACGCAGATGGCAGCCGCTTACCTTTGTTTGACCAGTCTCCTACAACAGCAGGTAACTTCACGATTACGCCAAGCGATACGCTTTCGACTACAGTTGGTACCCCTGTCGATCATCCATTCACTGTCAAGAATAACTTTTTTACAAATGACATTATCAACCTGACAACTACAGGAACCAATGGGAATTACACGGTGCAATTGCTGGATGCTTCGGGTAATCCTTTACTAGATACTGATAGCAATGGAGTTCTTGACACGGGAATTTTAACTCCAGGGCAAACTGGGAACTTTATTTTGCGCGTGACTCCAAATGCTGGGGCAACTACTGCTGACACTACGCAGATAAATGCTGTTTCCTTTATGGATAACAAGGTCGATCCAGCTAATAACACTACGCAATCTGTTAATAAAACTACTACCATTACTCCAAGCAGCACTGGCTCGATTGGCGACTTAGTTTTCAATGACCTGAATGCAAACGGAACTCAAGACTCTGGAGAACCTGGTTTAGCAAATGTCACTATTACTCTAAGAGATGCCAACGGTAACGTCATTGGCACTACTACAACAGATGCCAACGGCAACTACAGCTTTCCCAATCTGCCAGCAGGCAGCTACACGGTTACAGCCACCAACCCAGCAGGCTTGAACATCACTACGGGTAGCAACCAAGTCCCTGTTAATCTGGCAGCGGGACAGACGGTTAACAATGTGGATTTTGGCTATAGCCAGCCGTCAGGGGGTACGATTGGCGATCGCGTCTTCAACGATCTGGACAGCGATGGCACTCAAGATCCTAACGAACCTGGAATGAGCGGCGTTACCGTTACACTAAAAGATGCCAACGGCAACGTCATTGCCACCGCTACAACGGACGCCAACGGCAATTACAGCTTTACCAATCTCCCTGCTGGCAGTTACACGGTGGATGCGACCGATCCGGCTGGATTTACCCTGACTACGGGCAACGACCCCTTTTCTGTTAATCTGGCAGCGGGTCAAACTGTGAATAATGTGGACTTTGGCTACCGTCAGCCGGGGGGGAAGATTGGTGACTTAGTCTTCAATGATACTAACGGGAATGGCACTCAAGACCCTGGAGAACCCGGTTTAGCCGGTGTCACGGTTACTCTCACAGGCCCAAGCGGCACCTTAACCACGACGACGGACGCCAATGGCAACTACAACTTTAGCAATTTGCCAGCAGGTAGCTACAGCATCACAGTTACCGATCCAACTGGCTTCACCCTGACTACTAGCAACGAACCCTTCAACGTTAACCTCGCTCAAGGTCAGACCATCAGCAACGTGGATTTTGGCTTCCGCCAGACAGGCTCAATTGGCGACTTAGTCTTCAATGATACTAACGGGAATGGCATTCAAGACCCTGGCGAACCCGGTTTAGCAAATATTACCGTTACCCTGAAAAATGCCAATGGTACGGCGATCGCCACAACAACAACGAACGCTAATGGCAACTACACGTTTACCAATCTGCCAGCAGGCAGCTACACGGTGGAAGCGACCGATCCGACAGGCTTCACCCTGACCACGAACAACGATCCATTCTCGGTTAACTTGGGAGCGGGTCAAACTGTCAATAACGTGGACTTCGGCTATCGTCAGACCAACGCCTCCATCGGCAACTCAGTGTTTAATGACTTGAACAATAACGGCATTCAAGACCCTGGCGAACCAGGCATCGGCGGCGTCACCGTTACTTTAACAGGCCCAGGCGGCACCACCGTTACCACGACGACTGATCCTAACGGGAACTATATCTTCAGCAATCTGCCAGCAGGCAACTATACCGTTGCCGTCAACAATCCTCCCCCTGGATTCAATCCAACTGCCACTCCTGCCGCCATCAATCTAGAAACGGGTCAAAACGTCACCAACGCCGATTTTGGTTTCCGCCAACCACAGGGAACGATTGGCGATCGCGTCTTTAATGACACCAACGGTAACGGCATTCAGGATGCTGGAGAACCAGGCATCAGCGGCGTTACCGTCACTTTAACAGGCCCAAATGGCACCGTCACCACGACGACGGACGCCAATGGTAACTACAATTTCAGTAATCTGCCAGCAGGCAACTATACCGTTGCCGTCAACACCCCCCCGACTGGCTTCACTGCCACTGCCACTCCTTCTGCCATCACTCTGGCAACGGGTCAAAATGTTGACAACGCCGACTTTGGCTTCCGCCAGCCGAACAATTCTATCGGTACTCTTGTCTACAACGACTTGAACGGCAGCGGCATTCAGGATGCTGGCGAGAAAGGCATTAGTGGTGTCACCGTTACTTTGAAAGATGCCAACGGTAACGTCATTGCCACCACTACAACAGATGCCAACGGCAATTACATCTTCAATAATCTGCCAAATGGCACCTACATTGTCGATGTCACCGACCCGACCGGCTTTAAGCTAACAAGTAACAACGATTTACTTTCCGTTACTATCTCACCTAATAATCCAAACTTCTCTAATGCCAACTTTGGCTTCCTTGCGGGAGGTACGATTGGCGATCGCGTCTTTAACGACACTAACGGCAACGGCATTCAGGATGAGGGTGAACCAGGAATTAGCGGTGTCGCCGTTACACTAAAAAATGCCAACGGTGCTGTCATTGCCACCACCACCACGGACGCTAACGGCAACTACAATTTCAGCGGTCTACCACTCGGCAACTACATCGTCGAAGTCGCCGATCCGGCTGGATTTACGCTGACGACTAACAACGACTCTTCCCCGGTCAGCCTTACAGCCGCAGCACCAATTGTCAATAACGTGGACTTTGGCTTCCGCCAGGCCAATGGTTCTATTGGTGACCTAGTGTTTAATGACTTGGATGGTAATGGTACTAAAGACCCGGATGAACCAGGAATCAGCGGCGTTACCGTCACGCTGAGAGATGCCAACGGCAACATCATTGCTACCACCACCACGGATGCTAACGGCAACTACAGCTTCACCAATCTACCAGTCGGCAACTACATTATCGATGTCACAGATCCGGCTGGCTTTACGCTGACGACTAGCAACGACTCAGTTCCTGTAACCTTCACTCCTGGTAAAGCCGTCACCAATATCGACTTTGGCTTCCGCAAGCCGGGTGCTTCTTTTGGCAATCGCGTCTTTAACGATACTAACGGCAACGGCACTCAAGACGCTGGTGAAACCGGGATTGGTGGTGTTACTCTCACGCTAAAAGATGCCAACGGCAACATCATTGCCACCACCATCACTGACGCCAATGGAAACTACGTCTTCAGCGGTCTTGCCGCAGGCACTTATACGGTAGAAGTCAGCAATCCCCCTGGTTTGACCCTAACCACTAACAATGCCTCATTCCGCGTTACTGTCACCGCCAATCAGACGGTCACTAACGCCGATTTTGGCTTCCGGCAGGCTACACTCGGTGCTGGAAATTTACGTTTGGTGAAACGAATTACCAATGCAACGAGAAATGGCGTTCCGATTAGCGGAATTAATTTCAGCAGCTTTGTAAATGATCCAAATGACCAAAATGATGATGTTCCGGGCTTTGCTCAACTGTCCCCAGTAGGAGTTGTCAAAGTACCATCAGAGAATGCTTTGACTAGCGGCGATGAAGTTGAATACACCATCTACTTCCTATCGGATGGTGGTAGCCCAGTCAATAACGTTAGATTCTGCGACGCGATTCCATCCGGGACTACGTTTATTAGCAATAATTTTGGGTCAGGTAGCGGGATTTCGCTGAATCGCGCGGGAACAGTTACTAACCAAACGAATGCCTCAGATACAGATGCTGGGGTATTCTTATCACCTTTGGCTCCATTGTCTACGGGAAACGCTTGCTCTAACCAAACTAATCCTGACGGGTCGGTTGTTGTAAATTTGGGTGATGTTTCTAATGTTGCTGGTAGTAACTTTGGTTTTATCCGTTTCCGCGTCAAAATCAATTAATGGGCTGTGGGTAATCGGTCATCGGAATGAACAATTACCAATTACCCATTTTCCAATTCCCAACACCTTGATTTGTGTACCGATATCTGATTTTTTACAAGCCTTATGGCGTCTTAACTCAGTTTACGGACAACACTCCAACTGAGCAGAAACGCAGCACGCTGAAAGATTACATTCCCGTTCCCTCGGTTTATCCAGTCGGTCGTTTGGATTGGGATAGTGAAGGATTGTTGCTGTTGACGAATGACGGGCAAATGCAGCATCGCTTGAGCAATCCTCGATTTGGGCATCCCCGGACTTACTGGGTGCAGGTGGAACGTATTCCGGATGAAGAGGCGCTGAGACATTTGCGCGAAGGTGTGGTTATTCAAGATTACCGGACGCGAAAGGCATTGGTGCAGTTGTTACCCGATGAACCACAACTACCGCCTCGCGATCCACCGATTCGCTTTCGCAAGAATGTGCCGACAGCATGGGTGGAAATGACTTTGACGGAGGGACGGAACCGGCAAGTACGACGGATGACGGCGGCGGTAGGGTTTCCGACGCTGCGGCTGGTGCGAGTTGCGATCGCTCACTTGTCTCTTGTGGGACTGGAACCCGGACAGTGGCGCGATCTAACTTCAATTGAGTTAGAACTATTAAAGAAGCTGTGTCAAACTGATGCTAGTCGCATTCAGTAGTTACGAGTAGCGATCGCGGAAGTAGGTAGCGATCGCGTAATGTAGACGTAGCACGAATCATTGAGGGTGCAAGACGTGCGTATGGCATCCCCGTCTGCTAACGCTGACCTTAAGACTTCTACCCGTTGAAGTTGGAAGCTTCGATTGTGACGTGGCAAACTAGATCGCAGTTACTTTGTCTCCCTTAAGTTAAAACACCACACGGGAATCGAGGAAGTTCCGCCATGCTTGTCTGTCCCCAGTGTCAGTTTGAAAATCCAAATACCAACAAGTTTTGTCAAAAATGTGGAACTTCCCTAACCCACAAAGTTTGCCCTGAATGCACAACTCAAGTGCCATTTAATCTCGTAGAGTGTCCCAAATGTGGTGCCACGACGGGAACGGTGTGGTGGGCAATTCTCTCGAAAGATTTAAACTCGCAAGTCGCCGCAGCCGCCACTCCCACGCTTGGGCAGGAAGCGGCAACATCTGATTCTCGCGAAAATATGGAAGTTGCACATAGCGCTCCGACTGCTGAAACAACACCGTCGTCACCGGCTGCGGCTTCAGACGCAGCTACAATGCCAGCAGACCTTACAGTTGAAGTTGACCTGGACGGGGCAACTGTACCCTTGCCAAACGCTTCAGGGGCCGGGGAGTTGCAGGCAACCTCTTCACTAGAGGAAAACACTTTGTCAGCAAATTCTTCAGCTTCTACAATGTCACCCTCCGCATCTGTTTCATCAACAGATGCTCAGACTCCAATGGCGGAGAACGAATTAACCTCCTCAAGCTCGGCTGCGGACACTTCCACACAGACAACCCCTGAAAATAGCAGTAGCGGGGAAACGACTCAATTAACGCCACAGGTTGTATATTTAGACCCTCAACAGCGTTATCAATTGCTAGACTCCCTACCGACCAATTCGGACAGCGCTGAGGTGATGGTGAGAGTTTTGGATTGCCAGCCGTTCCAAAAAGCTCCGCTGACCGCCATTATGGAGCAGCTACAAGGTGCTGAAGCAGCAAATGCTGCAAGTAGCTCGGAATCGATGTCTCCTTCGGCGGAATCGGTCAAAAACCGTAATTTTATTGACCAGACGCTGAATGTAAATTCTTTAGCCGCCAAAAGTATTCCCAATATTGCACAAGCATATTTGGATTTACAGAATAAGTTGTCCCCGACCCTGCCAGCGATTCACGATGCATGGCAGCAGGACAGAACTTCCGTTGTGCTGTTAGAAGACCGTTCCCAGTGGCCTCTCCTTAATGACTTGGACAATGATGCTCAAATTCCGCTGTTGCAGATTTTGTACTGGCTAGATGAAATGACGAAATTGTGGGTAGCACTAGAACCCTGGCAAATGCGTCAGAGTCTGCTGGAGCTATCAAATCTGCGGGTGGATGAAGATCAGACACTGTGCCTGCAACGCTTGTATAAAGAGCCAGCCAACGCAACCCTGTCACTCGAAAATTTGGGGCAAGTGTGGCAAAAATTATTTGAACTATCAGGGCGATCGCAATTAGATTCTCTGGATCAACTATTGGTTAACCTACAAAGCGGTAAGATTCAAACCCCCTTAGAGCTGAGAGCGCAGCTACAAGCGATCGCTCAAGAACAAGAAGATTCTCAAACCTCAAAAACTCGGATTCAGCCGCCCCTCACCTCAGAAGATCGCGTTCCTGACACCAGCGAGGGCGATGATATGCCTACCATCATCCTACCGATGCAGTTGCTCAGTCTCGACGATGCGGGTACCACGGATATCGGGCGGCAACGCGAACACAATGAAGACAACTTCGGCATCAACACAGAAGTTAAAAAGCAGGAAACTCCACTAGGTCGAACCGTCCAAGCGCGGGGGCTGTATATTCTCTGCGATGGAATGGGAGGACACGCTGGGGGCGAAGTAGCAAGTGTGATGGCGGTGGACACTGTCAGGCGCTATTTCCAAGACAATTGGCAAAACCGTTTACCAACAGAAGACCGCATTCGAGAGGCAGTGCTTTTAGCCAATAAAGCGATTTTTGATATTAACCAACAGCAAGAACGCTCTGGCTCTGGACGAATGGGGACGACCCTTGTCATGGTTTTGATTGAGGATACGAAGGTAGCGATCGCTCATGTTGGGGATAGCCGCCTGTATCGTCTCAGCCGCAAACGCGGTTTAGAACAAATTACAATCGACCACGAAGTGGGTCAACGGGAAATCCAGCGCGGGGTAGACCCTGCCATCGCCTACGATCGACCTGATGCTTACCAGCTGACCCAAGCTTTGGGACCGCGAGACGAAAATTTTGTCCGTCCTGATGTCCAATTTTTGGAACTCAATGAAGATACTTTATTGCTTCTGTGTTCCGATGGTTTATCAGACAACGACCTCATAGAAACTCACTGGCAAACTCACCTTTTGCCTCTCTTAAGTTCTAGAGCCAACCTAGATCAGGGTCTTTTGCAACTCATTGACCTCGCCAATCAGCACAACGGTCACGATAACATCACAGCGGTGGTTATCCGAGCGAAAGTGCGACCAAACCTGGATCAACATCAGATGTTTTAAAAGTTTTGAATTTTGAGTTTTGAGTTTTGAATTCAAACTTAAAACTCAAAACTTAAAACTAATAACTCAAAACTATTATGGTTACGCTGACCCTTCTCGATCCATCGTCTACCTCTCCGCAGCAGTGGAACTTCCAAAGAGCCTCCACGATTCGGATTGGTCGCGCCCCTGATAATGACGTAGTTCTGAATGATGGCATGGTTTCCAGGCACCATCTAGAACTTCGGAGAGTAGGCAACTCATCTAGTAGCAACGGAGGCACCCCATCCGTCCAATGGTTGTTGGTCAATCAAGGCACGAACGGCACCTTTGTCAATGGCATCCTGATTTCTCAGGGGATGGTATCAGATGATTCCCTCATTCAACTGGCGCGAGGAGGCCCGGTACTGAAATTTCAACTCAGTAGCACAGAAGAGCCAGCAACCCTCTCTCAGAAGTCTGGAGAAAGAGCACGCAGTATTCCAATCCCACAGCCAGCAGTCAGTTCTGAAGCAGCTTGTTCTCACGCCGGAAATCCGCCGGGGAATTTGTTCTGCATCCACTGCGGGCAACCTCTAGTAAAGATACATCGCCACATCCGTCAGTATCAGGTGTTGCGGACGCTAGGACAAGGAGGAATGGGCACCACTTACCTTGCCTGGGACCCTGAACGTTTGCGCGGGGAGGCTCTCGTGGTGTTAAAGGAAATGAATGCCGATATGGCACAAAATTCTAAAGCCAGAGAACTCTTTGAACGAGAAGCTCGTACCCTCAAGACACTGCATCATTCAGGGATTCCGCAGTATTATGACTTTTTTGTAGAGGCTGGCAAGAAATACCTGGCAATGGAGCTGATCCAAGGCGAGGATTTAGAAAAGCGCACCTATCTAAAGGGACCAGTACATCTCAAACAGGCGATTGAGTGGATGATTCAAGCCTGTGACATCTTGGGCTATATCCACAGTCAAGATCCGCCCCTCATTCACCGGGACATTAAACCGGCAAATTTGATGGTGCGCTTTCGGGACAATCAGGTGGTTGTATTGGATTTTGGGGCAGTCAAAGAAATTGGCACGCCACCAGGCACACGCATTGGTGCCCCAGATTATAGCGCCCCAGAACAAGATCGGGGTCAGCCAGTGACACAATCAGATTTATATGCAATCGGGCCGACCCTAATTTTTCTATTAAGTGGTGAAAGCCCCCAAAAGTTTTATAAACGAAAGGGGATGGGTTACAGATTCAATGTCGAAGGGATGCCGACAATTACACCCCAACTGCGGATAGTGATAGAGAAAGTGACAGAACCCCGACCGAGCGATCGCTATCAATCAGCATGGGAACTTTCCCAAGCTTTAACCGCCTGCCTTTAATCCTCGTCTTCCCAAGCTTCAACCGCCAGCAGTTCGCTGACTGGATCTTGCATGGTAAATCCAAATTCCAAGAGTTCTTTTTTCCAGTAAGACCACTCATCTCCATAGAGGAGAGCGATTTTCCAGAGTTTATCTGTGGGCTTGATAATATTCGATGTTACAAGTGAATGCATTTGACGCTGCATTTTCACCATTGGGTGAATTACTTGCTGAGTCATAGGGTCTAGAAATCAGTTTTGTAAATACTACGAAGTAAAAAAGCTTCCCGCTTCTGAGATTTAATGCGTAGAATTCTATGCGCTAGGGAAGCAATCCTTTATCCTTGTAGCGTATATTAGGGTATTCTGGCAAGTGTTTTGACAAGTTTTGTACGGAAATTACTACCGTCGCATCCCCTAAGAGCGATTGGAAGCTCCTTTGCAACACAACTAGACAGTATCGCAGGCTGCAATCGGAAGCATATACTTGAGGCTGGGAGGATTGGGGTAATTTCTTTCTACCAATGACCGATTTCCCTCAAAACAATGCAAATGAGTCAGCGGGCACTGCTGTTAGTGAATCCGAATGCTCGACGAGGTCAAGACGCCAGACGGCAAGCAGTTCAACAATTGAAACAACTGGGTTTTGAACTAGTAGAGGAAAAGAGTGAAAATCCCAAGCAGTTTTCTGAACTTATTCGGAAACACTGCCAACAGGTTGATTTGGTCATCATTGGGGGTGGAGATGGCAGTGTCAATGCAGCAGTCGAAGGATTGCTAGATACTGACTTACCTTTGGCAATTTTGCCTTTAGGCACCGCCAATAATCTGGCAAGAACCCTAAATATTCCCCAGTCGCTGCCAGAAGCTTGTCAAATCATTGCCAATGGTCAAATTCAACGGATTGACTTGGGCTGGGTGAACGGACAGTATTTTTTCAATATTGCCAGTCTGGGACTGAGTGCAGAAGTAAACCGCAGAGTCTCCAAAAGATTGAAGCGGCATTGGGGCGTTTTTGCTTATATTGCTACAGCAGTGCAAGTTATTTCGACTGTGCGACCGTTTTGGGTTGATATCCACTGGGAAGGTCAGTCTATCGAAGTAAAAACTTTGCAGATTACGGTGGGGAATGGTCGCTATTACGGCAGTGGCTTAGTGATTGCGGATGATGCCACCATTGACGACCAAAGGCTGGATCTGCATAGTTTGGAAATTCAGCATTGGTGGGAAACCCTGCCGTTGGTATTTGCTGCTTTGCGGGGAAAATCTGCGATAGGTAGGGGGGTGCGTACCATCCAGGGTAAAGACATTGAGTTATATACTCGAAAACCTTATCCAATTAATACCGATGGGGAAAGAACAACGGAGACGCCAGCCCGATTTCGGGTGATTCCGCAAGTTCTATCGGTTTTTGTGCCGTCATCTAGCAAAAGATAGATAGGGTAAGAGCGATCGCTTACTGTAGATCGATACCGAGCGATCGCAGTCGTTCAGCCAATCGTTCGGCGCGTTGTCGTTCTTGTTCTAGTTGGGATTGAGCCTGTTGAGCCTGCGCTTGAGCTTGCTGAGCTTGCACTTGAGCCTGTTGAGCGGCTTCTACTGCCTGTTGAGCGGCTTCTTCTGGGGTCGGTACGCAATCGCCTTCTGGAGTAAAGTAGCGTAGCTGTCCCTGTTCTACGCCCAGATACAAGCCTAGCTCCTCACTCCAACGCCAGCCCTTTTCATTTGGGGCAATTTCCTGATATTGATTTCCCATCAATCGAAAACCTTGAAATTCCAGCGTATCTGGGGAAAACCAGAAATATTCCGGCGTGCGGAAGCGGTCTTAATACAAGTCTTTCTTCAAACTGCGGTCTGTCGTGGCGGTAGAAGTTGATAGCAACTCGATAATCAAATTGGGATACTTGCCATCTTCTTCCCACACCACCCAAGCATTGCGAGGAGATTTTTGGGTCTGTTTGACCAAGAAGAAATCGGGACCCCGAAAATCACGATTTCTCAGTTGTTGCCGACTAAAATAAATCGTGAGATTGGCACCGATAAAAAAATCCTCTCTTTCGCGCCACAGCCATTCCAGACAAGTGACAAGCAACAGCAGTTGCATATAATGCAAAGAGCTTTCCATTTCTGGCTCATCACTATACAGTTGGCTAGCGTCGGGCATCATTGCATCTAGTTGCTGGGCAGTTAAAGTCATCTTCTCTCCCTCGCACTGGTTTAGCTTTATTGTGGCGGATGAGAATGCGATCGCGCCTGAGGATTTTCTCATCACGCGATCGCCATCAAAACTTATCGAGAAAGACGTAAGTTACTCTGGTTTCTACAATTGTGTCGTTGCAACTTCTGTCGTCCGACTTGCTGAAGATTGCAACAGCAAACCGTACTCAATTCCCTCGACGACTGCCTGATAAGAAGCTTCCAGAATATTGCTAGAAACCCCTACAGTTGCCCAGCGCTGATGACCATTGCTAGATTCCACGAGAACGCGAGTTTTGGCTGAAGTCCCGGCACCACTGTCGAGAATCCGCACTTTGTAGTCAGTCAAGTGAAATACAGCAATTTCTGGATAGAAATTGACTAAAGCTTTGCGTAATGCAGCATCCAACGCCGAAACGGGACCATTTGCTTCCGCAGCTTCCAAAATATCTTTGCCATTGACAGCAACTTTCACCGTGGCAAGGGCGTTTGCATTCCTGACAATATCGCAGTGGACTTGAAAACCCTTGAGTTCAAACATTTGCTGCCGTTGTCCCAGTGCCTCGCGCATCAGCAAATCGAAACTTGCTTCTGCTGCCTCAAACTGATAGCCTTCATTTTCCAGTTCCTTAAGGCGGCGTAAAAGTTGGCGACAGGCGGGATCTTGCTTATCTAGGTCAATGCCAAAGCTGCGAGCCTTTGCCAAAATATTACTTAATCCAGCTTGGTCGGAAATGACAATTCGACGCTCGTTGCCGACTTGTTCTGGCTGAATATGTTCGTAAGTTAACGGGTTGCGCTCAACCGCTGAAACGTGGATGCCGCCTTTGTGAGCAAAGGCAGAACGACCCACAAAGGGTGCGTGTTCATCGGGAGCAAGATTGACGACTTCGCTGATTGAACGACTGGCAGCTGTCAGATGTAGCAGTTGTTCGTCTTGAATACAGTCATATCCCAGTTTGAGTTGCAAATTGGGAATCACAGAGCAAAGGTTAGCATTCCCGCAGCGTTCGCCGTAGCCGTTGATTGTGCCTTGCACCATTCTGGCTCCTTCCATGACGGCTGCTAAAGCATTCGCTACCGCTGTATCAGAATCATTGTGCGTGTGAATGCCGAGCAGGGGGAGGTTTTGAGTTTTGAACTCACTGTTGGCTTCTGACTGCTGAGCGCTGATTCCGATTACACTGGCGACATCCCGGACAATTTGGCTAATTTCGTGGGGAAGCGTGCCGCCATTGGTGTCGCAGAAAACGAGCCATTCTGCACCGGCTGCGATCGCGGTTTCTAAGGTCTTAAGCGCATAATCCCGATTGTGCTTATAGCCATCAAACCAGTGTTCCGCATCGTAAATCACCCGCCGCCCCTGACTGCGGAGATATTCAATCGTATCTCCAATCATCGCCAGATTTTCTTCTAAGCTGGTCTTCAGACCCTCTGTAACCTGTAGATCCCAGGATTTGCCAAATATCGTCACCCAGCGCGTTCCCGCCGCGAGAATGGGCTGCAACATCGGATCTTCTGCCGCAGTTGTATGGGGACGACGAGTAGAACAAAAAGCGACAACTTCCGCTGAGGAAAGCGGTTCTTCCTTTAATTGCCAAAAAAATTGTACATCTTTGGGATTCGCCCCAGGCCAACCGCCCTCAATAAACGGAACACCCAACTTATCTAGCTTTCGGGCAATTCGCAACTTGTCTTCGAGTGACAGGGATAGCCCTTCGCGTTGGGCACCGTCGCGCAATGTCGTGTCGTAAATCCAAATTCGGTTTGTTTGATCTGAGTGCATGGGAAGTTGTCGCCGAGGGAGAAAATTTAACAGCTAATTTTGTAAAGAACTGTAAAAATAAAGTGAAGATAAATCGTCACTCAAGAGGCTCGTTGAATCCATCATTATGCCAAAGGTAACAGCTCAAGGAAAAACGTTTGAGTGCAACACGGGGGCTAATCTGCGTAAAGTGCTATTGGAAAATGGCATTGACCTCTACAATGGCAAGGCAAAAATCATTAACTGCCAGGGAATTGGTACCTGTGGCACCTGTGCAGTGGCAGTAGAAGGAAACGTTTCCGAAGCCAATTGGAAAGATAAAACCCGGCGATCGCTTCCTCCTCATTCTCCCACGGCAAACCGTCGCTTAGCTTGTCAAACCCAGGTTTTAGGAGATGTCAAAGTAACCAAATTTGATGGATTTTGGGGACAAGGCACTCAAACGGTTTGGACGCCGCAAAAATAAAACAATTTCAGTTTTAAATTTTAGATTTTGGGTTATAAAGCGTGTCACAAAATCTTGATTTACAGTCGGAATCAGCCCAGCCGGAATCAGCGCAATCCAGTCATTTCGTTTTTCGCATTTCCCCCCTGATTCGCATCACGTTGATAGCACTTTACCTGGCACTGACGATTCCGCTACCGTTTTTTTCACAGGCATCTGCGTCACCCGTACCGCCTTGGTTGCTGTGGCTGGGAATTGCTTTAGGGTTAGTCCCGTTATCTGGCGTCCTCAGCGAACGAGTGATTGTGGATGATGAAAAAATCCAGGTCACTTATCCTCGCTGGGTTCCCGGTTTCTTCCGCAAGGGTTGGTCGTTAGCTTGGGCAGAAGTCAAAGATTTAAAATTTCGCTCGACAGGGCAAGGTGGAATCGTTTATTACTTTATAAGTAAGTCAGAGCAAAAAGCTTATTTGCTACCGATGCGGGTCGTTGGCTTTGCTCGGTTAGTTAAACTGGTGGAAGACAAGACGGGAATTGATACAACTGATGTTCGTCCTTTGTCTCAACCTTGGATGTATATAATTTTGTTAGTGTTCTCGCTGCTGCTTTTTGTTACAGATGCGTGGACAATTTGGATGGCGACTACACAAGGACAATTGACATAATTTTTTGAACTACGAAGACACGAAAGCACAAAAAAATTTGCTGCGGCTGGAAAGGGTAAGTCTTGCAGCGCCAGTTGGTTCGCAGTATTTATTGAAGGAGATTTCGTTTGAGGTCTTTCCGGGCGATCGCTTGTGTTTAATTGGCCCTTCTGGTGCCGGAAAAACCTCGCTGTTGCGACTATTAAACCGGCTATTAGAACCCACTGCTGGCACAATTTATCTAGAAAATCAAGATTATCGAAAGCTTCCAGTTATTCCGTTGCGGCGGCAGGTAATGCTAGTTTCTCAAGAACCAAAACTTTTGGGAATGACTGTTAGAGATGCCTTAGCTTATCCTCTGGTTTTGCAAGGTGCCACAAAACAGGTAATTCAGCAGCAATTGCTCACATGGAGCGAGCAACTACACATCCCAGAAGATTGGTTAGGGCGGACAGAAGTGCAACTGTCGCAAGGACAACGGCAATTGATAGGAATTGCCCGTGCCCTCGTTGTCCAACCTAAAATTTTATTACTTGATGAACCAACATCTGCCCTAGATGCGGGTCGTGCTGCTTACGTCCTGCAAGTATTAACGCAAGTTTGCAACGAGGGAAAAACGACAGTGGTGATGGTCAATCACCAGTTAGATTTAGCCCAAATTTTTTGCAATCGGGTTTTGTATTTGCAGGATGGGCAGTTGCTTGAGGATGTCTCAGCAACGCAACTAGACTGGGCTAATTTACGCGATCGCTTCATCCAAGCGGAAGCCCAAGCCGCCCAAGATTGGGGTTAAAAAGAGTTGTCATGAGTGATGAGTCATTAGTTAGTAACAACAAACTAATGACTATCGACTGATAACGAATAATCTTTTACCCAATGGACGGATTATTTCTTCGTAGCGATCGCTAATTTTGCACCTTTAACTTTACGCAATTGATCCATCACTGCCACGACTTGACCGTGATTGACTCCTTCATCAGCATTTAGCACGACAAGGGTTTCCTGCTCAGATGGAATTAGCGATCGCACTCCTGTTTCCAGTTCCTCTAAATCAATGGGCTGGCGGTTGAGTGCGATTTCTCCCTCCTCGTCAATTGACACCGTTACAGGTGTCGATTTTTGAGCTTGTCCGGTCGCTGCTTTCGGCAAATTTACCGATAGCCCTTCTGAACGGGTCAAAAACAGCGTGGACATGATGAAAAAAGTGAGAATAGCGAAGATCACATCGATCATCGGCACGATGTTGATCTGCACTGGGATATCCGGCTCATCGGGTAGTCGCATAAGAAGGCTCTCCTTTTTCATAACGGCGGCGGTATAAGAGTTCTAACTGACCGCCGTACTCTTGAATGTGTGCCGATTGCCTCTGATAGAACCCTCGAAAGGCATTGGAGAATACAAGGACAAAAATAGCAACAATTAACCCGCTGGCGGTGGAAACTAACGCCTCGCTAATCCCTGCTGTAACACCAACTGTCTGGCTGCCTCCTACGCTCCCTAGCGTCAGTGAGGCAAAGGAGGTAATCAATCCCAAAACCGTTCCCAGCAACCCCAACAGAGGGGAAAGGGCGATAATCGTTTCAAACACCACATTGAATCGCTTCAATCCCGGTAACTCTGCTTGCGCTTCACTTTCCAACGCTAATCGAAATTCTTCTGGATTGGGTTGTTCCAGTTCCAATGCTGCCAAAAAGATTCGCGCAATCGGCAAGTCAACATTCTGCTTTAGCCGATGCACAGCAGCTTCGGGATCGTGCTGATAAAGCTTCATCACATCTCGGACAACCCGACCTTGCCGTCGGTTAATGCGATACCAAAATCTTGAACGCTCTATTACGAGAGCGATCGCTAATATAGAAAATGCTAGGAGTGGCCACATGACCACGCCGCCCGCCGCAAAAAGATTACTAATTCCCATCTAAGTTTCTCTAGGGCACTCAACAAGGCTTAGCCTACCAGCTTACTTGAGTCTTAAAGCTGATAGAAGTTCTCAAGAGAAATTAAACCTAATGAGAATCTATGTCAAGCAGTTCTCCACAACTTGGGGAATAATGATTTTTATTAAGTAATTTTAACGGAACTGTTGAAAAGGTTGAGAAGCCTATCAAGGAAAGGTTTGGAGAGGGTTTGGCTAAGGTGATGACAGCCCATTTTCCTGGTTCTCCCTCTTGACATTTACTTCAGTGCATCTTACCTTGACCAAACAAGTGCAAATAACTTGCAATAATATATGGGCTTGTCAACTGTTGCTGTTCAGCAGCGAGAAAAAGAAGAAGAGGCTCTGAGGTCTTTTATTGCCTATAGCCTTATCGGTTCCCTAGCACTCCATATAGGGGCGTTGGCGACGAGCAATCGTTGGGTGAAAACATCTGACATCATTGCACAAGAGCCAATGGAAGTTGTGGTTCTCGATCCTGAGAATCTTGAAGCTTTGGAACCAGAGGAAGATACACCAAAAGAAGATCAACAAGAGCAGACGCCATCGGCAGCAAGTTCAGTTGCAGCCGGAGGTTCTCGCATACTTACGGGTTCTAGGCAGGAATCGGAAGAAGGTTCAGTTGCAGCAGAGAGTTCGAGTCAAAGCAGTACACCCGATACCAGTGCTGCTGCGCCAACATCTCAACCTCGTACGGAACCAAAAGCGATCGCTCGCTCTCCACTAGTAGCGTCGCAACCCGCGCCTACACGCCCTGAAGTGGTACCGCAGCCAGTGCGACAGCCGCTTGCAGTAAATTTACCTCCGTTCCGACCCTCTCAAACGCCCAAACGAGTCGAGCAACGAGTCGATCCCGATCGAGTGGCAAGCGTGCCACCCACACCAGTAGAAAAGACGTCTTTGGAACGCACTGACGAACCCAATCGAACAAGTAACTCGCAGCCGATTCCCCAGCCTAGATCGGTTGCCGTTGCGCCGTCTTCACAAAATGACAAGCCAGCAGCGCCAACACAAGCGAGTCCATCTTTCCAGCAACAAACATCTGAAAGATTTAGAGATTTGGTTAGAGGAATCACTGGCTCCAGACAAACTCAAGAAAGTGCAGGAAATAGTGGCAGTCAAACTGATAAAAGCAGTGCTGTCGGCGGATCTACTGTTGCAAGCGGATTGGGAAGCCTGCTAGGCAGTGGTTCTGGGACGGGCAGCAGCACTCAAGGCTCAGGACAAGGAAGCGGTACCGGCAATGGCTTGGGTACCGGCAATGGCTTAGGTACCGGCAGTGGCTCTGGTAGAGGCAATGGCTTGGGTACAGGTACAGGCAATGGTTCGGGCAATGGCTTGGGTACGGGTACAGGCAATGGTTCGGGCAATGGCTCAGGTATCGGCAATGGCTTAGGTACCGGCAGTGGCTCTGGTAGAGGCACTGGCACCAGCAAAGAACCGGGAAGCGGAAGGGATGTAGCGATAGTTCCAGAAAATTTCAAACCGAGAACCGAGCTAAGACAGAGGGATGAAGAACGTCCTTCGAGAAGATCGGGATCGAGCCGAATCGGTTGCGTTAAATGTGACAAGCCCGACTATCCAAGCAATGCGAGACGGCAAGGCGTCGAAGGCGCATCCAAGGTCAGTGTTGATGTTGACGACAAAGGGAATGTCACCAATGTTCGGCTGTCGCGTTCCAGCGGTAACAGCGAACTTGATGAAGCTGCTGTGAGAGCGGCAAGAAATTGGAAGTTCAGTTCTTCCTCTGGTAGACGACAGGGGGTTGTGGCTTCAGTTGATTTTCAGCTAGAAGGATCGGAGCGATCGCGTCGTTCTCGGGAACGTCGTCGCACAGAATCGGCATCTTCCAGCCGTAGCTCGGAGTCATCGACTCCCCGGCGGCGGCGGCGTTTGGAAACAGCATCTTCTTCCACGAGTGCCTCGGAAACACGCCGGATTAGTCGGCGGCGGCGTTTGGAAACGGCTTCTTCTTCCACGAGTGCCTCGGAAACGCCGCGTCGTTCTCGGCGGAGGCGTCTGGAAACAGCATCTTCTTCCACCAGTGCCTCGGAAACACGCCGGATTAGTCGGCGGCGGCGTTTGGAAACAGCATCTTCTTCCACAAGTGCGTCGGAAACACGCCGGATTAGTCGGCGACGGCGTCTGGAAACAGCATCTTCTTCCAGGAGTGCCTCAGAAACGCCGCGTCGTTCTCGGCGGCGGGTCGAATCTGCGGCTGCCAGTCCGTCCCAGCAAGCCCCACGGGCACGGCGGCGGCGGGTCGAATCTGCCTCTAGTTCGACCTCTAGACCGTCACGGCAAGCCCCACGGGCGCGGCGGCAGCGGCGTCTGGAAGCCGGTTCAGCAAGTCAGGCACAACAAGCTCCACGGGCGCGGCGGCGGAGAGCTGCACCTTCCTCAGCAGAATCATCGGGTTCAGCTACTACGAACAATGAATAATTGCCTCTCAACCAGAGTGGGTATAGACTCTTGAACTGATTGTTGAATACCCAATCACTCGTCACTAAGTAGATTTATGAACATCAAGACAGCGATCGCAATTCTAGGAGTTGTTATCGGAGTGGGTGGAGTGAACCCTGTAGTTCGTGCCCAAACTAAACCATCCCCCACTCCTACCAGTCCTCAAATCAAACCATCCCCCGCTCCTACTAGTCCCCAAATTAAACCGTCTGCTCCTACCAGTCCTCAAATTAAACCG
The DNA here is from genome assembly GCF_039961975.1 of Trichocoleus sp. DQ-A3. Taxonomy (NCBI): domain Bacteria; kingdom Bacillati; phylum Cyanobacteriota; class Cyanophyceae; order Leptolyngbyales; family Trichocoleusaceae; genus Trichocoleus; species Trichocoleus sp. DQ-A3. Next base: position 434,946 of record NZ_JAMPKC010000004.1, on the reverse strand, counting down.
CCTGCGTCTACCAGTCCTCAAATTAAACCACCTGCTCCCAGCAGTCCCCGCCTCCAAGGGAATCCTGAGGCGCTGCTCCAACAGGGTTTGGACAAACTTGATGCGGGAGACTACAAGGCAGCCGTCGATCTGTTGTCGAAGGTGCTAGAAGTAAATCCCAATGATACGGAAGCTTACTATAACCGAGCCGTAGCTCTTGTTGAGCTAGAGGACTACGAGAAAGCGATCGCTGATTACAGCAAAGTGTTGCAACTCGATCCCAAGGATGATGAAGCTTATTTGAATCGAGGACTAGCTCGGACTGAGTTAGAAGACGACGCCGGAGCGATCGCTGATTACAGCGAAGTTATCAAACTGAAGCCCGATCAAGCAGAAGCTTACTATCAGCGAGGAATCGCTTATGCTCAGCTAGAGGAAGATAATAAAGCGATTGAAGACCTTCAGAAAGCCTCTGAACTCTTTGCTACGCAAGGCAAGCCAGATGAGTCCAAAGAAGCACTGGCGCTGATCAAAAAACTTCAGCCATAGCCTGAATCGAGAGGCTGAGCGACGCTCAGCCTCTCAGCGTTTTTTTGAATTTGATGTGATAGATTTTTGACCTGCGCCGCCGCTTCAGGAGTCGCGCTTCAGGAGTCACTAAGTGTGTTAGGGTTTTTTCGCTGATTTTTCAGACACTCTAGTTTCGCGTGTAGAGTTGGCGCGTGTAGAGTTGGCGCGTGTAGAGATTGGCTGCGATCGCCCTCGTGATTTCTCTAGGACTCAATATTTTGTAGCCATCGGATCTATTAACAAAGCGAAAAGCAATCGTTCTCCACTCTAAACCAGCCTGCTGGTGGATTAAATTCGCCTTTCTTGAATAACTTTCTTAATTAGAGAAAACACTTTTATGAGGTTTTGTCAATTATTCGCTTGCTTAACTTCTTTAACCAATGTTTAAAGAAGTTAAGCTTGAGCCAATTACTGAAGAACAAATGCCCAAAACTAGCCATTTGTCAATCTTTCTCTTAGGCGATGCCTCTAAATTTTTCCACTTGACTTTTGCACAGGCGTCGTTTTATCTTAACCACACTAATGATAATTACTTGCAATAAAAATCAGGCTTGTTAACCAAGACCTGGGTGCATAAATTAGGTGTGTGGAAACGGAATGAAACTACAGCAATTACTTCCTGGCTTGTTGCTCGCAGGCTCAGTTGTCATGACAGTGGCTCAGCCAGTACGGGCTGATATCGTAGTAACAGGTGTGCAACTCAACTCAACACCCGACGGCTTGCAAGTGATTTTGCAGACGACAAATGGAGCAGCGCCCCAAGTGGTCACATCCAGCTATGACCAAACCCTGCTCATTGACCTGCTTAACGCCCAGCTAAGCCTTCCAGAAGGGGATACGTTTACTCAGGACAACCCAGCTTTCGGCATAACTTCTTTAACCGTAAACCGCTTGTATGGCAACAGTGTTCGGGTAACGATCAAAGGCGTCGCAGAACTACCAGTCGCAGAGGTCGTGCCGAGTCCGCAAGGAGTGGTACTCAGCTTAACAACCGCCTCCGAAACAGCAGAGGCTTCCCCTCCTAACCAAACGCCAGAGACGACTGACTTTGAGCCTTCTGAGTCGCCCCAGACCCCTTCAGAGGCTGAACCTGGTGACGAAACCCAACCAGATACAGATGCTTCAGTTGAAGAGCCAGAAGAAATTGAAATAGTAGTGACGGGTCAGCAAGAAGGCGGATATAGAGTCATCGACGCCACAACCGCCACGCGAACCGATACACCCTTGCGCGACGTTCCTCAGTCGATTCAGGTTGTCCCTCAGCAGGTGATTGAAGATCAACAAGTCGTAAGAATCACAGAAGCCGCACGCAACGTCAGTGGCGTTGTGCGAAGCGAGGGTTATGGAGGCGCTACTGATAACTACACCATCCGGGGATTTGCCATCTCCAGTAACCTGAGAAATGGTTTCAGCGATGGCGGTTTTTACTCATTAACGGATGTCGCCAACATCGAACGAGTCGAAGTTCTCAAAGGGCCAGCTTCGGTGCTTTATGGTCAGATTGAACCGGGTGGTGTTGTGAATTACATCACCAAGCAACCGCTGAGCGAACCTTATTATGCCGCTTCATTTACGGCTGGAAGTTACGACTTCTATCGCCCATCGATAGATATTTCTGGCCCCCTCGATCCTGACAAAAATGTATTGTATCGATTGAATGTTGCCTATGAGAATTCAGGTAGTTTTAGAGATTTCGTAGACAGCGAGCTTTTCGTGGTTGCACCTGTCTTAAGCTTCAAGATTACCGATAAAACTACCTTAACCCTGGAGTATGAGTACCTGGATCTCGATCGAACTTTCGACCGAGCCTTTCCACCGCTAACTGCGATGTTTGATCTTCCCATTAGTCGTTATTTAGGAGAACCCAACGACAGTTACAACCATAGAAGCCATAAAGCTAGTTATGTTCTGGATCACCGTTTTAGCGAAAATTGGCGGCTCCGGAATGCTTTTTCAGCTCAAATCGTTGATACAGAGCGTAAAAATGTCCAAGCACGTACCTTCCAATTAGAGGGAGATGGACGCACCTTACGACGAAGATATAATGACTCTGATGAAAACAGAGAAGATTATTCTCTGCAAACAGACTTGGTAGGCAAATTTAATACTGGCTCGATTAATCATCAACTTCTCATTGGGCTTGAGTTAAGTAAAATTAGAAATGGCTACACATTACGCAGAGCGTCTTTTCCTTCAATTGATATTTACAATCCAGTTTACGGGTTTCCTCGTCCAAACAGTTTCGGTGACGCCTTTGGCAGAGAAGAAAACACTAATACGTTAGGTATCTATGTACAAGACCAGATAACATTGTTGCCAAATCTGAAATTATTGATTGGCGGTCGATTTGATTCGGTCGATCTTGACATCGAAGATGTTTCAGACGCTTTGAATGGAAGCGAAGCTGAAAAATCCAGCCGTTACTTTGAAGCCTTTTCACCCCGTGTTGGAATTGTTTATCAGCCGATAGAACCGATTTCACTCTATGCCAGTTACAGCCGCTCTTTTCGACCAAATATTTTTGCTTTTACGTCGAACGGACAGCTAATAGAACCTGAAAGAGGTACCCAATACGAAGCCGGAATTAAAGGCGAATTCTTAGATGGAAGATTGTCTACGACGCTGGCAGCCTACCAGATAACCAAGACAAACGTTGCCACGACAGATCCCAATGATACTGACTTCTCGATTGCAGCGGGAGAAGTGAAGAGTCGGGGCATTGAATTGGACGTGAGGGGAGAAATTACACCCGGTTGGAATGTTATTGCATCTTATGCCCATATGGATGCTTTTGTTAGCAAAGATGAGAGCATTCCTGAAGGGGACGAATTGGTTAACGCGCCAAATAATAGCGCTAGCTTGTGGATGACTTATGAATTCCAAAGAGGTGCTTTGCAAGGGTTAGGTTTTGGAGCTGGAGTATATTTCGTGGGGGCGCGGGAAGCGGAGCTTCCAAATACCATCGAAATCCCTTCGTATTTGAGAACTGATGCCGCTATCTTCTATCGGCGGAACAATTACCGCGCTGCTCTGAATATCAAGAATCTCTTTGATATCAAATATTACGATTCTCAGGGCTTCTTAGTTTACCCCGGAGCGCCTTTAACTTTGTTGGGGACATTTGGGGTGGAATTTTGATGTTTTAGGCTCTGGCTAAGCGGTTAATCTGGTATCCTCAACGCCATTCTGGTTAAAGCTCAATACTTTTCGATGAGTAAGTTTCATTGCTCGGAGATCCTCCCAACCGCCTTTTTTGAGGGGGACTATGTTTCTCTATTTGTTCAGCTCTATTTGAGAGGAACTAGCCTTACTGAAAAGTATTAGATTAAACCCGCCCTGAGGAAGCCAGAAGACAAAATTCAAAGGAAGTCTTGCTGATGAAATTACGCAAACTTGCATTGATACTGCACCGCTATGTGGGTGTAATATTCGGTCTTCTGATACTTGTAATCGGATTGACGGGAAGCGCTTTAGTCTTTCACGAAGAGATCGATCGCGCTCTCAATTCCCATTTACATCAGGTTGCTCTGCAAGGCGAATCGGCTTCTGAGAGCCTGCGCGATCGCATATCCCCAGATTCAGCTTTACAGATCGTCCGCTCAGCCTATCCAGACTTGACGCTGTCTTATATCGATCTGCCGCGAAAGCCAGACTCGGTATACACGGTGGGGATGGAATCAAAGAAGGATGAGTTTATCTACGCTTACGTTAACCCCTACACTGGAGCGATCCTCGGCACACAACAGTGGGGACGCACGTTGATGACTTTCGTGTATGACATCCACTTCTCTCTCCTCGCTGGCAAGGTTGGCGAGAAAGTCGTTGGGATTTGTGGCTTGTTGCTGTTGCTGCTGAGCGTCTCTGGGATGATTTTATGGTCTGGTTGGAGAAGGCTCCTTTCCGGCTTCCAGATCAGGTGGCAAGCTCCCTGGCAGCTGGTCAACTATGACCTCCATAAGGTCGGGGGTATCGTGTCTGCTGTGTTTCTGCTCCTGATTGCTTCCACAGGAGCCGCAATGATTTTTCACGCGGAAACCGAACCAGCAATCTACTGGCTAACACAGATGCCACAACCTACTCCCTTAACGTCCACACCTCAAGTGGGCAAGTCACCTTTGACACTCAAAGAAATTTTGCCCAAAGCTGATGCGGCGTTGCCAGAAGGCAAAACCACCTTCATTTCTCTTGCTAGTAAACCGGATGGAATCGTCAGGGTCACGAAGAAATTGCCCCAGGAAATCCGCCCAGATGGTCGTAGCCGTGTCTATCTCGACCAGTACAGCGGGAAGGTCTTGCGGGTGGAAAATGCGCTGACAGTACCTTTAGGAACCCGGATTATGAATGAGCTGTTTACTTTGCACATTGGGATTTATGGTGGGCTAGGAATGCGGATTTTGTATGTGTTCGTTGGCTTGACACCCACCGTTCTATTTATCACTGGCTTTTTGATGTGGCGACAACGCCAGTGGGCGATCGCTCGTCGTCAAGAAGCGATCCGCCAGAGTCAGGGAATCCCGGAACCTCGCCCGAAAATCTACCCAACAACTGAAGTGCCTTGGATTTGAGGCGGGTGGCAATAATCTATCCGCATCCGAGCTTAGCGGTGGCGATTTTGTCCGCCTACCATGCTAGGGGTAGCATGAGCAGAGAGCGGTTTGGAATCGTTATCAATGATTGAGGCAACTGGTTCCGCCCCCTTAAGAATCTCTGGATTGAACCGATAGCCCACGTTGCGGACAGTTTGAATCATGCTGGGTTGTCGAGGATCGGTCTCAATCTTCTTGCGTAGTGAGAGGACATGAGTATCAATGGTGCGTGGATTATCGATAGCGTCAGGCCAAGCACGGCGCAGCAGTTCGGAACGGCTCAGCGCCACTCCTCCAGCCTGTGCCAGAACGTAAAGCAGGCTGAACTCTTGGGGCGTCAGCTCAATGAATTCTTCTTTGAAGCGGACGCGGCGCTGCACTAAGTCTATTTTTAGGTCGCCATAATCTAGGGATATCGGTGCGGCTGTGACGCGAACGCGGCGAACTAACGCCTCAACCCGCGCCATAAATTCTTGCATCCCAAATGGCTTGGTCAAATAGTCGTCGGCTCCTGCTTTTAACCCAGCAACAATATCGGCTTCCATACTGCGGGCGGACAGCATCAAGATGAGTACCTGTCCTTGTTGATGAAGCCATCGGCAAAATTCAATTCCATCGCCATCTGGCAGGTCGGAATCAAGGATTACGAGTGCGGGTTGGCGAGTATAAAACGTTTCTCTACCTTGATGAACGCCAGCGGATTGACACACCCAGTAGCTTGCTTGCTGTAAGTGCCAGCCCAGTAGCGATCGCAGGTGCGGGTTCCCCTCGATGATCTGAATGCAAATCGATCCCACGGTGGCATGCTTCCCTTCAAGCTGGTGAGATTTAGCTTAACAAAGCTTATGTCAGGATTCTGTAACCAGGGCTACGAGGGGTCTAGGCTATACAATTAAAAATTAAAAGTTAAAAGTTAAAAAAATTCTATTAAAAGTCAAACTTTTGTTTTATATTTTTAATACTTTAAAAGAAATATTACAGATTTAGGGCGAGTCTGAAGTCAAAGCTGCCATTTCACCAAGCAGTCAGTAAAATGAAAGTTAACGAAGGGTAACGTTTAGTCAAGTTTACTGAACGATGCCATGCCAAAAGCTTCCGATGACCAAATTAGTATACCTAGCTAAAGCAAGCAGGATGTCTTTCCTACTAGAAACCCACTGAGTGAGGCACAAGGCATGCGTGAGGCAAAAGGCATGAGACAAATCGCGTTTTGGATATACCAGGCACGGGACAACAGGCACCTCTATCCTGGTAATCGGAAATGTGGTTAAAAAACCGGAATTTTATTGACAAAAGCTTAAAATTCTGCTTAGTACAGAGACAGTCTTTGTCAACCGGCGGTTTAAACCAGCTAACGACTAAATTCAAGTGCTTGCTAGAAAAGATGGCACAAATCGCTCGGCAGGGGCATGACGTTGGGGATCAAGTTTTCTACGATGAAACTAAAGTGAGAGCGATCGCGCAACTCGCTGCTCCCGGAAGGATGAGTTTTGGTTTTATTCCCTTAATTTTCAAGGAACACAACCAAGCGTTCTCTCATCACCAAACTGGGGTGCATTCGTTTTCGGTTTCCGCACCGCAACTCCAAACCGCTGTAGTTCTGGTTAAGACACTAGCCTTAACTGAAGCAAACCCGAAGTACGCTTGCGTTTTCTAGCGCCTAGCGCCCTTAATGAGTTGCCAGAATCAAAGCTAACCGCTTAGAGCGAAAGTTTCCTTCTTGCGACTTCACCCCTTATACTTCTAATTCAAACCTGATACTTCCGACCATGCTACAGGACTCTCAAACCATCCGCTACTACCAAAGACTCACCGACGCCCTCGTCGAAATGTGGAATCGGGGTTATCGTTTCGATGATTTGCGGCTGTTTTTAGATGGCTATCTCGCAGCTATGCGTCATTCTAACGTTCTGGAACCCTTTCTCATCCACCGCTTAGAAGAAGAAGTTACCCGTTACATTTACGATCCATCCAACTTTGACATGACCCAGACTCAACCTAAATCGGACTATTATTAGTTCGGGTTAGCTGCTTTGGTCAAGCTGAGGCTATCAGCATCAGCCTTGCCATCGTTGCCTGTGGATAATGTGGTTAAATTGCCCACAGGGATCGGGTTTGGGTAGACAACAGCGATCTTCCGGGTGCTGTTTATCTTTGACGTTCAGCAGCTTCGGAATTTCTATACAGCCGATAAGGAAAAATTTGAAAAAAGAGCGATCGCCCTTAGTATCGTTTACGTCCTAGTCCAGTCAATAATTTTATTTAGGATGATTTAGGCTGCACAGCTTTTGAATGAGCTTTTAAATTTAGTCGCAAGTTATCCTAAACCCAGTAAAAATTCCCTCCTGGATTCTTAATTTGAAGAACCAGGAGGGAATTTTCAGTTCGTATCCCAAAGCTTTAGGAAGCTAAGGCAACTTCAACCATTTCCTGCAATTCGCCCTTTTGATACAGTTCAATCAGAATGTCTGAGCCGCCAACAAACTGACCATCAACGTAAACTTGGGGAATGGTAGGCCAATTAGAATATTCCTTAATTCCCTGCCGGATTTCCCAGTCGTCCAAAATATCAATCGTGTGGTAGGGTACGCCCAAAGTATTCAGAATTTGTACCACATTGTTAGAAAAACCACACTGGGGCATCAGCTTATTGCCCTTCATAAAGACCACAATCTTATGCTCTTTGAGCAAGCTGTCAATCCGCTCTTTTAGTTCTGGCGTCATAGTTCTGCTTGGAATGCCTCTATTTTCTAGTGTAATGCCAGTGCGCGAGAACGCAATTTTTATTCAGGTTCAACCTCGCTTGGTAGCAGCCTCCCAATCTTGGGGAGTATAGGTTTTCAGTGCTAGAGCATGAATCGCCTCTGTAGCCATCGCTTGCTGCACTGCACCGTAAACCAGTTGGTGCTGTTGTACAAGCCTTTTGCCTTCAAACTGCGACGAAACCACTGTCACTTGGTAATGGTCGCCACCGCCAGTCAGATCCTGAACTTGAATCTGGGCATCTGGCATTTTGGCTTTGATCATCGCCTCTACCTGATCTGGGCTAACCATTTAAACTCCCGTATCACTTCAAGTTGCTAATTCTAATCTACCGTTTAGGTGCAGAGGAAGATGAATTGGAGCGATCGCTCGAAGAATTAGCCGGTGCAGAATCAGGAGAATCGATAAATCCAATTTCTAGCAGCTGCTGATAAGCTTTCTTGCCGAGATCCCGTGTCGGCTGCTGACTGCGAACAATCTGTATTAACAAAGGTACTGCCAAATCTGGCTGATTTTGCGCGCGATGTACCAGCGCTAGCTGATAAGTTGCCCGATCTCGAAGTTGAGCAGCTTCTACAGCCTTGCGGCGTTGGCTCTCGTAAACTCGATTATCAATTCCCGAAAAACTAGAACCCAGTTGTTGATAGAAATTGGACAACTGGTTGAAAACCTGACGAGCCTCTTGGAGCTTCTTAGCCGCTAGAGTATAGTTTTGCGAAGATACAGCACTATCTGCCTCACTCAGCAAACGGTTCCCTCCGGCCATACTCAATAAGCCACTGTCCGGATCGATCGGGCGGAGATTGTTGGGATCGGTTAAGTCTGGTTGTGTTTGACTGGTGTCTTCTGGTAAAGCAGGCATTTGGTTCTGAGCCTGCACGGGTTGTAGCAGAGCCAAAGACACTGTCAAAGGTAGGCCAGCAAGGCAGGTAAAACCGAGGCGTCGAGCAGTTCCAGAAGATACCATAAAATAACCCTATTGGGGGGCTGAAAACAGAACGATGACAAACTTTGGGTATCTTAACATTGTCGGACTCACCAAGTTTAAGACCAGCCGCTGATAAATTCCCAAAGTCATGCCCTGTTTAGATTGACAAAACTATAAAAAAGTTTCCGAATATTCTTTAATAATATAAAAAATAAGGGTGGAAATTTTACGCGCAAAAGCTCAAATATCCCTAGAGCAATTCCATCTAATCTGATAAAGGACTGCGAATTTGGGCGGAGTCAAGGATTTCAATTGGATTTGTAGCCTTGTCCCGTCAACTTGCATCTTGTCCCTGCTGGTTGAAACCACCGTCCCCGTTCATCTGGCGCTAGGAGTTCCGCTAAGGGTCGATCCGCTATTTTTGGTTTAAATACAGGTGATTGAGCGATCGCGCGATCGGCGTCAATCTGTAGCGATTTCCCAGCACCTCAATATCTTGTACACGAACAGGATATTGAACGTGTTGATGCAGCGATAGCGATCGCATCATCTATTATCTTTTTGCTGCGGCTTGCTCAAGAAGAAGCGAATCTTTCCCTTAAAATTAACAATAAATTATCTGAACTAATTCTTGTGGCTTAACTCGGAAGCCAGCCACAAAAGACTATCAAGCAGTTATTTAAAGCGGCAGAAGAACAAGAGAAATAGGAAACGATTAGGCAAAGGCAAGAAGCCGAGGTAAGACATATCAAAGCGTTAGAGGCGTTAGCTAAACGGGAAGCCGATGCTTAGAAAGATGTCAAACGGCTGCTAGAAAGTTCTCAGGCGCAAGCTTATGATGAGGCGATGAAGTTACTTTTAAAGCTGCCAAGATTTAGCACTCCATAAAAACCAAAAGCTAGCTTTTCGGACACGCCTAAACCAAATTCAGGAGCAATACAGTAGACGCCCTGCTTTTATAAAACGTTTAAATAATGTAGGTTTGATATAAACCTACATCTTGCTCCCAATTGGTCAGTGCCAGGAATAGCAGCAATTTCGCAGTTGAACTGGCGTCAAGATGACAACGTCTTTTCAAGGCAAACGCTACCCTTAAGCCCTATGCGGATTGCTTCTATTTCCGACCAACCCATTCATGAAATCCCCTTTATTACCGCTGCTGCGGCAGGTCATCTCCATGTGGTTGAGCAAGTTTTACCGATTTTATCGGCAGAAGCTGACTCACTTCCACCTGGCTTAGACGCCATCATCATCGCTAGTGATTTACAGGGTATCAATCCCACAGATGGACGCCTTCTCGGTCATCGTGTCGCAGAAGAATTAGAAACTTTAGCGAACCTGGAACGAATTCCATCCCCACAGAAAACAGGCATTATCTTGGCAGGCGATCTTTACGCACGAAGCGATAAGCGTGGGGGTGAGGGAGATGTCCGCGAAGTCTGGCAATCTTTCAGTCATCGTTTTCGCTGGGTTGCTGGAGTTGCAGGAAACCATGACATTTTGGGAAACACGCCAGAGGAAATTCAAACCTTTAAAAAAGGGCGAGGTATCCGCTACTTAGATGGTGAAATCGCTGTGGTTGATGGATTCCGCATTGCTGGTATCTCAGGGATTATCGGCAAACCGACTAAACTTTGGCGTCGTTCAGAAAAGGATTTTCATCAAGCTATTCGCCAACTGCTCAAGGAGTTACCAGATATCCTAATTTTGCACGAAGGTCCCAACGATCCAGACGCGAAACTCATCGGAAATCAGTCAATTCGCGCTGAACTTGCCACAGCGAACGAGTTGTTAGTCATTTGCGGTCACTCCCATTGGAAGGTGCCGATGACTACTTTATTCCCAGGAGTCCAAGTTCTCAATGTAGACAGCCGCGTTGTTGTCCTCACGGTGGCAAAGTCGGGGTAATTTGCTGTAAACCTTTTTTAAGGGCAAAGGGGACAAGGGGATGAATCATCAACGGAAAAATCGGCTTTCTCCCACTCCTCCACTTTCCCACTCCTTGATCCTCTAAAAAACCTACCCTTGTGAGGGGGTTAGGTCTGCTTTATCTGGGAAGGATTGATCCTAATAGGGTAGAAAACGAGCGTTTGTTTAAAGTCTAATTGTCATGCGGGTCTGGATTTTAGATAAAAATAAGTTATTGAGTCAAAAATTTGCTTTCCTCCAGCAGCTAGAAATTCGGCAAACACGGGCGTCAGCATTCATGAAGAAGGGGAAGGGGTCGTGGAGTGGATAGAACCGCTAAAAAAGGCACACCAGATACACCTATTGAAGGCATTGTTTGGACAGGGACAAGATAGTTTGAGTATCAAACCTGGGGATTGGTCATGGCCTTTCTGGCTGACTGTACCACTCTACCCATACAGTCGGCGGCGGACAATCCGCAAAGAAGTCGTGAAGGACACGATCTGGACTTTTGACCAGATGCAGGGCATCCTCTACACTGTCGTACCGATTCGCATGACCGTCGTTAAGCTCTCAGAAGGAGGTCTTCTCGTCTATGCCCCAGTTGCAGCGACCAAAGAGTGTATCCGGCTGGTTCAGGAGTTAGAAGCGAAATACGGCGACGTTAAGTACATCATCCTGCCAACCGCTTCTGGCTTAGAACACAAAGTTTTCGTGGGGCCGTTTGCCAGACGCTTTCCTGTAGCACAGGTATTTGTGACGGAGAACCAATGGAGCTTCCCGGTGAATCTGCCGCTGAGTTGGCTTGGTTTCCCTAGCAAACGGACTCACGTACTTCCGGAGAATAGTAAGGATGCGCCCTTTGCTGAGGATTTTAATTATGCGGTGCTGAGCATCGACTTGGGGCGAGGGTCCTTTGAAGAAGTTGCTTTATTGCACAAGCGATCGCGCACACTGCTGCTGACAGATTCGGTACTTTCGGTGCCAGAGTCTCCGCCAGAGATTGTCCAAGTTGACCCATATCCCTTGCTGTTCCACGCCAGAGAGAGCGCCTTAGAGCGGGTTGAAGATACTGAGGCAAATCGTCGCAAGGGATGGCAGCGCATTGCGCTGTTTGCTCTGTACCTACGTCCTAGTGCCTTGGAAATGAGCGGGCAGAGGCAGGCTTTGCGCGATGCCCTGAAAGCACCGGATCGGTCAAAGAAGGCGTATTTCGGTTGGTTTCCCTTTAAATGGAAGGATCAGTGGCAGCAGTCCTTTGAGGCGCTGCGAGGGGGCGGTCGCCCGTTCGTGGCACCGATTCTGCAATCGTTCATTTTAACCCAAGCGCCTCAAGCAGTCCTTGATTGGGCGGACGAGGTGGCAAGCTGGAATTTCCAGCGAATTATTCCCTGCCACTTTGATGCGCCGATTGAGGCAACTCCCGATCAGTTCCGGCGGGCGTTCGCTTTCCTGAAGAAGAAGTCTTCTATCGGTGAGGGTTTCTTGGGGGGTGGAAGTCAGCCTTTGCCGGAGGAGGACTTTGAATTTATTAGAGAACTCGAAGAAAATTTGACTAAGCGCGGCATCACATCGCCACAAAAGGAAAAGGTGTGAGGCAGCGATTTCTGCAATTAGGTTCTTAGCCTGAATATACTTCAATCACTATACCCCCAACCCTTCCTTCGTCAGCTCTGCATTTGATTCCATCTATATAGCAGAAGTGGCTTTTGTATTCTTCTTCGTCGTTGCTGTCTGCATAATATGCGATGTATCCACCTGACATGGAACTATTGTAAAAATGCAGTTTTCTGCCATTAATATCTGTCGCTTTACTGCGACAGTCACTACAAATGTATTCCGGGTATCGAAGAGAAGGAGTCACCTCAGTTTTGCAAATGGGACAGGTTTGTGTGGTCATGCTCAAAACTATTTTTATACTTGTATGACTATAGCCTCAACTTAATCAAAACAACTGCTCAATGAGACGGGCAGAAATATGTATAACTGATTAAGTATTGCTGTAGGACTAACTACCCTGACTAAGACAGGAGCAATCGCTTCCCGTGCTGTTTCGGTTTTGGAAAAATGGAGTTAGAGGGAAAGAATGCGATCGCCTACAGTGCCACCTTCAAGTAGGCGGCTTCTACCCTATCCCTAGCTTTTGTTTTAAGGCTTTTGACATATTTTTGACTGTCTCAAACCCTTTTACATTCTTCCATTTCGTACTCTGATCCCAAGAAATATTTTCAAGGTCTGCCCCAGTCAGGTCTGCTCCAGTCAGGTCTGCCCCAGTCAGGTCTGCCCCAGTTAGGTTGGCTTGGTTCAGATGAGCATTACGGAGGTTCGCCTCGCTGAAATTTGCCGTGCTTAGGCTTGCTTCTGGGCTTGCCCCACCAAGGAACGCCTGACTGAGGTTAGCTCTGCTAAAATTAGCCCTACTGAGGTTCATTCCCATCAGGTTGGCTCCCATGAGATCCGGTTCTATGTGAGGATATTCTTTTCTCCACTGATTCCACGCGGACACATCTTTTTGACGAAGTAGATCGAGATGTTCCCTATTTTGCATTATCGCTTCTCATTTCTTTAAACAGCTTTGGAGCCTCAGAGCCTATGATAACTGCACCATCATTTTTATGACAAATGAGGAACAATCTAACTTAATTGGGAATTCTCTATGTCTATACTATTAAAAAGCTACTTTTATAAAAAATTCAACGTCAGTGCATCTATAAAAAATTAGCTTCCAAAACCTAATGAATTGTAGCGAAATTCTAGAGCTTTACGCAGCAGGAAAACGAGATTTCTATGGTGCTAGGCTGCGCCACATTAATTTAAGTAAAAGTAAATTACGACGCATTATTTTTATAGGTGCAAATCTGCGTTGTGCCAACCTAAGCGAAGCAGATATGTGGAATGCTGACTTGAGTTTGGCTAACCTAGCCTATGCAAAGCTTCAACGTACCAGATTACGACGTGGCACGTTGATTAATGCTTATTTGTTGCATGCAGATTTGAGTGGTTGTGACTTAAAGGAAGCTGTTTTAAATGGATGTAACTTGAATAGTGCAAATTTGAGTAATGTCAACTTGAGTAATGCTTGTTTAAAATTTGCAAATTTAAGCAATGTCAACCTAAGCAATGCTAATTTAAGTGGTGCAGACCTTACTGGTGCTAATCTCACTTATGCTAAATTGAAAGACACAAATCTTACTAAAGTCAACCTTGAAAGTGCCAATCTGAGTGATGCCTATTTAGCTCGACTCAATTTAGAAGGTGTCAATTTGAGTAATGCTGATCTGAGTTTTGCCAACTTAGATGGAGCCAACCTGAGTAATGCTGATCTGACATCTGCTCACTTAATTGGCGTTAGCTTAGAAAATACTAACCTGAGTAATGCCAACTTAAGAAATGCTGACTTAAGTATTACTGAAGATTTATGTGAAATATATTTTGATAAATCGAGTATTCCAAACTTGAAAAGGGAAAATCTGAATATGGCAAAATTTGAAAGGCTCAATTTTGCCAACCTAAGAAACGCTAACCTAAGAAATGCTAACCTAAGAAATGCTAATCTGAGTGGGGCTTACCTAAGCGGTTCAAACCTCAGTGAAGCGGATTTACTTGGAGTTAAACTAGATTGGTCTAATATAACTAACTCCAAAATCAACTCAGCTAATTTAAGGAACGCCGATTTAAGCAACGCAAATTTATCAGGAACTGATTTAAGTAATGCAGATTTAACTGATGTAAACTTAAGTGGAGCTAACTTAAAAAACACTAAGTTAGATAATATTGAACTGCACGGCATCAAGCAGAAGGGAATTATTCAGTTGGTAATTGACCGTGTCGCTAGTCGTACCCTCTTAATGGAAGCTTTAGACAAGACTAAAGAGCGGATAATTATTGTTAGTCCTTGGCTCACGCAGTATGGTATCGATTTTCAAGTGTTGCAGAAGTTTACTAGAATCCTTGAAGGAGGCGGTTTGATTGATATAGGTTGGGGCCACCTAAGTGATATATTTCCTAGTCAACCCAAAAAAATGAGCCGTTCGGAGTTTATTTCAGTAGCAAAAGAAAAACACCGCCACTGGGATGGATACAGCGCTCTTCCTACTCTAGAGAAATTAGAACATAACTATCGGGGGAAGTTTAGATTAAAACTATTAGGAACTCATGAAAAATATTTGGTGTGTGACCATTCATTTATTATGGTAGGCAGCCATAACATTCTAGCCTCAGATGCTAAAAGCCGTGAGCGAGAGTTAGGGGTGCGAATTGATAATCCTTTAACTGTTGCAGCTTTTATTGAACACTTTGACAATGCTCGGAATTTGGACAATGGGCCAAGGCAGGAATAGTTATAGTTATTCCTGGAAAAGCACCCCCCTTGCTTTCGCACCTATTTTGGCAAATTGTACCCTAGCTTCAACAGAGGATTGTGGAACTTCTTTTCGATGCCGTTGGTTTGACCAAAGAGCGATCGCTCTCATGTTCACGCATTAGCATTCTGAAGTCCAGGGACTTTTCGATAGATGGAAGCAATATCGCAGCGAAAATCGATACTTGCGAAGTAAACTTCATCTCCTTGGCGGTAAATTTGAGAAACCCAATCGCCTGAATCGGAAAGGCGAAAACACTCGACGCTTATCTGAGATTGATGAATTAACACATATTCTCGTAAAGATGGCGACGTTTGATAGTCAGCAAATTTCTCTCCTCTGTCAAAAGCTGCTGTTGAGGGAGATAGCACTTCAATGACCAAAATGGGATAGAGGATGAAGTCGTCTGTAGAGTTTGTATCCCGCTCATCGCAAGTTACTGCAACATCGGGATAGTAATAGCAGTCTGCTGACTCAAGCCTGACTTTAATATCTGAAGAAAGAACAATGCAGGGGGCGTGTTCAAGGTGATTATTGAACAAAGTAACTAAGTTGCCAGCAATAATAATATGAGGCTTCTTTGCCCCTACCATTGCATAGACTTGCCCTCGCCTATACTCATGTTTGATAGGGCTGACTCGCTCTCCCTCTAGGTAATCTTCTTTTGAGATGTAGAAGTTTTTGCTAATAGTCATTGGATAGTTTTTCAGGACGAGTGGCTATTTCAGCAATCTGTAACCAACTTTAACAAAGCATTGCCGAACTTGGCTTCAGATTCGGTTGGCACAACAAAAGAGCGATCGCTATTTTGTTACTGACGGTTGTATACCCGGAAACACACTTTATTTATCCTTTACTCCCCTGGGCAGAGAAGTGGAAAATAGCGATCGTGGAACTTGCTAAAGTAGTTGTACTATGGTGTCCCAATGCAGTCGTTTTTAAAGCGATCTCTACTCGCGCAACATTCCAACCCCCCTGCAATTTAACGCTAGGCTCAGACGCGCTACTTGTGGATCAACAGCAACTCAAAGCCCTCAAACAGGAATTAGCATGGGCTGGGTTGCTAGTTTCCGAGCAATTCTAAAAACAAAAATTATAAATTGACATAACCGCAAGAATGTAGAGAAGGATGAAAGTGGTGTCTACCCCCAGGTATGTCAGCCAGACAATCCATTGATAGTTGATATAACAATGATTCCCGATAACGAAGCTGACCGACTCGCCGCAGTGCGTCGCTACGACATTCTTGACACACCTCCAGATGGAGCCTTCGACCGAATTACAGCTCTAGCTGCCCGGTTTTTTAATGTCCCGATTTCCATTATTAGCATCGTTGACCACGACCGGATCTGGTTTAAATCCCATCATGGGCTAGAAGTTCAGCAAATTGAACGCGAACCTGGACTGTGTGCCAGTGCGATTTTGCAAGAAGACGTTTACACCGTTCTGAATGCCGAAGTAGACCCCCGGACATTAGCAAATTCCTTAGTATCTGGGGAATTTGGACTTCGCTTTTACGCGGCGGCTCCCTTGCAGACACGCGATGGTTTCAACTTAGGCACTATTTGTGTAATCGACTCTCAACCCCGTCAAGTGACCGAAGCAGAAAAGGCAACTCTCAAAGACTTAGCCGCCATCGTCATTGATGAATTGGAACTGCGACTCTCCGCTCAAAAAGCCGTACAAGCTGAAGTCGCTCTACGGATGGCAGCACTGGAAGCAACGCGATCTAAAAGCGAATTTCTGGCGATGATGAGCCATGAAATCCGCACTCCGATGAACGGAGTCATCGGGATGGCAAGCTTGCTATTGGATACAGAACTAACGTTCCAGCAACGAAAGTTTGTCGAGATTATCAGTAGCAGTGGCGATTCCTTACTGAAAATTATTAATGACATTCTCGACTTTTCAAAAATCGAGTCTGGCAAGCTGGAATTAGAAGAACAACCTTTAAATTTGTTAGATTGCATTGAAGCTGCCTTAGATTTACTGGCTCCTCATGCTTTTGAAAAAGGCTTAGAACTTGCTTACCGAATTGAGACAGGAACACCTAGCATCGTGCTAGGAGATGAAATCAGACTGCGCCAAATTCTGGTGAACTTGCTAAGTAATGCAATTAAATTTACTTCTGCTGGAGAAGTCGTGGTTTCTGTAACAGCAACAGAAGTAATGGTTAATCAGGAGTCAGCAATTAGTCACCGGCCAGAAAACCAATCATCCATTGCCCCTGATTCATTCCCTAAAACCTATTACGAAATCCAATTTTCCGTCAAAGATACCGGAATTGGGATTCCTTCAGACCGAATCAATCGTTTATTTAAGTCGTTTAGCCAGGTTGATGCCTCTACCGCCCGTCAATATGGGGGAACCGGCTTGGGACTGGTGATTAGCAAACGCTTGAGTGAAATGATGGCGGGTCAGATGTGGGTTGAAAGCGAAGTGGGACGCGGCTCCACCTTTTATTTCACGATCGTCGTCCGAGATTTTCCTGGCTGTCCACTTGTTGAACTCGATGCTGTCCAGCCGCAGTTAGCTGGAAAACGGCTATTAATTGTGGATGCCAACGTTACTAGCCGCCAGATTTTGATTTTGCAAACGCAATCTTGGGGAATGATGCCGAAGGCAACTGAATCGGGTGCCCAGGCGTTAAACTGGCTTCGGCAAGGAGAGCGTTTTGATATGGTGATTCTCGATAGGCAAATTTTAGGGATGGACGCCTTGAGCCTAGCGACAGAAATTCGCTCCTTACCGAACGCTCAAGCATTACCCGTGGTGATGTTGACAACGTTTGGCAAGGAACCGGGGGGGAAACAGTTAGATCGAGTAAAATTTGCAACCTTCCTGAATAAGCCGATTAAACAATCTCAGCTTTACAATACCTTGAGCGATCTGTTGGTACGAGAGCCGATCAAGGTGCATCGCGCACCCTTTACTTTCCCTGAGTTTCAGCTCCCCTTTGCCGAAAGTCTTCCCCTCCGAATTCTTGTCGCCGAAGATAATCGGGTGAACCAGAAGGTTGCTTTGCACATACTTCAACAGTTGGGATATCGAGCCGATGTTGTTAACAATGGGTTAGAAGTGCTGGAATCTTTGCGGGGTCAACCCTACGATCTGCTGCTGCTGGATGTGCAGATGCCAGAAATGGACGGTTTAGAGACGAGTCGTAACATCTGCCAAAAAGAATTGGCAACCGATGGGAGCGCAAAACCTTGGATTATTGCTATGACGGCGAATGTCATGCAAGGCGATCGCGAAACGTGTCTGGAAGCTGGCATGGACGACTATATCAGCAAGCCGCTCCGGAAGGAAGAGTTAGTTCAGGCTTTGCTGAGGTACAAGGGCACTGAGGTGCAGGGGTACAAAGGTGCAGGGAAGTCGGGGATTGGGGAAGTCAAAAAAAGAGAGGGCGAAGCCACTACTTCACTGAATACTGAGTGCGGACAGGGTAGCGATGTAACATTATCATTCAGTACTCCTATTGATGCGAAGATCCTGGAAGCATTTGCTAAAACAGTGGGAGGGAAAGCCTCAAATTTATTGACTCAATTGATTCATTGCTATTTAGAAGATGCTCCCAAACTGCTGCAAGCAATGGAGACAGCAGTGAGTAACCAAGATGCGATCGCGCTCAGGCAAGCATCTCATACTTTGAAAGCCAGCAGTGCCGCTCTTGGGGCAGTACAACTGGCTACTTTGTGTAAACAGCTAGAAGCGATGAGCCGGACTGGAGAAATTGCGGGTGCATCCAAAATTGTTGTACAGATTGAAACAGAGTATGAAAAAGTGAAAACGGCTTTGCAGATGGAAGCACAATCAAGTCAGCAATGAATATTACTTGCACCGAACCAGATTCCTACCTCGTCCTGATTGTTGACGATGACAAATTCACACGGATGCAGCTGCGCGCCATGATTGAACACGAAGGCTACACAGTGGCAGAGGCAAGTGATGGAGAGGAAGGCTTAGCTGCTTACATCAGCCTACATCCAGATATTGTGTTGCTAGATGCGTTGATGCCGATTCTGGATGGCTTTAGTTGTTGTCGCCAGTTAAAATCACTTCCTCAAGGCGATCGCACACCTGTTTTAATCATTACCAGTCTTGATGACCGAGAATCTGTCAATCAGGCGTTTGAGGCAGGTGCTACCGATTACGTGACTAAGCCGGTTCACTGGGCAGTGCTGCGCCAACGGATGCGTCGTCTCCTCCAAGCGAGTCGAGCAGCGGAAGAATTACGACAGCAAAATCAGCGACAACGGCTAATGGGAGCGATGCTGGAGCGCATCCGCCAATCTCTGAATCTAGAGGAAATTCTCAATACTACAGCCAGCGAGGTGCGGCAATTTCTTCAGACCGATAGAGTGGTGATTTATCGCTTCAATCCAAATTGGAGTGGCATGGTGGAGGTGGAATCTGTAGATGAGCGCTGGACTCCTATCTTAGGGAAAACCATTGTAGATCCATGCTTTGCCGAAAACTATGTCAAGCCTTACAAACAGGGACGTATCCGAGCTACGGAGGATATTTACAACGCTGGCTTGAAACAGTGTTACATCGATTTAATGTCTCAGTTTCAAGTCAAAGCTAATTTGGTAGTGCCCATCTTGCAAAACAGGGCTGAGGAAAGGGAACCGGCGAGCCGGGAGGAACCTTCGCTCAGTTCCCAAATAGCCCCTAGCACGGATAGCACTCAGTTGTGGGGGCTGTTGATTGCTCATCACTGTTCGCAACCTCGGCACTGGCAACCGTGGGAGATTGATTTTCTCAGTTCGTTGGCAATTCAGGTAGCGATCGCGATTCAACAATCTGAACTTTACCAACAGGTGCAGCGGCTCAACACAAACCTCGAACACCAGGTACAGGAACGCACCAGCCAGTTGCAGCAAGCTCTCAAATTTGAAGCGATGCTCAAACGAATTACTGATAAAGTGCGTGACAGCCTTGATGAGAGCCAAATTTTGCAAACAGCCGTGCAAGAATTAGCACAAGTGCTGGGAGTTACATACTGCGATACGGCGTTATATGACATTAATGGGGCTACTTCCACGGTTTGCTATGAGTACACGCTTTCCATGCCTTCATCTGAGGGAAGCGAAATCCAAATGGCAAGTAATCCGGCGATTTACTCCCAACTATTGCAAGGAAAGCATTTACAATTTTGCAAAATAGGCCCTAACCCAATTCAGCCGGTTTCCGGTGAATTTTCAGTTTTGGCTTGTCCGATTTTTGATGACCAAGGGGTTTTGGGCGATCTGTGGTTATTAAACGATCGGGAATATATTTTTAACGAACTAGAGATTCGCTTATTACAGCAGGTTGCTAATCAATGCGCGATCGCAATTCGCCAAGCCCGACTTTACCAAGCTTCACTGGCTCAAGTTGAGGAATTAGAAAAACTCAATTTTCTCAAAGATGATTTTTTGAGTACGGTTTCTCATGAGTTACGCACCCCCGTATCCAACATGAAAATGGCAATTCAGATGTTGGAAGTGATTATGGAAGAAACCTGCAATTGGCGGGATGAAATCGCTAATAAAAGTGCGGAGAGACACCCAGGTTATTGCTATTTTGAGCTGTTAAATAATGAGTGTGACCGAGAGATTAATCTGATTAACGATCTACTCCACTTACAGCAACTCAATGCAGAGGCGCATCCTTTAGAAAAAACAGCGATTCATCTACAAGACTGGATTCCCCATATCGTAGAACCTTTTGAACAGCGAACCCACAAACACAAGCAAATCTTACAAGTAGAGATTCCCGAAGAACTGCCGATTCTAATCTCCGATCCATTCTGTTTAGCACGCATCCTCACCGAGCTGCTGAATAATGCTTGTAAATATACTCCGCAAGGAGAAAAAATTAAGGTAGCTGTCCATGCTAAATCAGAAAAGCTTCAGCTCGAAGTGACTAATTCTGGAATCGAAATTCCTACAGATGAAATTCCCCGAATCTTTGATAAGTTCTACCGCATTCCAAGTAATGACCCGTGGAAGCATGGCGGAACTGGTCTAGGACTGGCATTGGTTCAAAAAATGGTAGCTTATTTAGGAGGAACAATTAAAGTGGAAAGCGAATCTAAAATCACCTGTTTTTTAGTTGAACTACCGATTTTTTGATTTTAGTAAAACTTGTTAGCAGACAATAAAGTAATTTGCAATAATTGTCAAGAAATCTAAAAATTTCATTGGGATTAAAAATACAATATTGATAAAACAGAAAGGAAGAATCAAGAGAAACTATGATGTTACAAAAAGAATAGAATTGCTATAGAGAATAAAAATAAAAAATTAAAACTTAGCTGTTTACCAATGAGCAATGACCAATCTGCGGCTAGTGTGCCAGAAGAAAGCGTCGGTCGTATTTTACAGCGGGGGGGTGAAGAACTGGCATTGGAGAAAGTGAGCGATCGCTTCACGGTCCGCCCCGCTACCTCCGACGCTGCATCTGAGGAGTTCGCGCAAACCATTCCCGCCCAAGCACACCAGGAAATCCCCGGTAGAAGCGGGATGACTCCTCCCCTACAAGAATTTATTGTTGACCCATCCCAACGGGACGAAGCCATGCAGGCGGCAAGAGAATCTGAGGACGTCGCCTTTGCCAGTCATGTCTATAAACTTAAAGAGAATCCGCAAACGTTAGTTTACCTAACGGATCAGGTGACTATTCAGTTTGCCCCATCGGTGGATGAAGAAACCCAAAGAGCGATCGCATCATTATTTGGCTTACAATTGCTGCGACCCGTTAGCGGTATTCCCAACACCTTCGTCTTCGAGGTCAGTCCGCAAGCACGGGAAAATCCCATTAAAATTGCCAACCGCTTAATGGGGCGACAAGAGGTACTTACCGCCGAACCCAATATCGTTGTTCGACAAGAAAAGCACTACCGACCCAAAGATTCCCTCTATCCCAAGCAATGGTATCTCAACAACCTTGGCGGATCTCAGATAGCAGCCGGTTCTCACATTTCGGTTGAGAAAGCCTGGGATATCACCAAAGGCATCCGTTCCATCGTTGTCGCAGTGGCAGATGATGGCTTCGACCTCAACCACCCAGATTTTCAGGGAACCGGCAAAATTGTTGCTCCTAAAGACTTCAAAGAACAAGACTTCTTGCCGCTACCTGGAGACGACAATGAAAACCACGGAACCGCCTGTGCTGGGCTTGCAGTCGCAGAAGAAACCGGCACCGGCATTGTGGGAGTTGCCCCAGGCTGTGCCCTGATGCCCCTCCGCACCACCGGCTATCTGGATGACGAAACCATCGAACAACTCTTTGACTGGGCTACCAACAACGGTGCTGCGGTCATTTCCTGTAGCTGGGGGCCAGCAGCCGTCTACTTTCCCCTGTCTCTGCGGCAACGCGCCGCCCTAACTCGTGCCGCGACCCAAGGACGAGACGGTAAAGGCTGCGTCATCGTCTTTGCTGCCGGGAATGCAAATCGTCCCATCAGTGGCACGATTAACGAGCAGGGATGGCCTAATAACCTGCTAAAAGGCCCTACCCAGTGGCTAGGCGGTTTCACCGTTCATCCAGATGCGATCGCAGTTTCTGCTTGTACCAGCCTCAACAAAAAATCTGCCTACAGTAACTGGGGAACCAACGTCTCTGTCTGTGCCCCCAGTAACAATGCCCCGCCGGGAATGTGGTTTGAACAAACCGGCTATGTCAGTACCGCCCCCGAAGTCAGAGCATTGCTGCCTGGATTGGGCATCTTTACCACTGACCGACTCGGAGCCGCTGGCTACGACAGCAGCAACTTCACCAGTGACTTTGGCGGTACCTCTAGTGCTTGTCCCGTGGTCGCAGGTGTCGCTGCCCTCATTCTGTCAGCTAATCCCGATTTAACTGCAACAGAAGTTAGGCAAATTCTGCAACAAACCGCTGACAAAGTCGTTGACCCCGACCCCGACCCCCAATTGACTTTTCGATTGGGCAGTTACGATGCAAACGGTTTCTCTCAGTGGTTCGGCTATGGCAAAGTCAACGCTTTTAAAGCTGTTCAAGCTGCTCAACAGCAGCGCGTCCAACCTTCGCAAGCCTCGCAAGCCTTGCACGGACGCAACGACAACCTCGTCCCCATTCCCGACTACAACTCCCAAGGCGTTACCAGCCCAATTAACGTAACTTACGCCAGTCCCTTACGAGATATCCAAGTCAGCGTCAACATTCAACACCAGTTTTTGGGGGATATCGAAGTTAGCGTGAGGAGTCCTAACGGAATTACGGTGCTGTTGCAAGGTCGCACTCTGGGTTCTACAACTCAATTGCAAGCCACCTACACGCTGCAAAATACACCCGCACTCCAGCAACTTCTCAACAAACCCGTAGCAGGCATCTGGCAGTTGTGGGTCGTGGATTATGCCCAGATGGATACAGGAACTTTGAACAGCTGGGAATTAACCTTGGGCATCTGAGTAGGGGCACAGCAGTGCCCCTACTCAGTCTTTTATCGGCAATCAGAGTATGTTGCTGGATAGATAGAAATAGCGGTAATGGTCGTGAGTAATGAGCCGTCTCCCATTACTGATTCCCTAAAAGCTCTTGTTTGCGAATGAATGAGAATTTCTATAGAAAGGTTAAAACGATGACTGAGCGCCCGATACTTCATTTAAAGGGGGAGCAGTAGAGAGCGTATCCGCCTCTTCTACTTCGCATCCATCTATCTGTTTAAGCGCCGCTTCTAAATCGGCGGTTAGTTTTTTCGCACTTTGTTTTGGCGTATTGCTGCAATAATTCGCGACTGAGATCGGCTCACCAATGTTAACTTTGATACCGCATCCCCAATGCGGCACCGGGCTGCCGTAACGGACGCTAATCGGCACAATTTTGACATCCAATTCTGGTTGGCTGGATTCCACTTGCAAGGCAATGCGCGCCAAACCCGTCTTGAGGGGGTGAACTTGCGTATCCTGGTAGATGCCGCCTTCCGGGAAGATGACTAGCACTTCTCCCTGGCGGAGAACTTCGACGCCATGACGAAAAGTGCCAACTCCCGGATTTCGGGTATCTACTGGGAACCCTCCCATGCGGCTGATAAACCAGCCTTGCCACCCTTTCATTTCATCCGCTGACACCATAAACCGCAGGTCACGACCCGTCACAGGTTGTCCAGCCGCATGAGGCACGACAAACGCATCCCAGCGAGAGCGATGGGTAGGAGCTAGGATCACCGGCCCGGTAGCGGGGATATTTTCTTGTCCGGTGACTTCGGCTTTACCAAAGTAAAAGGGAATGACAAGATATTTTGTCACCTTATAGCCTAAGGAAGCTAGCCAAGGTAAAACACGGGAAGTAACAGGAACTACCTTGACAGGTTTTGGTGTCTCTATCGTTTGTTCAGAGGGGTCGGGCTGAGTCATCACGAATAAAACTTCTCACAGCATCCATAATTCCAGCTTATGTATGATTACGGCATCTGTCTTCTAGTAGAAGGACAGTTCTCATGCTGTCATTAGCAGAGTAAAAGTAAACATAAATAAGAGCAATTTTTTTGTTTTGCCTTTTGCCTTTTTACTTTTGACTTTTTAAGCGCCGCTGGGCAAACCAAGATTGCAGATGTTGGCGGCAGGCAGACTCTAAGATACCACTTATGACCGGCAAGCGGTGGTTAGAGCAAGCGCTATCTGGAATATTGGCAACGGTACGAATCGCGCCAGTTTTTGGATCGTCCACACCGTAAACGAGAAGTCGCAGACGTGCTAGCGCGATCGCACCAGCGCACATGGGGCAAGGTTCTAAGGTGACGTAGAGCGTGCATTCGTTAAGGTGCCAGTCCTGCATTGCTTGCCCAGCAGCTCTAAGAGCTAAAATTTCGGCGTGGGCAGTCGGGTCTTTGTCACGTTCTTTGCGATTTTCACCCTCTGCAATCAAGTTATTATCTGCACTAACAATTACTGCTCCCACTGGTACTTCTCCAGCATCACCCGCCTTCTCGGCAAGTTCCAGCGCTTGAATCATCCATTGTCGGTGAACTAGGTAAGCAGAGTCCTCAATTTCCGGTGGCGGAATTTCAATAGCCATGCGCTTGTGCCCGTACCGACTATATAAACGAAATTCACCTGTATTGGCTGATTCTAGCCTTGAACGGCGGGTTGAGCCAGTAGGGGGTCTAATTGTCCGCCTGTATTCAGTTGATAGAGGTCATCGCTCCCACCAATGTGCTGCTCATTGATGAAAATCTGCGGCACGCTTCGACGCCCGTTGGCACGTTCAGCCATCTTCGCTCTGGCTGCTTCATCACCATCAATTTTATACTCAGTAAAGTTGACGCCCTTCCACCAGAGCAACATCTTGGCTCTGATGCAAAAGGGGCAAGTTTGCCAAGTATAGATTTCAACGTTGGCTTTGTTACGTTCTGGATGACGCCCTAGGATTGGATTAAGAAAGTCAAACATTTTAGGATTTTTAAATTTTCTAGAATTGGATATGTGTTTAGCTGTCGGCATTCAGCAATGCGCCTTCGTTTAATTTGCCAAGCCCAGGGCTGAGTACCTCTGTTTAAACTAGATCGTTTTTTCAAACAAGACAACAACCACAATATATTAATAAGTTTAGTAAACTAAAAAAATAATTTTATTAATTATAAGTTTTTATGGTTTACTTCGTGAAAGGTTATAGGCGTTTAGCATTACGAGTATTTTGTTCCAATAAATACAAAGTTTTTTGAAAATTATGCTAAAGCGAAAAAATAAGGTTAAAAGGGAGATTTGATAAAATTTTTGATTGTTGAGGATAAAAGCCAGCGAATACTTTTCGACCTGTTTCAAGAAAGAAATATCTAAACTTAATTAAAGCAGTCCTCAAGGATTCGAGAAAGGCGAGATTCCTGAGTTTGAAGGAGAAGCTGGGGATTTGAACCGCTAGCATCTCACAACTCAAATAGGATTGTTCTAGATCGGTTGATTTTTTGTGCTGGCTGCTGGAATTAATTCTCTAAGAGACATGAGGCAAAGGGGTTCGTAGGTACGAACATAGCTAGCTTTTCAGTGATAGAGCGAAGATTTTTGACTAACTAGCGTTGGCAATGCGACGGATCGGGTTAACCTTTGAGGAAATACCATTCTGTTTTAAGGCACCCTTGGCAGCAGATTTCAGATTTTTTTTATAAGTTAATTGCTGTCTTGTCCGGGTTTGGCAGGAAAGTTGATAAAGAATGTTAATGCCTTCAGCCCTTTATTTGGTGAGAATTTTTAGCTAGCTGGTTTTTTTATTACAAAATACAATTGTTTCATTGCTTAAAAAGCTATCTGTAAAGCCATAGTCGTTTACTCAGATGCGATTCAATCGCCACATCTATGCTTACTCCCTACCACATTACCCAGCAAACGGTTCCGCTTCGTTCAATTAAAATTTAAAATAATTAATAAGAATGGTTAATTCTATTAAAGAAACTAATAATGTGTTCTCTATGCTCTACCCTTACGCTTTACCGCTCCATCAAGCAATTGATCGCAACCCTCTGACGGTAACTCCTGACACGCTAGCCACAGAAGCGATCGCATTGATGAGTCAGGCGCAGGCTAGCTGTGTCATCGTGGTAGAAGAGCAGGTAACAGCGGAAAAACCAACACAACTAGCGAAACCAACCCCCATCGGAATTTTTACAGAACGGGATTTGGTTCGAGTCACGGCTTTAGGTAGAGACATTAAAGGTGTAGCGATCGCTGCACTAATGAACCAGCCGCTGATTACCCTGAACGAATCCCAAGTACAAGATATTCAAACCATCAGCCGACTATTTTACCACCATCAGATTCGCCATCTGTTGATTGTAGAGGATGAATCCGGTCAACTGGTCGGAATCATGACGCCAACCAGTCTGATGCCAGTCGTTAGCGATCGCCATAACCCAAAACCGGAAAACTTGTTCGGCTATTCAAACTTAGAATTGTCTAAGCGGGAAACTCGTGACCGATTGCTGGCATCAGACTGCACCGACATGATTTCCACTCATACTCCGGAAGGTGTTTACCTCTACGTTTCACCTGTATGCAGTATTTTACTGGGATATAAGCCGGATGAACTTCTGGGACGCTCGGTGCTTGAATTTTGCCATCCGCAAGATTTAGTCCTGATAGAGCAATTTGCTCAGAATGATCCGGTTGCTTTAAGAGAACATCCAACTCAACTAAATTTTCAAGAAATCAACACAATTAGCTACCGAATTCGTCATCGGCAAGGTTATTACATTTGGTTTAAAACTACGCTCCGAACTATCCGCCATCCGGATACAGGAGCAGTGCAAGAAATTATCGCTGTTTCGTGCGATATTAGCCAACGCCAGCAAGCAGAAACTGAGTTAAGAGAAAGTCAAGAAAAATATAAAATTCTTTTTCAATGCTTCCCAATTGGCATTTCCATTACCGATAATAACGGCAATATTGTTGAAGCCAACCAAGCTTCAGAAAGAATTCTAAAGTTATCTATTGAAAACCATAAAAATAGAAGGTGCGACAGCAAAGAATGGCGAATCGCTCGACCGGATGGCAGCTCGATGCCACCGGAAGAATTTGCTAGCGTTCGGGCGTTAAAAGAAAATCAAGTGATTGAAAATCGAGAAATCGGGATTGTAAATGACCAGGATGAAATCACCTGGCTTAACGTCACTGCGATTCCCATTCCTCTCAAAGATTATGGCGTTGCGATCGCTTACATTGAGATTACAGAGCGTAAAACCGCAGAGGAAAAAGTTGAGAAATCGCTTTCTCTGCTGCGCGCCACGCTTGAATCAACTGCTGACGGCATCGTTGCAGTCAGCCTAGAAGGAGATATTGTCAGCTACAATCAGAAGTTTCTTCAGATGTGGGAGGTTCCCGAAGACCTAATCGGCTCGCCTCGCGCTAACGAACAAATCGTCTTTCTTAAAGACCAGTTAAAAGAGCCAGAAGCCTTTCTAAAGCAGGTTTGGGAACTTTCCAGGCAACCAGAAACTAAGGCATACGACATTCTGGAATTAAAAAACGGGAAAATCTTTGAGCGCTACTCCACACCGTACCGACTCGGCGAACAAATCATTGGCAGGGTTTGGAGTTTTCTTGACATTACAGAACGGACGCGAACTGAGGAGGCATTACGCTCTTCTATTGAGCGAGAGCGCTTGCTGGGAAGAATACAAGGGCGCATCCGCCAATCGTTGCATTTAAACGAAATCCTCAACACAGCGGTTGCAGAGGTGCGAAACTTTCTGCCAGCCGAACGAGTTGCTCTCTATCGGCTCGATGCTCGCGGTGCCTGCTTTGTCGTCGAATCTGTTGCACCCGGTTGTGAATCGATTCTGGATGTCTCGCTGTATGACCCCTGCTTTGAGACGGAATATATCCAAAAATTTCAAACCACCGGGTATGTGTCAGCGGTGGATGATATTTACCAAGCGGATCTGCCTGCGAGTTACGTGAAGTTACTCGCAGGGGCAGGAATTCGGGCAAATTTGATGGTGCCAATCTTGATTCGGGAACAGGGAGGAAGCAACCGAGAAGCGAATAATGAATCGAATAGCAACAATCCCGCCCCACTCCGTCCCTCTTTATCCAATCCAGCCGCCAAAATTCATTTGTGGGGGATACTCTGCGTCCATCAATGCTCTGGATCTCGTCACTGGGAGCCTTATGAAATTAAGTTGTTGCAACAATTGTCCGTCGGGTTAGCGATCGCAATTCAGCAGTCTTCCCTCTTTAAACAGCTGGAGGAAGCCAACCGGGAGTTGCAGTGTATCGCTTCTCTGGATGGCTTAACTCAGGTGGCAAATCGGCGCAGGTTTGACGAATATCTTGCCCAAGAGTGGCGGCGGCTGGGACGAGAACAAGCGCCAATATCGCTGATTTTCTGCGATATTGACTGTTTTAAAATTTACAACGATACCTACGGTCATCAAGCTGGAGATAGCTGTTTGCGACAGGTTGCTGGTGCGATTCGGTTGATGCTAAAGCGCTCAACCGATTTAGTTGCCCGTTATGGAGGCGAGGAGTTTGCCTTAATTTTGCCCAACACTCCCTCTGCGGGTGCCAATTACATCGCCGAGTCGATCCGTTCAATGGTCAAAAGCTTAGAGATTGTCCACGTCCACTCCCCAGTTAGCCCCTACGTCACGCTGAGTCTGGGTGTCGCCAGCATAGTTCCCAGTTTAACCTCTTCACCGGCAGCGCTGATTGCAGCAGCCGATGAAGCGCTATATCAAGCGAAAAAAGAGGGACGCGATCGCGTCAAGGGATACTGCTAGACGCAGCTCTTCGCGTTAGAGTACACCAGAATCATTGATAACATCGCCCTGTCCTACAAACTGAGAATCTCTAACTTTGATTTTTTAACCTTTTAGATTTCAGGATCTCTGTTGCCGCTTCCGCCGGAACCGGGGGACTAAACAGATAACCCTGCAAACCATCACACTGAACTGAGTACAAAAAATCCAATTGTTCTACTGTTTCAACACCCTCAGCAATCACTTTTAAATTGAGTCCGTGACCCAGTGCCATAACTGCCTTAATAATCGCAGCATCATGAGTATTCGTCATGAGATCGCGAATAAATGAGCGGTCAATTTTTAGCGTATTGAGCGGAAAGTGTTTTAGATAGCTCAGTGAAGAATAACCCGTCCCAAAATCATCCATTGAAATGTGAATTTCCAGTTCCTGCAACTTCTGCAACACAGAAATTGTCCATTCCACATCTTGCATTGCAATACTCTCAGTAATTTCGAGTTCCAGATAACGAGGTTCCAACTCAGTTTCAGCTAGAATTTGCTCAACAACTTTTACTAAAGTGGGTTGCTGAACTTGACGCCCTGAAAGATTCACGGCAATCCGGATTGGCGGCACTCCAAGTGATTGCCAAAGACGATTTTGCCTGCAAGCTGTTCGCAAAACCCATTCTCCAATCGGAGAGATCAAACCCGTTTCTTCTGCCAGAGGAATAAATTGATAAGGAGGAATTAAGCCTAGTTCGGGAGATTGCCAGCGAATCAGCGCTTCCATGCCCACGATTTGACCTGTTTTTAAGTCTACCTGCGGCTGGTAGTGCAACAGAAATTCCTCACGTTCTAAGGCTTTGTAAAGTCGGTTTTCTAATTTCAGCCGTTCCAGTGCTTTTGCCCCTAGGGCTGGTGTATATAGCTGATAATTATTGCGCCCTTGTTGCTTGGCTCTGTACATCGCAGCATCGGCGTTTTTTAACAGCGTTTCTGCGTCTTCCCCATCATAAGGAGCTAAAGCAATCCCCAAACTCGCTTTGATGTGTAAAGAGGTATCGTGATAAGTCTCTACATCTTCAAAATGAAAAGGAACGTTTAGGGCACCCAGAATTCTTTTCGCAATCTTGGTAACATCGTCCAAACAAGTGATTGGGGAGAGCATAATGGTGAATTCATCCCCACCCCAACGGGCAACAATGTCGGTTTCTCGCAGGCAATCTGTGAGGCGTCGAGCCGCACATTGCAGCAGTAGATCGCCTACGGCATGACCGAGCGTGTCGTTAATCGTTTTGAAACCATCCAGGTCGAGAAACACCACTGCCAGCATATCGCCGCAATTCAGATGAGTGCTTGCCAGCGCTAGAGAGAGTCGGTCATTGAATAACAGCCGGTTGGGCAAACCCGTTAAGAGGTCATGAGACGCCTGATGTCGGATTGTATCCTCTACTCGCCTTTGCATTACTGCCATGTAGAGGTGGATTCCCACCGATTGAGCCAGCTTGAGTTCTTCTTGTGTCCACTCTTTAGCCTGTCCTTGGGTGATTTCTCGCCATGCTTCAAATGACTGGCGGGGGCGGACATTCCGTTCGTCGGGATTCTGACGACCTGCCCATAGGGTTTCTGTATTCATCTCATGCCGGAAGATGGTGAGACACCCCACGCATTGCTGATGATAACTGAGAGGCACGATCAGAATAGAGCGAATAGGCGTTGTCTCAAAAGCAGGGACTGCATATTTTAGTTGTGGTTCTTGATATAAATCGGGGATGGTGTAGAGAAAATTTTGACTTTTAAAATTTGATATTTCCCTAGCTACTCCGTAGCTGTTATGCGAAGACTCAAGGAAATGATTTTGAGGATTAAATTCCGACTGTAAAAACCAAGAGTCAGAAGCGTGATTAATGAGATTCTGATGACTGAAATCTTGATGGTTATCTTTGGATTTGTTTTCAGAAGGACTGTCTGGGATACCGACGCTGTTCGGTTTCCCGGAGATAATTTGTTGCCAAAAAGGAGTTTCTTCAATCCAAGCTTGGAGTGGCTGCTCGCCAGTCGTATAAAGTTGAGCAGGCTGACCTGTTGTATCTGCTGTAATGTACAATCTGCCAGCAGCACCGTGTAAGGCGCTAACGGTTTCTTCTAAAACGGTCTGCCGAATTTCTGAAATTTTTAGCGGAGAGTGGAGTAGACTACTAATTTGGTTGATTGTTGATTCATGCTGAGCTTGTTCGCGTGCGGTTTGAAGAAGATTGGACTGAGCGATCGCAATCGACACCTGATCCACGAGCAGTTGAACAATTTGTAATTCTTGTTCGCTAAATTTGCGCCGGGATGCGTGGTGACACACCAACAACCCCCACAAGCTGTTTTGATGTAGGATTGGCACGGCGAGAGAAGCACTCACCCCCATCGTCGTCAGATATTCGACGTGGCAAGGATCGACTGGGGAATAGCGGATGTCTCTAGTTACTAAATTTTTGCCGGTTGATAGACAATCTAACTGTTCTTGAGTTTTCTGCCTAGAAATGACATCGACAATGACTCGCTGGCGGACTTTGACAAACAACTCACGAGCATTGGGCGGAATGTCCTCGGCTGGAAACCGCAGCCCCATCATAGAGGGTAAACAATCGCCATTTATAGATTCGGCAATTACTTCTCCACTGGCATCTGGGTGAAATCGGTAAATTTTGACCCGATCCATGTCTAAAAATGAGCGAATTTCCCGCGCTGTTGTCGCCAAAATCTCTTGTAGCTCCAAAGATTGGCGAATTCGGGTTGTAATTCGATTTAGCAAGCTTTCCCTATCGTAAGATCGGGTTGTCCCTGCCCTTCTTGCTTGCTGTAATGCCGGTATATTCTTTCGTCGAACCATTCAATTAAACCTGTCTAAAGAGAGAAATAGACCCCACAAATACCAGTATGAAGTGCTGCATCTATCTTGAGATATAAAGAAATAAATTTATAACTAAATAATTAAATGATGTTACGTCGAGAACTGAGTGTTACTTGCGTACCGTGCTTATGTTTTGCTAGTGTTCATGTCCACCTGAGTGCGATCGCACAGATGTTTTTTTAAGCAATGAATAGCGTAGCCCAAAAACTTGAAAGTCTCCTCCCCAGCTCTGGGATTGTGCCGTGGGAACAGATAGAAGCCACTCGAAAAGCACAAATATCTCAAGCAATTGCACCGGGAACCACCCTTGATTGCATTGTTTCTCCCCGCACCGAGGAAGAACTTGCTCAGGTTATGGCTTATGCCTACCAGCATCGGTGGGGCATCTTACCCTGTGGCAGCGCTAGCAAACTAGGTTGGGGCGGATTAGTCGATGGGGTCAATTTGGTTGTCAGTACCGAACGTCTGAATCGCTTAATCGCTCATGCGGTTGGCGACTTAACCGTTACGGTCGAAGCAGGCATGAAATTTGCCGAACTGCAAAAGATTCTAGCGCAACAAGGTCAATTTTTCGCCCTCGATCCAGCCTATCCAAAAGACGCCACGGTTGGTGGTATTGTTGCGACTGCTGGGGGCGGTTCTTTGCGACAACGCTATGGTGGGGTGAGGGATATGCTACTGGGTCTTTCTTTCGTCCGCAGCGATGGTCAGATTGCCAAAGCTGGGGGTCGGGTGGTAAAAAATGTTGCCGGTTACGACATGATGAAGCTATTTACCGGCTCTTTTGGAACGTTAGGGATTATCAGTCAAGTGACGTTTCGGGTTTATCCTCTGCCTGAGGCATCTGCAACCGTAGTGCTGACTGGCACAGCCGAAAAAATTGCCGCAGCCACCAAAACTTTGCTTGCTTCAGCCTTAACGCCCACGGCTGTTGACCTGCTATCCACTCAAATCGTGGCTAGTTTAGGCTTAGGGGAGGGCATTGGTGCGATCGCTCGCTTTCAAAGTGTATCGCCGAGCGTGAAGGAACAGTGCGCTCGATGGTTGGAAGTGGGGCAACATCTCGGTTTACAGGGTGTCTTGTATTCAGATGCCGATGAGGCTGAGTTATGGCAGAAGTTACAAGAACAAATGTGGGCATCTCACACAGAGGCAGCGATCGCTTGCAAAATAGGAGTATTACCAACTGCCGCCGCGACCATTTTGGCTCATCTGCAAATCCACGTCCCATCGGTGATGTGTCTGATCCATGCTGGAAGTGGGTTGGGACTATTGCGGTGCAATAGTGACGTTGTAGAAACAACAGCGATCGCGTTTTTACAACAGATGCGATCGCTCTGTGAATCTCACGGCGGGTTTCTGACAATTCTAGAAGCGCCGATTTTCTTGAAGCAGCAACTAGATGTCTGGGGTTATACCGGCAACGCCCTGGATTTAATGCAGAAAATCAAAACGCAATTTGATCCAGAAAATATTTTAAGTCCAAGTCGGTTTATCGGTGGAATGTGAACAAAGCGCTTTCATCGCAGAAAACACCGTCTAAAAAGTAGGGAAGATTACACTCATCCATGCAAACATCAGAAAATTCTTTAACAAATTTAGATGACTCAAACCCGATTAATATTAACGGATTTGATAACGATCATCCCCCCAATCCCAAGTTAATTGATAGCTGCGTTCACTGCGGTTTCTGTCTATCTACTTGTCCCAGCTATCGGGTGATTGGCAAAGAGATGGATTCTCCTAGAGGCAGAATTTATCTCATGGATGCTATCAATAAAGGTGAGATTTCTCTAAATACTGCAACAGTACAGCATTTTGACTCTTGTTTAGGATGTCTTGCCTGTGTCACAACCTGTCCTTCTGGCGTGCAGTATGACAAGTTAATTACTGCCATGCGTCCCCAAATTGAACGCAATTATTCGCGCAGTTTGCCAGACAAGTTGTATCGAAAACTAATTTTTTCCCTATTTCCTTATCCTAATCGGTTGCGGGTTTTGCTAGCGCCTCTGATGGTCTATCAGAAATTAGGCTTGCAGAAATTAGTTCGTTCGACTGGATTACTCCAACGCCTTTCTCCCCGCTTAGCAGCGATGGAATCAAATCTGCAAGAAATTACTCCCAGAACCTTTGTAGATACCCTACCAGAGGTGATTTCGGCTGAGGGTGAGAAACGCTATCGAGTGGGCGTTATTTTGGGCTGCGTGCAACGTCTATTCTTCTCAAAGGTCAATGAAGCAACGGTACGGGTATTAACTGCCAATGGCTGTGAAGTCGTGATTCCAAAGGCTCAGGGGTGTTGTGCTGCATTGCCACATCACCAAGGACAGGAAGAACAAGCAAAAGCGATCGCGCGCCAAATGATTGATAGTTTTGAAGGTACAAACGTTGATGCCATCATCATCAATGCTGCTGGTTGCGGTCATACTCTAAAAGAATACGGACACCTGCTACAAGATGACTCCGATTATCGAGAGAAAGCCGTAAAATTTGCTGCTAAAGTGAAAGACGCTCAAGAGTTTCTATACGAAGCCGGAATCACGGCGAAACTTTCCCCAATTTCCGATCAACCATTGACTTTGGTTTATCAAGATGCCTGTCATTTATTGCACGGGCAAAAAATTAGCGTACAACCGCGCCAATTATTGCGACAAATTCCAGGCGTTCAACTTCGGGAACCGATTGATGCAGCGTTATGTTGTGGCAGTGCTGGGGTTTACAATATGCTGCAACCTGAAGTTGCTGGAGAATTGGGTAAGCAAAAAGTTGAAAATCTTCTGAATACGGGTGCTGAATTAATTGCTTCGGCAAATCCCGGTTGTACGATCCAAATTAGCAAGCATTTAGAACTGCAAGAGAAGACAATTCCCATCATGCATCCGGTAGAGTTGTTGGATTTGTCAATTCGGGGAGTGAAACTGCACGAGTAGGGTAATAGTAGCGGCATTTATGCGAGCGCTTATGGTACATACACCTCCTAAAACCCTGACTCTAGAGGAGTTTCTGAAGCTGCCAGAAACTAAGCCAGCCAGCGAATACATCAAGGGTCAAAGCATCCAAAAGCCAATGCCGCAAGGGAAGCACAGCAAGTTACAGGGAAAGCTAGTCACTGTTATTAATGAGGTGGTCGAGGCTAAGCGAATTGCCCTAGCTTTTCCGGAATTGCGGTGTACCTTCGGCGGACGGTCAATCGTGCCAGATGTGGCGGTGTTTGCTTGGGATAGAATCCCTCTTGATGAAAATGAGGATATTGCCAATGTATTTCAGGCTGCTCCAGATTGGACAATTGAAGTTCTCTCTCCAGAACAAAGTCAAACCAAAGTAACCGGAAATATCCTGCACTGCCTCAAACACGGTAGCAAATTAGGCTGGCTACTCGATCCAGACGAACGCTCCGTGCTAGTTTATCCTCCCGGACAGCAACCGGAATTGTTGCAGGAAGCATTCGACGTGCTACCTGTTCCAGACTTGTTAACAGAACTGCGGCTAACGGTAAGGGATGTGTTTGGATGGTTAAGACTGGGAGGATGAACAGGAAAGACGAAGATTGAGCAACGATAACGGTTTGCAGTTGAGTGCAATACAGACCCAACCTCCAGCCCCTTCCCTATAGAGTGAAGGAGAGCCATCTTCAAGGCTCCTTCGGGCTTCTAAGAGGAGTTTGGGGAGTCAACCCCTGTAATTAATAAATTTAAAGCTACTTGCTCAGAATCTGGTTAGGGAAAAGTTGAGTTAAAAATCTCCCTACCTTGGATGTCGGTTTTAGGACGCATTTACCGACAACTTGTCAAAAATATTTTAGGCGATCGCCTCTAAACTCTCTAGCTCACCGAGTCAGCGCTCGGAGGGCATTTGACTTTTGTATACTACTTTATGAGTTTCATTAATTTTGTGCATGACTTCTAATACACCCTTAATTCAATTTTTTGAAGGGATTCCTGAAGAAATCGGTAACGTCAGCTTACGGCGGAATCGCAGTTCTGGAGTCCGCACGGTATTGATGACATTTAACGAGCTGAAAGCCATAGAAAAATTCAACAGCTTTAAAAATAAGTTTTCTAATGGGCTGCGATTAACGGATGAAGAAGGTGAAATAAGCGTTGAGCCTTCTTCTGTAAAATTTGTTTTCAGCGGACCAGAAGGGGATGATTTTCAGCGGTTGGACTGCGAATTTGAAATTCAGCGAGAAGACCACTGGGAGAGATTTATGCGGTTTATGAATCGCTATGCTGAGGTCAATGGTATGGCTTACAGCGACACGAAAAAAACCCCCGATAGCGAGGCAACCAGAGAAGCATGAAAGTAGCCATTACAGGAGCAACTGGATTTGTCGGCTCTCGTCTGGTAGAACGACTACACGCTCAAGGAAATCAAATCTTGGTTTTCAGTCGTAACCCTGCGAAAGCGAAGCAAGTCTTTCCTGCCAACACCTATCCCAATCTCGAAATCATTGCATATACACCCACTGAATCAGGCTCCTGGCAACAGTCCATTGCTGGGTGCGATGCTGTGGTGAATCTATCAGGAGAACCGATTGCGGAAAAACGCTGGACTCCAGAACAAAAGCAGACGATCCTAAATAGCCGAAAGCTAGGGACGCAAAAAATTGTAGAAGCAATTAATCAAGCGAATCCCAAGCCTGCTGTCTTAGTTAATTCTTCTGCAATTGGCTACTACGGCACCAGCGAGACGGCTGCCTTTGATGAAACTAGCTCAGCCGGTAATGATTTTCTCAGCACTGTCTGTAAAGAATGGGAAACAGAAGCCCAAAAAGTCAAAGACAGCGGCACGCGACTGGTAATTGTGCGAACTGGAATTGTCTTAGGAATGGGAGGAGCACTTGCTAAAATGCTTCCCCCCTTTAAAATGTTTGCTGGTGGCCCCATTGGTTCAGGGCGTCAGTGGTTCTCCTGGATTCACCGAGACGATTTAGTGAATCTAATTCTATTTGCACTCAGCCACCCAGAAATTGAAGGTGTCCTAAACGGTACAGCTCCGAATCCAGTCCGGATGAACGAATTGGCCCAAACTTTGGGAGAAGTTTTAAATCGACCCTCCTGGCTACCAGTTCCCAGCTTTGTTTTAGAAGGTCTCTTAGGAGATGGTGCCCAAGTCGTTTTGGAAGGGCAACAAGTTCTTCCAAAACGCACCTTGTCCCAAAGATTTGAATATCAGTATTCAACCCTAAAACCAGCGCTGACAGAAATTGTGAAGGAATAGACAATTCGGTAAAAGGTAATTGTTATGAGTGTTGAGTTATGAGTTTTGAATGAATACCTCATCACTCATCACTCTACCTATTACCGATTATTCTGCCTTCAACTTTCAACCTTTAAACCTTCAACCGGCAGGCTGTCACCTTCAACCTTCAAATTTTCAACTGGCAAACTGTCATCATCCTGCACCCGCTGTAGTTTAGCTCCCAGCTGCCGTAGTTTATCCTCCAGCTTTTCGTAACCCCGATCTAGATGCTGCAATCCTCGAATGATTGTTTTTCCTTCTGCCGCCAGCGATGCCAAAACCAACGCCGCCGAAGCACGCAAATCAGTAGCTAGGACAGGTGCCCCCGATAACATTGGCACACCCCGCACAATTGCATGATTGCCTTTCACGCGAATATCTGCACCCATGCGATTCAACTCTGCCACATGACGCAATCGGTTTTCAAAAACCGTTTCGCTAATCACGCTGTCCCCTTCACTGAGGGTCAGCAATGCCATAAATTGTGCCTGCATATCCGTGGGGAATCCAGGATATGGCAATGTTTCAATATCTGTTGCCGTGTGTGTTTGTCCTCCGATAATCCGCAGGCAGTCGGGCGCTTCTTCGAGTACCGTCGCTCCAATTTCCCGCAGCTTGGCAATCACAGCCGTGAGATGGTCTGGAATAATTGGGGACAGACTTAGTTCTGAATGGGTAATTGCTCCTGCAACGAGCAATGTCCCCGCCTCAATCCGGTCGGGAATGATGCTGTAATCTACAGAATGTAAGCTGGGAACACCAGAAATCACAATTGTATTGGTACCTGCACCGCGAATCTTGGCTCCCATTGCAATGCAGAAATTAGCGAGATCCACGACTTCTGGTTCTTGGGCGGCGTTTTCTAGGATTGTTTCTCCCTCTGCTAGGGTTGCCGCCATCATCAGTGTCTCTGTCGCACCAACACTGGGATAGTCCAGATAAATTTTGGCTCCCTTTAATCTTCGATTGCTGCCAGTTACATGGGCATTGACCATCCCATGATCGATTTGGACATCTGCCCCCATGTCCCGCAAACCTCGGACGTGAAGATCGACGGGTCTGGCACCGATAGCACAACCGCCAGGTAGTGGCACTTTTGCTACACCCAGTCGCGCCAGCATCGGTCCAACGATGAAGAAACTAGCTCGTAGCTGAGAAACTAACTCGTAGGGAGCTTTTGATTGCCCAATGTGGCTAGCGTTGATGTCGAGAATGTCGCCATTCCATTCCAGCTTCAGGTCTAGGGACGACAGAATTTGACCCATGCGCTTGACATCGACAAGCGAGGGAACGTTACGGATTCGGCAATCTTCAGGACACAGCAAGGCTCCTGCCATGATCGCTAGTGCCGCGTTCTTTGCGCCGCTAATCTTGACGTGCCCTTGCAAGGAAGCTCTACCCCAAATGTGCAAAACGGACTTGTCTTCTTCGGGCAGAGAGTAAGTATCGGTCAGGCTGAGAGGGGGGTTAATAGGTCTGTCCTCCAAATTTCACGGAATAGGGTGGCTTTTTTTTAAATTTGGTTTTGATTCTACAGGAAAGATTTTAAATGTCTAGATTAGCAATCCCGCTTCATTGTCAGTCGATGAAGCATTGTACCTTGTATCGGTTCACTTTTCCGGATAAAAGGTATTGACAAATTCTAGGGTTTGTTGCAAGATAGTAAATCGGTGGTATAAATCCAGACGTCAGCGGAACTGGCGGAATTGGCAGACGCGCTAGATTCAGGTTCTAGTGTTCGCAAGGACTTCCGGGTTCAAGTCCCGGGTTCCGCATTTTTAGGACTGAGGTATCAGGACTGAGGACTGAGTAGAAAAAAGTGGCGATCGAGATAGGGTAGTCAGACGCTCATGTAGTCAGACGCTAATAAAGAATTTCGTCACTTAGTAACACTCAGAACTCAATCCTTTGCCAGATTGGGAAAAAGTTCTTTCTTGCCTTTTGACACTTTCTCAGTCCTACAGTCCTCAGTCCTCAGTCCTAATTCTTGTTGATGTTGACGAGTCTCCAGAATCCTCTGGTCAAGCAAATTCGCAAGTTACATCGCTCCAAGGAACGGCGGGAGCAGCAAATATTTTTGTTGGAAGGGACGCATTTGCTAGAGGAAGCTTGTGCGGTTGATTATCCGTTAGAAACGGTCTGTTGTACGCCTCAATGGCAGGAGCGTCACCAGCAATTGTGGGAGCAAGCTTGTAATCGATGTCAAAGGGCTGAAGTGGTGAGCGAGGAAGTTCTGAAAGCGATCGCTACCACGATTCAACCCGATGGTGTCATCGCTACGGCACCCCGGATGAGCCGCCAGGTGTCCCCATTGCCAGTTACGGGTTTGGGGCTAATTTTGGAAACCGTGCAAGATCCAGGCAACCTCGGCACGATGATTCGTACTGCCGCCGCTGCGGGTGCGGATTGGTTGTGTGTCAGTGAAGATAGTGTGGATCTGGACAATCCAAAGGTGCTGCGAGCCTCTGCTGGACAATGGTTTCGGCTACCGATGCGGAGCAGTTCTGATTTGATCGCAGATATCTCTCAGTGTCGGGAACGAGGAATGCAAGTCGTGGCAACTGTGCCTAGTGCGACTTTAACCTACTGGGAGGTAGACTTACGTCGTCCCACTCTGATTTTGATGGGCAATGAAGGTGCTGGATTGTCTTCAGAGTTAGTTTCACTGGCACAGGTGCAAGTGACCATCCCCCTGAGTCCAGGAGTCGAGTCGCTAAACGTGGCTGTAGCAGCTGCTTTGATGTTGTACGAAGTAAAGCGTCAGAATGGCAGAAGTTAGGAAGTAGCCGCTAATCAGTAGTTATGGGTCAACAATGGTTAGTGTTTTTTTCGCTTTTCCCAACCAATTACTTGCTATCCGTTCCCCGATGATTTAGTCTTTTTCTGCATATATTCCTCAATGTCAGCAGCGGCTTGTTCCAGCTCATCTGCTTCAGTCAATTCTTTTTGATGATTACCGCTGTCCGACTCTGACTGGGATCGAGCCGTCTGATTGTCCGGCAATTCCAATAAATCCTGCAATTGCTCAAGCGATTCGCTAAACGCTTGATCGGCGGCGCGACGATGGTCTTGGTCACTCTGATTCATTACGCTGGTTCCACAAACACTGCTTTTGATGGCAGGGCACCCTAGTAATTGACAGCGATCGCTCGAATTGAGCGATCGCTGGATTTCTTTTAGTTTCTAAGATATAACACGCGGCTGAAGGGATGACTCATTCGTAATTTTTTTAGAGAAAATTGTAAGGAGAATAACTTGCACTCTTTCACTCCACAACCGATTGGGGACTTGCGCTCACCGTTGGTCAAGCTGAAAATGAGGAGGGCATCGTCGTCTAGGGGAGAGTAACGTGACTCAAGGATTTGATTACGATTTAGTGATTATTGGAGCCGGTGTCGGCGGACATGGCGCTGCCCTACACGCCGTTTCCTGCGGTCTCAAAACCGCCATTGTGGAAGCAGCCGATATGGGCGGCACCTGCGTGAATCGGGGCTGCATTCCTTCTAAAGCTTTGTTGGCAGCATCCGGTCGAGTGCGAGAGTTACGCAATGCCCACCATCTGAAATCGCTGGGGATTCAAGTTGCAGGCGTTGAGTTTGACCGACAAGCGATCGCAGACCATGCGAACAACCTTGTCTCCAAGCTTCGCGGCGATTTGACAAACAGTTTGAAACGGCTGGACGTTGAAATTCTCCAAGGTCGGGGGAAAATTGCGGGACCGCAAAAAGTCACTATCAGCACGGGATCGGGTGAAAAAACCGTTACGGCAAAAGACATTATCATTGCCTCTGGGTCAATTCCTTGGGTTCCACCAGGAATTGAAATTGATGGCAAAACTGTTTTTACCAGCGATGACGGCGTGAGATTGGAGTCGCTACCTTCCTGGATTGCGATTATTGGCAGCGGTTACATTGGTCTAGAATTTTCAGATGTTTACACCGCATTAGGCGCTGAAGTCACCATGATTGAAGCGTTACCCCAGCTGATGCCTGGGTTTGACCGGGACATTGCCACGATTGCCGAAAGAGTGCTGATTAAGCCGCGTGACATTGAAACGAAAGTAGGCACGTTGGCGAAGAGTGTTAAACCGGGTTCTCCC
This sequence comes from Trichocoleus sp. DQ-A3, assembly GCF_039961975.1. Classification (NCBI taxonomy): domain Bacteria; kingdom Bacillati; phylum Cyanobacteriota; class Cyanophyceae; order Leptolyngbyales; family Trichocoleusaceae; genus Trichocoleus; species Trichocoleus sp. DQ-A3. Next base: position 393,430 of record NZ_JAMPKC010000004.1, on the reverse strand, counting down.
GTGGTCATTGAGCTAGCCGACGCCAAAACGAAAGAAGTTGTGGACGTGCTAGAAGTAGACGCTTGCTTGGTTGCTACAGGTCGCATTCCGGATACTAAGGACTTGGGGCTGGATGCTATCGGCGTTGAGACAAATAGAGGCTTTATCCCCGTCGATGACCGGATGGCAGTCTTGTCAAGTGGCGAACCCGTGCCCCACCTGTGGGCAATTGGAGATGCGACGGGCAAGATGCAGCTGGCTCATGCGGCGTCGGCTCAAGGCGTTGTGGCGGTAGAGAATATCTGCGGGCGTCACCGTTTGATCGATTATCACAGCATCCCCGCCGCCGCCTTTACTCACCCAGAAATTAGCTTTGTCGGCAAGACGGAACTGGCAGCGAAAGAAATGGGGAAAGAGGAGGGATTTGAAGTTGCAGTGGCGAAGAGTTATTTCAAAGGAAACTCGAAAGCGATCGCAGAAGGGGAAGCGGATGGGATGGCAAAAGTAATTTACCGCAAAGATACAGGCGAAGTGCTGGGCGTCCACATCATCGGAATGCACGCAGCGGATTTGATTCACGAAGCCGCCAACGCGATCGCTCAACGCAATTCTGTCCAGACTCTGGCATATTTTGTCCACGCACATCCTACCCTCTCAGAAGTATTGGATGAAGCTTACAAACGGGCTGTAGGTTCTCATTAGGGAGAAGAGTCATTCGTGATTTGTCATTCGTCGATTGCTGGTGACGAATGACGAATCACCGTTGACAAATGACCCCTACTAAGCCCCCATTCCCCATGAATAATTGTGCCAAACTAGGAAATATGCAAATTCGCCGCCGTCCCCCAAACCCATCGATTGCCATCAGCACTTTACGCTATCAGGTTGCCGTACCTGATGCCAAACCCCGCCACATTCTGGAGGAAATTGTCTGGCAAAAAGAAACGGAAGTTGACCAGATGCGAGAACGCCTGCCCTTAGTGGAGTTGCGGCGTCAAGTGCAGTCTGCACCTGCACCTCGTGATTTTATCGGTGCTTTGCGGCAAGGGAAGACAAAACCTGCCTTGATTGCAGAAGTCAAAAAGGCTTCTCCCAGTAAAGGTGTGATTCGGGAAGATTTCGACCCAGTGGCGATCGCGACTGCTTACCAGCAAGGAGGAGCCAGCTGTTTATCAGTCTTGACCGATCGAAAATTTTTTCAAGGGAGTTTTGAAAATCTGACGGCTGTTCGCGCTGCCGTAGACTTGCCCGTTTTATGTAAGGATTTCCTAATCTATCCTTACCAAATTTATCTCGCCCGACGCCACGGAGCCGATGCCGTTCTCTTGATTGCAGCAATTCTGAGCGATCAAGACCTCCAATACTTTGTCAAAATTACCAATGCTTTGGGGATGACACCGCTGATTGAAGTGCATACTCTAGCAGAATTAGACCGAGTATTCTCCTTAGAAGGCGTTACGCTAGTTGGTATAAATAATCGCAATCTGGAAGATTTTTCCGTAGACTTACAAACAACCTGCCAGATTTTAGCGGCGCGAGGTAGCGAGTTGCGCGATCGGGCGATCGCTGTCGTTAGCGAATCGGGTCTGCACACGCCATCTGACCTTCGCTTGGTTGTGCAAGCGGGTGCTGATGCGGTGCTGATTGGTGAGTCCTTGGTGAAACAGTCCGACCCTGCTGTTGGCATCGCCAAGCTGTTTTCCTAGAATGAAAACCCTTTTGCAGGATAAAGGAGGGAGGAGGAAGGATAAAAGATTGAATAAAGAACTTTTTCATTCCCCCTTCCGCCTTCATCCTTGCCCAATATCTTGACCCCTATAGGTAAATTAGGTTTCATGGAGCCAATTCCTCTTCCCTCTCGTATCCACTACGAATTACTCCTGCAAGTGTTGGAACGCCACACCTCGTTCGCCGTTAGTCAAAAACCGGCAGTGCGGGAGCAAGTTCACCAGCTGATCGGTACTCTCCGCAAAGCAATGGCTCAACAGAAGCAACTCGAACAAACTTGCGAACGAGCAAATTTACCAATTGATTACCGTTGGTCTCTGAATAACATTGCCTTCGATCAACCACCTTCGCCAGATATTGTCACCGGACACCGAGAACCCAAGGTATAAAAGGTATTGAGATTAGAAAGGGTGTGGGGCGAAGCCAGAATTGTTAAATACCTGAATTCTGTGCCTAGATGCTGGCACTGATGCTTCGTCCTCAATACAGAAAAATCGCCGGAAAGCCCTAAAATTAGGGTCAATGCTTTCTACTTACTTAAGTGATAAACAGTGATAAACGCTCCGAGAACTGCTAACTGCTAACTCATCACTCGGAAATGCGAGATGGCTGTTGGATGCTCCAAGACCGTTATTGACTTCTGGGAGGTTCGGAGTGACTGAACCAGATTCAGCCGATCGTTTTTGGTTAAATTCAAAGGAAGCTTCAGCAGACGCAGAGGCAAAGGATGCTCTTGCTACTCCACAGCCTCATCCCAGCGAATTACCCTCGTTAGAAGACTCACAAGGGCAATGCTGTGAACTGGAGCCTCCAGAACCGCTGGAATTGGCGCGATCGCCTTCGCAAGAACAGCAGCAGTTAGCTCGCATTCATCAGTTAGAGCAGGCGTTGGAGGAATCCCAGGCTTGTGTCAGTGAGTTGAGACTCCAACTAAGCGAGCAACATCTTTTAGAAACTCAGCTAGCATCGACAGAGGAAGCCGCGAATCTTCAACAGCGGGCGCTCGATCAATTCAAGCAACAGCTGTTCGAGCAGCAGCAAGCGCTAGAGAATCATCAATCGCAAGCGGTTCTCAAAGACGAAACGGTTCAAGAATTGTTAGCGACGATTGAAACTTTAGCTGAGGCGCAGCAAGGAGAAGTAGGACGTTTGCGAAGGCAGCTAGCTCAGAGCCGTCAGACTAGCCAAAACAGTCAAACGCTGCTGGAACAAGAGCTAGCGAACCGACAAACAGCCTTAGAAGCACAGCAACAACGAGTGCAGGAGCTAGAATTTCAAATTCTGGAAGCTCGAACTGTAATAAGGCGTTTGGAGGTGCAGGCGCTAGAGCAAGAGCAGCAAATGCAGGCGCTTTATAGTCGATGTAGCGATCGCGCTACAGTTATCAATCAGCTAGAAGATCAACTCCAAGAAGCCAACGAAACATTGGAAGAACAGCAACAACTGTTGGCAAACCTTTCCGAGACTGAAGACTTGGTTGGTGAACAGGATGCAGCCATTAAAGCTCTTCACCGCCAGATTGAAGACCTAGAAAACCAGCTAGACAAGCAAGCCAAAATTCAGGCTCGATTGCAACAAGCTTGCCACGACTTGGCAGAGTCGCGCGATCGCTATCAAGCCCAGACAACCGAATTAGAAACTCACACCGCGACCCTGCAAGAGCAAATTCTCATGCAAGCCCAGCAAGCAAATGAGTACGAAGCCGCCATCCAGTACTGGAAAGACCGTTGCAATGCTAGCCTTCGTAGCGCTCAAAAACTAAAGGATTTCTTGCAACGAGTGCTAGCAGATAGCCCTGAGGATCTGGAAGAACTGCTGATGGCAATAGAACCCCCAACTGTGGCTGAGATTCCTCAGCCAATCAACCGAACTCCTTTATCATCTCCTCACCCCAACAAACATTTACAGGTAGACCTTCCCGCTTTTTTAAGAAAAATCCCACCGGAGAAATTAGAGTAAAGATTTGGCTTTTTGTCAATGTTTTAGTAGTTATTAACTCCTTACTTGTCAGTACTAGCTCGTAAAGAGACTGTAAACCGATTACCCACTACTGACTATCGATTACTCAATTACTCCGAAAAGCTAAAAAGCTGATTGCTAATTGGTGAATGGATTGGAAAAGATATGCGATTCTGGAGTATGCGCTCTTCAAGTTTAAGGACAGATCGATGGACGATAAGTTAATGTTGATGATTCCCGGCCCAACACCAGTGCCGGAACAGGTATTACTCGCCTTAGCCAAGCATCCATTTGGGCACCGCAGCAGTGAATTTAGCAAACTGATGGCTGAGGTGACGCAAAACCTGAAATGGTTGCACCAAACCGAGAATGACGTGCTGATGTTAACTGCCAGTGGCACGGGGGCGATGGAAGCTGGCATCATTAACTTCCTGAGTCCAGGCGATCGCGTTTTGGTTGGCTGTAATGGCAAATTTGGCGATCGCTGGGCGGAACTTAGCCAAGCTTTCGGTCTGAATGTTGATACGGTAAAAGCTGAGTGGGGTCAAGCCCTCGACCCAGAACAATTCCGGGAAAAACTCGAAGCCGATACAGATAAACAAATCAAAGCGGTGATTGTCACCCATAGCGAGACATCCACTGGCGTTCTCAACGACCTGGAAACGATCAATCGTCATGTTAAAGCCCACGGTGAAGCTTTAATTATTGTTGACGCTGTTACCAGCTTAGGAGCTGTTAATCTGCCGATTGACGAATGGGGCATTGATGTGGTGGGATCTGGCTCCCAAAAAGGTTACATGATTCCCCCAGGACTCGCGTTTGTCTCTGTCAGCCCGAAAGCTTGGGAAGCTTACAAAACGGCTAAGTTGCCCCGCTACTACTTGGATTTGGGCAAGTACCGCAAAGATGCCGCCAAAAACACCACTCCCTTTACCCCTCCGGTGAACTTATTTGTGGGGCTGCACGTTGCCCTGAAAATGATGAAGGCCGAGGGTTTGGAGTCGATTTTTGCCCGTCACCAACGGCTGATGACGGCGACCCGCGAGGCGATGAATGCGCTCTCGTTGCCGCTGTTTGCGCCTGAAGGTGCAGGTAGTCCGGCGATTACCGCTGTGGCACCGATGGGGGTGGATTCGGAGCAAATCCGTAGCGTGATGAAAAAGCGGTTCGACATCGTCCTGGCTGGCGGACAAGACCATCTCAAAGGCAAAATCTTCCGGATTGGTCACTTGGGTTTTGTGAGCGATCGCGATATTCTCGCTGCCGTTGCCGCTTTGGAAGCGACACTACGAGAAGTCGGATACGAAGGCTTTACTCCTGGTGCCGGTGTTGCTGCTGCCGCTAGGATATTTAGCACCCACTAGAGCTGTCTTTTGGGGGTTTGGATTGCAGGCATTTTATATTGCAGTCTTATTTGAGTGGTGAGATGCCAGCGGTTTAGATCCCGGAATTCTTAGAGAAGTCCGGGATCTCGCCTTTAGTCCGATCTGATTTGTCAGTCAGCCCATCGCGATCGCGCTTTCTCTAACCCAAACGCTCGCATTCTGATTATTATTGGAGTCGGTGCGAATTCAGGGGATGGGGATTCGGTATCATTAGTAAAGATTGTTACCTTTTAACTTGGCGATCTCTCCATGCAAAAAACCAAGTTGATCAGTCAACTTCTTGTTGGCGGGCTGCTGTCCTTTGTCTTGGCGACTCTGGGCAATCAAGCTGTACAGGCACGGCGTACAGTCTCTCTACCAGAGACTAAATGTGTTAGCACTGGCCCTGGTCGTTGGCGTCCTTATAAGTCAGATGTTGCTGTGGGTAGAGCCGTCTACACCAGCCGTCTCAGTCTGGCTCCAGGCAACGCTTTTGTGTCGATGACCTGTAGAATCATGCCGGAGGGTTATGACACTTACTTCCAAACTCTGAATTTGGAATATGGAATGCGGGATAACGACAGCGGTAGTCCTCCCACCACGGTCAATATTTATTTAGATGGACAGCGTAAGCATTCTCGCACGATTGCTCCTGGGCAGAAAGATTCCATGTCATTTGATGTTACTAATGTCAATAATGTGGCGATAGAAACGATCTGTTCTAACAGGTCGCAATATTGCGGTCGCGTTTATTTCTTCCAAGTGGCGCTGGTGCCTTTCCCTCCACCTCCCGATGAGAGCAAGTAGGGAAATGTGCGCGATTTGAGCGGAAAGCGATCGCTTAGCACTTATCTGAGTGTCGTCACAAGGAAGGCTCAGTTGCCGGACTCTCCGTGGGGCGAGGGCTTTCACTCGGACTCTGAATCGGGCTAGGGCTTTCAGTGGGACTAGGACTCTCGGTGGGGCTTTCGCTGGGGCTGGGAGACGGTGTTTGTTCGTTCTGTTTTTGCTCGGCTTGTGCCGCTAATTGGCGTAACCGATCTTGCCAATACCGGATTTGGGGAAGTCCAGGGTCGTTTGCAGCAGCAATGACGTCTTGCCACCGACCTTGCTCTAAAGCTCTTTGGGCATCCCGATATATCCCTTCTGCAACTGACCAGTTGAGAGACCACTCTTGCAGCGCCTCCCGCGCTTGTCCGTAAGCAGAACTGTTAGCGGGAATCGATTTTACTAGAGCGATCGCACCGCCTAAATCTCCTGCCTGAAATTTTTCTGTTGCCTGTGCAATAATCTCCCGTCCTCGATCGACGACAGGTTTCGGCGTTTCTGGAGAAGGTTTGGGAGTTGTTGTGGGAGAAGGCTTGGGAGTTGCTGAGGCAGATGAGCCACAATCGATAAATTTGCTAAAGACCCATCCCTTTACGGGCGAACTAATCGGCACCCACCCATTTTTTTCAGTCCCGGTAACAGATAAAATTGTCCCTTGTTTGACGCTGCCTACTACCGTAGCGTTAGGTCTAGAACGTACATTTAAGGGACCCTCTGAAACTTTGCAAGTGTCTTGTGGTTTTTCTACCACTTCATTGTTATTACTATTAGACTTTCTATCATTACTAGATTGCAGTTGATCAAATAAGAAAAATCCTCCTAGCAAAAACACCAAAGCAGTTACACCGACCCCCATCACGAGGGGAAATTTATTAGACGAGGGAGCAACAACAGGCGGATTGTACTCTTGACTAATTGGTTGTCGAGTAGGTTGTGGCGTGGGTTGGGGAGGAACGACTGGAAGAGTTTTCTGTTCAGACGGTGGGGTTGGCGGCGGTGGGGGAGCGGGTGTGTACCCGATGGGTGGATATCCAACCCCCACAGCTTGCTGTCCACCCCCATAGGCTAGCTGTTGCAATTCCTGTAGTGCTTCCGTCGCTGACTGATAGCGGTCTTTGAAGTGGTAGCGGGTCATTTTTGTTAAAAAACCTGCTAACCCTGGACTGACCGCCACTAGATGCTGCCAGAGAATCTCGCCTGTCTGGGGATCTTCGTGCAATTGTAGCGGCATCAATCCCGTCAGTGCCTGGATGCCAATCATACCCAAAGCATAAATATCGCTATTGGGGCGGGGTCTGCCTTGCGCTTGTTCGGTTGGCATATAGCCGGGAGTGCCAATAGCAACGGTGGCACTGGCTTGTGCTTGATTGATGAGTGTTTGAGTTCGCAGTAGCTTGACTGCGCCAAAGTCAACTAAAACTAGCTTGTTATCTGAGTTGCGTCGGATTATGTTGTCTGGTTTGATGTCGCGGTGGATGACGCCGTTGTAGTGGACAAATTCCAAAACGCTCAAGACTTGTTGCAGCATCTGGATGACTTGACCTTCTTCCCAACGATAACTGGGTGAGAGTTCGGCGCTAAGGGGATGCCCATCGATGAACTCTTGTACCAAGTAAAATTCTTGGTTTTCTTCAAAATTGGCTAATAATCTAGGAATTTGGTCGTGATTTCCCAGTTGTTCTAGAGTTTCGGCTTCGCTAGTGAATAACCGTCTAGCCGTTTCCAAAAAATGAGGGTCGCTACTAGCAGGCTTGAGGTGCTTGACAACACAAGTTGGGGCACCAGGACGGCGGGTGTCTTTGGCGATGTAGGTTTTTCCGAATCCACCGGCACCTAAGGCTTGGACAACTTGGTAACGCTGGTCTAATAAACGCCCGATCATGGTGCGACCTGCCGAAAAAAGAATGTACGCTCAATATTAATACCACTCGGATAAACCCAACGAATCCGCAGAGTTTGTCAAAGATTTCACTAATTTTTTCAGATTGGAGTGTGAAGCGTTCGGGAAGGGTGCCTGTAAACACCGATAATTCACTGCTGATTTCCATCTAGAGAAGTAGCTAAATTTGGCGGAGGGATTGCGATCATTGTGAATATTGAGCATCAAGCGGAGCTTTTATCAGGCTTCAGATAGAATTTTAGGGTATTATTTTCATTTGCTAAAAAATATTCATTGGAAGTGGTCGAAATATCGGCGATGGCGACAAAAGGCACAGCAGGAGTTAGGTGTGCAGCGAGAGGGGCTGTTGGAAGAATCCACGATGGATTTGAACTACATCGTGTTGATTATTGGTTCCTGCGCGATCGCAACTTTGGGATTGTTGACTAACAGTGCGGCTGTCATTATTGGTGCGATGATTGTTGCCCCATTGATGTTCCCCATTCGAGGATTAGCCTTTGCCGCTTTAGAAGGCGACGTGATTCTGTTTCGCCACGGGTTGGTTGCGGTCGTCGTGGGGACGTGTCTGGCGATTGTTTTAGCGATGCTTCTGGGTTCCTTTGTAGGGCTGCCAGAATTTGGCAGGGAAGTGCTATCTCGCTCTAAAGCCACTCTACTAGATTTGGGAATTGCTGTGGCGGCTGGGGGAATTAGTCAAATCGAAAAGGTACACCAAAAAACTCCATTTTTGTCACCCTCTCCGCCTCAGTTTTCAGTTTTTTCTATCACATTTTTTTCAGTTTTATAAGATAAAAATGATGCCAAAATTCACAGATACTACCAGTTGGGAGCAAGCTGAATTACTGATGCAACCAGCTTTTATCCGAATCATCGACCAGATTCGCAAACAGCTAGACCAATCAAGCTGGAAGGGAACTTACCAAGATGTATTGATTTGGCCTGAGGGGACACCGGAGGAAACTAAAACCACTTTTACGTTATTAAGAGAACAGCTTGCATCTGCTTCTCCAGAAGAAGCTTCGGAGATAGAACAAGCTTTGATGGCGATGCCTAATCCCTACCCTGGTTATATTCTTTGTTTGAAGCATCAAGACCAGCAAGTTACAGTTGATTTGTGGGAACTTTGTTATCAAGTCTGTTTTCGCAATTACGATCGAGCGATCGCTCACCCAGAAAATCAGGAAATTGAGATTGATACTAGCTTAATTGAAGAGGACACTGGCGATGTAGATTGGAACCTCTTGGACGCTAAAGCGCGACAGCTAGTAGAGAAGGTGTTTGCGGACTTACCAGCTAGTTAAAAAGTCCGCAAGTTGACCGCAAGTTGAAAGGTTAGGAAAGAACGCGATCGCTTTTTCTTCAAGCGGCAGTCTCGTCAGCCAGATTATCGATGCTAATTGCGATCGCGTCACCGTATTCGCTCAAGTCAGTAGTCTCTGATTGTGTTTTCAGCTTTGAGAGACATTCTTCCATCCCCGGTACTTCCAACTGATGGAATGGGGTATAAATTTCTGTGTTATTAGCCGAAATTTCGGAGATAGGTTTTGGGTTCATCTTTGTAGTTTCTGGCTGCATTTCCAGATCGCCAAGAAGTTCTTCCATGCCTGGTATTTCTAACTGGTGGAATCTAGGCTGACTTTCTAGAATTTTCATTGCTTTACTCAAATGCTTCTGTGAATATCATGCTCAGAACGCAGATACACACGACAATGGGCATCTATTAGCCTAATTTCAGTACGCAGAGTACGCAAAGTACGCAGATACATACGACAATGGGCATCTATATAGCCTAATTTCAGTACGCAGAGTACGCAAAGTACGCAGATAATGGAATAACTGCGATATTTGAAAAGATATGAATCGTCAACACTTCAACGAAGAACTGGAAAAGCTAGAATTGCGGAAACCTCGTACAGTTGAGGTGTTGCGAATGGTCTTGACTAGGCGTACAGATGCTGAAGTTGCTAAGTCTCTGGACATTCATCAAGGAACTATACGCAAGCACATCGAAAAACTTTATGCCGCCTTCGGCATCAAAAGTGAATTTGAAGGCGATCGACGGTCGAAACGCGGCGACTTAGTTGCTCTATTCGCCAAGTACAAGCCTGAGTGGGTTCATGATTGTTCTCCTGCTGCCACAAATGAGGTTAGCGATGAAGAGAAAAAGGCAAATTTAAATGGTCTATCTCAGCCAGTTTCATCATCAAGCACGAAAGATAGTGAAGCCGGAGAGAATTTAAGGGCTTTGGCTCTCACTATGCTGACACAACTTGGTTTTGATGAAACGTTTGAAGTGAGTGAATTCGCTCAACATAGAGGGTATCAGCTCAAGAATCCTGGTAAAGGAGCTAAACCCTATCAACTTATTTTAGTCCAGCAAAAAGAAAAGCTATTTATTTCTATTGCTAAAGAAATTTTAGATCGATACTCACTTATATTCCAGTATCGGGAATATTTTGATTTAGCAGGGGAAATATGTCCTTTCACAAAAGGAAGGTTTTGGATATTACCTAGTAAAAAAGCTATTTTTTTACAGTCACTTGACTATTACTATTGGAATCTTTTAAAAGTAGAAGGAAAAACTATGGGCATTTTTTATCTGGATAAACTAGTAGTGGACGATGATAATTCGGAATTGGTTATTCCTCAAATTCCTTTAGAAAAATTTAACCCTGAAACCTTAAGTAGTAGAGACACTTATCTAGTACTTAATGAAGATAACCTTTTCCCCGATACTTGGCAAGTATGTATCAGCTCAAGGGAAGTTTTACGAGAGTTTATTGATCACTTTGGGAAGATTTTGATAGAAAGCCAATAATCTGTGTCAAATTCAGCCATTAATTCTGGTAATAGACAATTGCATGCTATTCCAGAAACTACACTACATTTAAAGAAGCGATCGCGCCCTAAACGCCTTAACTATGAGTAAACTACAAACAAAAATACCGACAGAAACTTGGGTTGTAGCGACTTGGGATGAATATATCCAGGCGATTGAAGATCCGCAACTAGAACAAGCGAAAGGCTATTACCACAATGGACAATTGAGGATAGAAATGTCACCTATCGGCTCTGACCACGCCAGCGATCACACTATTATTATCTTTGCCGTTAACCTGTTTGCTACCCTCAAAGGTATTCCTATACATGGACGGGATAACTGTACATACAGAAAAATAGGCGTTCAAGAAAGTCAACCAGATGTGTCTTATTATATTGGTGAAAATGCTGATGTAATCCCTTGGGGAACGTCAATCATTGACTTAAACCAATATCCAGCACCAGATTTAGTAATTGAAATTGCTAATACTTCACTATCTGATGATATTGGGCAAAAACGGCTGCTATACGAAGATTTAGGAGTGGCAGAATATTGGGTGGTAGATGTTGCGAACATCAGAATTATTGCTTTTACCATCACCTCTGCTGGGGGAAGTCAAAGAATTACTGAGTCTCAGGTGTTGCCGGGATTATCTATTTCGGTGCTAGTGGAAGCTTTACAGCGCAGTCGTCAAGAAAATCAAAGCTTAGTGGGTGCTTGGTTATTATCCCAATTTCAGCAGTAACTATTGCCTGATATCCTTACTCAGAGCGATTTGCACAGTATGTTAGCTTCATATTAAATACCGGATTGAAGCTGATTAGTCTTATTTGATAAGATTTTCAAGTCAGAGAAACTAGCAGAAATGCTAGGTAAAAATTGAAATTATTAGCAACAATCACCATGCCTACATCTGCAATTGACGGCAATTTTGACGACAAAAGTGCAGCAGCTATCCAAGCGGCGCGGGAGGGGGTTGCTGTATGCGATCGCTCTCATTGGGGACGGATTCAAGTTTCCGAAGGAGATCGCATCCGATTTTTGCACAACCAGAGTACAAACGATTTCCAGCGACTCAAGCCAGGACAAGGCTGCGATACGGTTTTTGTCACATCAACAGCGCGAACGATTGACTTAACCACCGCCTATGTGATGGAAGATGCAGTCCTGCTGCTGGTTTCAGCCAATCGGCGCGAGAAGCTGCTCAAATGGCTAGACCAATACATTTTTTTCGCCGACAAGGTGCAGTTAACCGATGTAACTGATAATACTGCAACCTTCAGCTTGATTGGGCCAGGGAGTGATGCCCTCTTAGAACAGTTGGGTGCGGGTGCCATGATTGGTCAACCTGATGGTTCTCATCAGCAATTGACGGTGGGGGATATCGAGGTGCGGGTAGCTGTGGGCAGCGGTTTGGCAACGCCGGGATACACGCTGATTCTCTCCGCTGCTGATAAGGAAACGCTGTGGAATACTTTAGCGCAAGCAGGGGCAGTGCCGATGAGCGATCGCGTCTGGGAACATCTGCGAATTGAACAAGGACGCCCCGCACCTGACCTTGAACTCACTGAGGATTACAATCCTCTAGAGGCAGGCTTGTGGCAAACAATTTCCTTTGAAAAAGGCTGCTATATCGGACAGGAGACAATTGCCCGTTTAAATACTTATAAAGGAGTCAAACAACACCTTTGGGGCGTTCGACTCAACACACCCGCCCAACCAGGAAGTGTAATTAGCGTTGGAGAGGAAAAAGTCGGCAAACTCACTAGCTATACTGAAACTGACCAAGGTTCCTTTGGACTCGGCTACGTCCGCACCAAAGCCGGTGGTGAAGGGCTGAAAGTACAAGTAGGGGAAAGCGAGGGAGAACTCGTCGCGGTGCCATTCGTGACACACGACTACGTTTAGGGGCAATACGCTACGAACGCTGGTGAAATTTGCCATAAAGCATTGCTGCAACAGGTTTTCCGCCCCGCAAATGTCGTTCTATCACTGTTGGCACTTCATCGGGATGAACCTGGTTGTACCACACTTCTTCTGGCATCACCAATACCATCGGGCCATTGCCACATTGTCCTAAACATTGGCTCCCTGTTACAGTGACGTCGGGAACTTCAGACGCCTGGAAAGCTGCCAAAACTTTAGCTGCACCCTGCTTGCGGCAGCTGCGGTTTTGGCAGATCAAAATACTTTTAGAGCAAGACAAGGTAAAGGTTAGAAAAATTTCCGCTCCTTTGGGTAAGAAGCCGAAGCCTACAATTCTAGGGTAGCTCAGGCAGATTCCCACCCAGGGCAAGGCAATTGCACGAGACAACGATGCTAGGTTAGCGGCAATTTCGGTAGAGTAAGCGATCGCGCTGTAATTTGCTAAACAGACAATTTTAAAAAATCAACTTTTCTAATCATTACTGTTTTGCTAAATGCCAGAGAGTAGTCTTCGTAATGTAAACAGGATCTATCTGCTGTTCCCACTCATATACTTTCTTTATCTGGTAGCTTGGTTCTCGATCGAGAACAGCCTTCAAAGCCTTTTTAGAATCCACAAATACATCACTGAAATCATTAGCAATAGAATTTATAGGTAACTTGCTGTCAATCTCTTCACCTGGTTTAATAACAGGTTGATTAGAAACTGACTGAAGTTTAACTTTGGGATCGAACAGGTAAGTCAAGGAAAAAGGAGGTAAGTTGTACCAGATATAAAGTGGATAATTAGCCTGGTTAACAATCTGAGCGATTTCTTTATAGTGACAACTGTTATATTTATTCCACCATTCTTGTGCTTGAGAACTGACTGCGCTGGATAAAACTCCTCCCGAAATGATGACGACTGTAGCAATTTGCCATAGCCACCGCTGCCAGTTTTTAGCAGAAAATGAGGATATTTTAGCAGCAAGTAGGTAGGCAATTGCGATTTCTATTGCTAAGTAACAAGGGATAAGATAACGAGCAACAGCAGAGCGTCTTCCTCCAGAGATTAAATCTGGTAGTGTCAATGCGATCGCAGTAACTCCAAGCATCGTCAAGATAAACAACCAAACGTGCTTTTCAGTCCGGCGGCAAAGAAAGTAAATTGCATAAATTACTAAAATCAACGACAGAAAAATTGCAATATATAATCCAAAATTTCTATATTTAAAACTATAATTAAAATCAACAAAAATACGACTAAGATTTAAAATCCACGTTCTTACTAAAGATTGTATCGGAAAAGTCGATCGCATCCACTCGGTTGCTTCATCGACTGTTGACAAATTAGCAAGAGCAATCAGAAGCCAAGGTATAAAAAGTAAGATAGCTGTTAAAGATGCCAGTAGATAGGAGATAAATGTTTTACTTGCTCGAAACTTTTCTAGCGAAAATACATAGACTCCATGACTAATTGCAGTCAACAGGAAAAATAAATGAGAATAAAGGCCTAAAATTAAGGTTGCTGCATACATACCCCAGGCGGATTTTGTTTTTACTCGCATTGCTCTCAAAAGCGATGCACTAGATATTAAAATTGCTACAGTCCACAGGCTATACTGCCGAGCTTCCTGAGCGTATAAGATATGAAATGGTGAAATAGCTACTAGCCCGGTTGCCATCCATCCCACCAGAGGCAATTCAAATAATTCTAGACATAGCCAATAAATACAAGGAAACGCAAGCAGACTAATCAAAGCAGGTAGACTTCTCATCACTGCCACCGAGTTTCCCCACAACTGTGCCCAAAACCGAGCTAACAAAAAATAGAGTGGTGGATGTTCAGCAGTTGCTGCTAAAGAATTAATCATATCAGTTAAATCTTTTTCAGTATTAGGGCGCTGATATTTCTGCAAATCCTTTACAGCGATTGCACCAGTGCTAGAAGCTTCCTGCTTAACTTCTTCTAAGGTATAACCTGAAATCCGACGTGAAGTGCTACTTTCATCGCCCCAATAAACTTTTTTTTCAAGGTTAGCGAATCGAAAGAAAAGACCTATGATTAATAAAATTGCGATAAAAAATCGTACCTCTTTTGAATAAAACCTGTGGCTCGCTTCCTGTATTTTCATCATGAGGTTAGTCCGTCCATTTCAGTCCCTAAATATTTAACCTACCCAAAAATAAGGTCTCTTTTACTGGAGAAGATGAACCTCAGCAACTTGAGTCTCTAAAACTGTACTATGAGCTTGTGTTAAATCTGGATTTCTATAAACATTAAAAACTGGAAAAAGGTTATCAGTACGTTGTACCATATAGGACTTTGGATAAATTAGGTAGTTCCCTGCTTGACAAAAAGTTTTAACAATATTGAAATTCTTTTTAGTGATATATTGATCGATATATTTATAGGGCTGGTACATTGACATCCAACCGACAGGTTTCGGATCAAATGTACAGATTGTTGAGTTTGCAGGTAATTGACTTAAAATTTGAGTAATGTCAGAAGTAGATACCAGTCTATTTTGGCTATATTTGCTGGTTAAATACTGATAGTCATAACTCGCATTAATCAAGATTGATAGAGCTATACCTGCAATTAAAAAAGCACTTAAAGATTTATCTGCTTTCTTAGATAAATCTAAGTAAGCTAAACTCAAGACAGCCAAAACTATTGGAGAGATTAAAATTAAAAGTTTGTAATGAATGTAATAAATTCCTTGATAATTTGAAGCAGCATATAGATAAATAGACCAAGTAAATGCTAAAAAAGCAAAAATAGTTTTGTTCCCTTTAAACTTGGCTATTGCTACCGTTAAAACCACTGTTAAGAAAATAATAGAAGTTAAAATATAAAACCAACCTTCTCCAGTAAAATAGGCTTGTTGTCCTAATTCAACATAATTAAATACCAGCCTACCAATCTTACTTAAGATATTAGAATTAGCTTCTTGATTAGAGCTGGTTAAAGTAGCGATAATTTGTTTGGTATTCAACCAACCGCGACTAAGTTCTCCTTTCCAATAAGGAAACAAAGCTACAAATGCTGCTAAAACGGACAAGATAGGCAGTAAAAACCTAATAGGAGTTCTGCGGTTTTTTGAGATGAATAAAATAGAGCTTGCAATAAAAACTACTGGCATTACAAAAAGAGTTGTGGAATGCAAGCTAATTAATATGGCTAAAACAATCCCATAAAGTATCCAGGAGAAGCATTGAGGAACTAGATAAAATCTAGCTTCCAACTGGTATTTATAGAGTAAAGTAAAACAAAGCAGAAAAAATATAATAGGGCTGGGGTTCCACTGGAACGTACTTATAAAAATTTCTCCGAAGATTAGACTGTACCAGAAACCCGCTAAGCCTGCCAGAAGAAGGCGTTTTGAAAATTCAACATTTTCTAAGAGTTCATAAACTAAATAAATTAAAAGCGGAATAGATAAAAAAGAGAATAAAGCATTAGGTACAGCTGTAAAAACTGGATCTGAGCCAAATATAGCAAAAGGAAAAACTAGATAATAATAAAGGGGCGGTAGATGATATCCTCCGACAGAGGCAGAAGGACCTAATATAGGCCAATTTCCCTGCCACATCTTCATGTAGATTTCAGCATCTCTGGCCTGATCGTAATAAAAAAAAGTGGTATATCTGAGAACACTGAATAGGCGTATAAAAAATCCAAAAACTAAGGATAATACGATTAAAGTATATGCAGTAATGTTGGCTGGATTCTTCTTAAGATTGAACACTGGTTTAACCCTATTCCTTAAAAAAGTTATTCTTTCTTTTTGTCACCAAAATTAATTTAATCTGCCATTTTGCTAGTATCTTCCAGATTAAAAATGTTCCAAATAGATAAGTACATCATCAACAATAAAAAGGCAACTGAAGTCGCTACTAAATACCAAGGAACACCGATAAACACAAGAGAGTTAGGCCAGAGATTTACAGTATGACTACCGTAAGCTTCTATGCCTGAATTTAAATACCATAAATTTTGGTTTTGAATTCCTGGAGAATGAGTAGCAATTTTAAAGGAATTGAGAAGATTTCTCGCTGCACTCTTCAACATATCCAATGACTGGCTATTTGAGAACTTCCAGACATAGGCTACTTCATCTTTTCTAGCGAATTCTAGTCTCCAGTACCAATGTGAAAGAATTGATGAAAATGAGAGAATGAAACCAAAACCAGCTAGAAAAATTGCTGAGAGCTTCAACGAGGTTCTTTGTAAAACATATTCCAGATTGGTTGCAAAGGGCAAAAAGAGAATGGGCAGGATGGTCACTAGATAACGGGGTCCCCATCCTCCGCCACCATACCAACTCCTTAATCTTGCATGCAGTAGAAACCAAGCTATTGTCAGTACCAATATATACAAAGCTTCTTTTTTATGCTCCTTAAAGAATTTTCTAAATAGAACAACAGATAGGATTAATAAAGGGGCATATATAAATATGCTTTTTCCAGGACTCAGCAAAAGACCTGTCAATCCTATAAAGATATTTCCATCCAACGCATTGTTACCCAAATATTTGGCGTCTGTTTGAACCGGGGAAAGGTAGAAAAATCCAGTTCTTAGATGGTTGTACCATGATTGCCATACTAAAAAAGGGAAGATTATCAGTAATGCAGTGGCAACATTCTTTGCTCGGCTGATCAAAGATAGTCTGCTAATAAGTACTAGATAACCAAGTGAAGCTACTATAGCTAAAATCATGGAAATTCTAGTAATTAAAGAAAAACCCAAACAAATAAAAGCTAGTATTAAATACTGATTTTTTTTGTTGTTTCTAAAATTTAATAACAGCAGAAAAGATGTAGTCAATAATGTAGAACAGAGAACTCCATCAAAGGATTCTCTGGTATAAGTCCAAAAATAAGTGCTGACGGCTAGGCATAAGGTTGCGATAAAGCTGGGTAAGATAGCTTGACCAAACTGAAACCGCAAGATACCGAAAAAAGCAGTGACTGTGAGTGCAGAATAAAACCCAGGCTGAAATGAACGTATAAATTCCTTCGTTATAGATATAACTTTTACCGTAGTGAAAGGAGCTAAAATCCTTTCTAAAATTACATTAATAAAGGCGGTAGGTAGAAAAAATATTGTATTTCCAATTTCTTGGGAAGCATAGGTTCTCCCATTGGGTGCTATTGAAAAAATTCCCTCTTGTGGAGTATCAAAACCTAGTTGCCCAGTGGTAACAATATGTTCTGCAAGTTTATAGTGGAAGGAGCCTTCGGCATAATCAAATCCGCAATTACTCAAGATAAAGAGTATCCAGAAAAAAATAAATATACTTAAATAAGCTTTAACTTTTTGCTTATTCTTGCTATCAGGCTTCCAAAAGTTTAATTTAAGCATTTTAAATGTGTAAAAATAGCGCCAGATGTCAAGTTAGAACGAAAAAAGACAAAGCCAATGCGACTGAAAAAACGCAAACTTTAAATACTAAGTTTTATCCGGCCAATCGACTAGAGAAAGTTTGAATGATAAGTGTTTTAAACTTGTCACAGCAAACTTTTTCTTTGACGAGCCTCACTGATATTGTTCGGGATTCTGTGAGCAGGATTGCTGCCAAGCGGGCTTCTTCTCGACATTCTGAGGTTGACCGGGTGGCACGGTTCTCTCGTTCATAAAGTCAATTTCAAAGTTATCTAGTTGTTTTGAACCTTGGTGCCGAGCGTTCCAGTCGCGGCAGAGGTATTGTCCATAGTAGGGATAAAGCTTTTTGCCGATGGTGCGATTGAGGTTTATGAAATAGGTGCGCCATTGCATATTTTGATAGAGGGCGTTTCGGCTCTTCCGACTCGGCTTTTCCCAACTTACAGGCTCCCCATCTCTCAAAACATTAACTTCAGTTCCATCTTTCAGCTTGCCAGGGATTACGTGCCAACCATCATCTCTGGGGGGAGCGGGGGCAAAAATACTCCAAGATTGATCTACCCTCAAAATTCGGCTAATCCAGTCAATCGAATTTAAGGCTTTTCGATTGAATTTTTCAGGAGAAAAACTTCTGAAGTTCCAGATAGTGACATAAGCTAGCAAGAGTAACGTCACTATATTGATCGGTCGCGAAGAACGTACTTCAAGAGGACGGAACTTGAAAGGTTTGGTAAAGTTACCAGCAGCCTTGCGGTTAGATGCAATTGTCTCGTAAAATTTTGTTCCTACAGACATTACGGGTCCCCATTTGAGAAGGGGAACCAGTGGCTTAAATATTGGGGATAAACTACAAACGTAAGCGATCGCTTCCCACTTAAAATGCCTGTTTCCTTGCCAATCCACCACTACCCAAGAATTTTTCGCTTGCATATCTGCAAAAATCGAGGGATCGTCCTGAGCTAAGAGCAGTGGCGTCTGTGCAGGCAATATCAGGAAAGTGCGAATCAGGTGGACAACCTTCTTGCAGAAGCCACAGTCGGCATCGTAGTAAATCTGGAGTCCAGCTCGTTCTGGAGTATACAGCCGCTTAGATACCGAGTCCCAAACTTCCGTCGGGATGAAAGCTAGCCAGCTAGCTGTACTGAGAAACGGGAAAATCCCCAGCACAAACGACAATCCGAAACCGATATGTAAGAGGATAAACGAGATAATTGCACAGCAGCGGAAAAAGCTGGTACGGACGGGAACGAAGAGTAACAGGGGACCAAGAGTTTCCAACCACAGGGCGCTAAAGGTGAGCAAGACTAAAAGTGCAGAAGGCAGACTAAGTAGGAATTGACCAAAGGGTGTTGCGTATTGGTCGAAACTCAAAGCATAGTAAACCGCACTGCCATCAGGCCACCAAAGTGGACTCTTCGCTTTAAAAGCCGCCGAAAAGATGTAGATAAAGCATTGCTGTAGCGTAAGTGCTAGGGTGGCACCGGAGAGGATGCGCTTGGGTAATTTTTGGGTAGATGTATTTAGGGCACTGTCAATCGAGTAATAAGCGCCCAAGGGCAAAAACATTGCCCAGAAAAGCAGCGCGCGAATTACATCATCCGCCGCGAAAATCAAAGCTGGGTTTCGGTTGTGGAGAGATACCATCAGCGCCCAAGTTGCGATCGCTGCTAACCGGGTTCGGTATCCCACCAATAGCGCTAAAGCCACAAATCCAGCTAGCAAAAATAGAATGGCTTGAAACCAGGTTTGACCGCCCAGCGCATGAACTGACCAATACCAAGGTTTTAAGATAGTAGTTAGTAGCGATCGCGGCATCACTCCAGCATCTGTATAATGTGCTGTCAGATCCCCCGCCCGAATGATTAAATCGGCAAGAACAACCAGCGCCAAACCAATCCGAAACAGGGCTAGCGATCGCAGGTCTAACCCAAACAGTTGCTCAAGCTTGGAAGTAAAAATGGCTTTAGATTTTTGCTGAGTAGAAGCCATAAAACATTAGACCTTGATGGAAAATTTTTTCATGGTTAACGGCAGTAAGCAATTGCCGTTTGTTAAATTTAATACTTAGATCGCCGGGAGTAATTCGCCGCCAATCGCCGCTTTCCCAAACTATTGGACCCTAACCGCCGGATTGCTGCCAGCCACTTCCAGACTGTTAAAACAACCCGCCGAATCGCTTGATAAATCCAGTTTCTCACTACTCGGAGGCGGTGAGGCACGGTTGGCAGGCGCTGGAGGTAAACGACTTGTCTAGTAATCGATGCCAAGCGCCCTTCTAAATTCAGACCAAAGCTAGAAACCGCAGCCGCACCCTTTCCCAAAGTCACCATCTCTCCTAAGTGCAAATAGCGGAAGCGCCGTAAGCGTTTGCCCGCGATCGCTGCCCAAATGTTGCGAGCAGCACAATCTGCCTGTTGAAAAGCGGCTTGAGCGGTTGCTGGCACCCGTGCGCCACGGGGATTGTAAATTTCTGCCAAATCCCCCAAAGCAAACACTTCTGGATAGTCAACTAATTGTAAGGTAGGGCAAGAAATCAGTTGTCCCTGGTTATTATGCTGGCAATCAAGTTCGCGCACCCAATCGAGCTGCCGGGTTCCAGCCGTCCAAAATACCAAATCTACAGGCAAAGTGTCAATCTGACCATCCCGAACTAGGGTAATTTGGTCAGGTTCAATGCGGTGGATGCTCGTTTCTAATTCTACCCGCACGCCACGACTTGATAAAGCACGGTGAGCCGCAGCTTGAGTATGAGCGGAAAAGGTTTTAAGAATTTGATTACCCCGGTCAAGCAACAGTACCTGCCCTCGTTTCTGTAGCCGGTCGGCGATTTTGCAAGCGAGTTCTACGCCATTAGGACCAGCGCCCGCGATCGCAATCCGCATTTGTTCCTGCTCAGAAAGCTCAAACTCGTATAGCTGTTGTTTCAGAAGCTCTACATCCGCCAAACTGCGAAAGGTTTGGGCATAAGTGCCAGCTCCGGGAACGCCCTCTAAGCGCGTTTCTCCCCCGACTGCCAAAACGAGGTAGTCGTAAGCGAGACCCTCACCGGATTCAAGCTTTACCTGGCGTGTTTGTAAATCAACTTCCTGAATTGTCTCTTGACAAAACCGAATATTTGTATTTTTTAATAGCTTTTGATAAGAAGGAGCAATTTCCCACGCTTGCAGTTCGTCTGTGACCAGTTCGTAGAGCAAGGGGGTAAAAAGAAAGCGATTTTTCTGCTCAACCAGCGTAATTTCGCATTGACTTGATTTCAATAAAGGAAAACGGCGCAGGTACAAAGCAGTGTAGAGACCGCCAAAGCCCCCACCAAGAATGCAAATTCGGGTGGGCGTTGCGCTTCCAGACTCAGAAGGAGTGGAACTGACCTTTCTTTGATGCTTTGTACCGTCTAGCTTGCCGTCCATATCATTAACAGGGGTTTGGTAAATAAGCTTGATATCGAACGCGAATGGCTAAAGCGATTTGCTATTGCGGCACTTTGGTCGTGGAGTTGGGTGCTGTCAGTTGTGCAGCGATCGCTGGTTTTAACTGTTGAACCAGCTCCATTGCCCTGATTGTTCTGGCTTCCGGCTTCAGGTGATAGTGGGTATCGGCAAACAAGTTGGAGTCACTCTTCAGGTTCAACGAGTCTTTTTCGTAGATCAAAGGAGCGATTTTACTCAGTTCCTCAGCCGTCTTTTTAACGTTACGAATCGTCTTTTCGTCGTTGCCGTTCGCATAGACCCACGGCAATGACAGCACTAAAGTTGCTCCCTTTGCCTCGACTTCTTCGCGGAATTTAGCGATCCGCTGAAGCGCGTGTTTGGATACGGGTTCTTGAAATGTCATCTGCCACCACTTCCCAGCGCGTTCTTTCGTCACTGTAGGGTCGCCACGTTCGTCAACCGGATCGGAGTAGTAGCCGGTCATTTTTCCTTTTTCAATCACCTCCAAGCTCGACTTAGTAATTCCTCTAAGAGTCGGAACCCCTAGCATCATTGCGTCTAGAGCTAACTGTTTGGGAGGGATTCCTCCCAAACCGGGCTGTCCAATTGCCATCCCAAACGAACCAGAGCGATCGCCCAACCCATCCTCATCCAACAGTAATAGGTACTCTGGAATCAGAAGCACAATGTCGCCCCGGCGAACTTGACTCAAAACGCTGGGAAGGATGACATCTAAACCAATTGGGCCATCTAACCCCATGTTGAATACGGGAATGCCAAGTTCTTGCTCCATTAGCTTGGTATTCAACGTATAGTGCGCTCCAGAACCACCCGTTATCAGCAGGCGGTGGGGTGCTTCAATTTGGCTTGCCAGCGCTACCTTACGTTCGTACATAGCACGCAGCCAGCTCAGTTCTCCACCGTAGCGCACGTTGTAAAGGTACCCAACAGACCAGGCTAAACCAGCAACCGCTATCCAACTAGCAAGCTTTAGAGGTTTCCACATTAGAACTCGAAGTAAATAAATTTAGAGGGGGTATTTGCAGCTAGCAAGATGGTCAAACCCAAAAGAACGCGAGTTAACCAGGGGGATAACAGCAAATCATATTCGCACTTCCGTTTTTGCCAAACTGCGAGGTGTTCCAAGAACAATTCCGCCGTTGTGAGAAAGAGGATCAAAACTAAGACCGCACCCTCATTCGCACTAAAGGAACTCATTGCCGCTCCCAAATTTGAGAACGAGTACGCCCAAGGTGTCACCAGTGTTTGCAGCTTCTGTCCTAGCCGAGTCATATCTGACTCCATGAAGAATAGACAGCCCAGCATCACCGAACCAAAGGTTAGCGCCCACGATAAGAACTGAGGCATGAATAAACGTTCACCAACAAAGCGGTAAAAAGGGCGACCTGCATATCGCAGAACTAGCAGCAACAAGCCATGATAGGCACCCCAAATGATAAAATTCCAAGCGGCTCCGTGCCAAAACCCTGAGAGCGTAAACGTGACGAACAGATAAAATGCCGCCCACTGCTTCTTTGCGCCCATCAGGGGGAGGAAAACGTAGTCTCGAAACCAGGTACTCAGCGTCACGTGCCAGCGACGCCAAAATTCTTGGATGCTTGGTGAAGTGTAAGGGGCGATGAAGTTGAGTGTTAGCTGAACGCCTACAAATTTAGCTAAACCTAGTGCGATGAAACTATAGCCAGCAAAATCAAAGTAAATCCTCAGAGTGAACAAGTAGATAGATAGCCACACCAGCCAGACATTTCCTGTTTCTTGCAAGTTGATGTACGGCGACAAGTTATCCGCCAGTACCAACTTCATAAACAAGCCCAAAGACAGCCACTTGAGACCGTCCTCAAAGTTTTCTGCGGAGAACTTAAAGCGGAATGATTCAATTTGAGGAAACAAGTCAGCTCGCCGCTCAATCGGGCCAGCGACGACTTGCGGGAAGAAGGAAACAAAGTTGATGTAATCAACAACTCCAATTGGCTGCTTATTTTTGCTTCTGAATGAATCCACTACAAAAGCAACCATCTGGAAGGTGTAAAACGAAATCCCTGGAGGAATTGCACCTGCACCAGGAATGCCGCCTCTCTGCTGCCAACTCGCAGTAACTCCCCCTACAAATAGTCCTAGAACATCTTCCACAAAGAAGTTCACGTATTTGAAGTAGGCAAGGATGGCGATGTCGATCCCGATCACCGTGGCTGCGATCGCTTGCGACTCCCAACCTCGACGGCGCAACATCAGCCGCACCATCACATAGTTAAAGATAATCTCAAAGGCGAAGATGATAAAGCTGGAGCGCGATGCATTCACAAACAGCATCAGCGACAGTACCATCAACCCGATACTATCCAAGTAATCTCGCCAAATATTCAGGTACTTGCCTATATAGCGAACCGTGAAGAAGGGAACGCCGATCAGAAAAAGTACCCACCAGAAGGAGAAATCAGAGAAATTCAATTGACTGTTTCCTCCCTATTTTCTAGGGTTTAAAAGTTATTCTCTTATCCAGTATTTAGCGATTGGTAATTAGTCATCAAGAATGGGTTATCTTTCCTTGTCCGAAGTTGAAGATTTACAGTCACCACAACAGCGATAAAATCTTTAACCAATTCCCAATTCCCAATTACCAACCAGATATCTTGCTCTAGCTGCCGCTAATTCGGTTCCACAAACCGCCCCAGCCAGAAGACTTGGAAGATGCCTCTACTTTTTCAGTTTTATCGTCACTAGCATCCTTGACATTGCTAGACGCAACTGAAGAAACTGCCGCTGAGACATCAAACTCTTTAACCAAGTATTCAGCAGATTTCTCAATAGTCGGATAATCCCACAGCAGAGTAGAAGGTAGCTCGCATCCTAGCCAATCTTCTAAATCGCCCACTAAGGTAACAGCATCGATGGAATCCAGACCGTAGCGCGTCAAAGGTTCGCGGACATCAATGGTTTTTGCATTGAGTGAAAGTTGCTTAGAAAGCTTGGTAACTAGCCAGGATTGAATCGCTTCAGCAGGGGAGTTTTCAACAATCATATTCTCGTCTTGTAAATTGTTTTTGCTTAAATCTTCACTAGGCTTGGAGCTGGAGTTCTGAAGCTGCATGGGTTTTCTCCTCTTGTGATTGGGACTGGGCTAGTTGGAGGGGGACAATCGAAAACATCTTGTTTTCTCTGTCAAGCTTGAGAAGTTCTTGGGCAACATTCTCGACGTAAATGCTAGGAATAATACCTGATGAAGGACGAAAAGTCATCAGGAGTCTGTTCAGACAAATTGCCAACCATTCACCTTTGGCAAAAAAGTCACCCAAGACTTTTCGGTTGTAAATCCACATATGTACGCAAGCTGCGGCTGCGTGCAATGTGCAGTACCTCTTAGCGAGTTCAAATAACTCAGGAGACTGATCGTGTCCGAATTCAAAACCTGAGCTTGCCAAGAATTCATCCTGTGCGTCGAGTTCTTCGAGGACCGCGCTTGTCAGTGTTATCAGCTTCTGCAACACTTCAGCATCGACGCTAGAATCTGTCTTTAAGTCATACAAGTGTTCTAGAGAGATTTCCAGACCTTGTAAAACATCATCGCATCCCCGGCTGAACAGCTCAAATTTTGCCCGTTCGCATGGTGGTAACGGTGCTTCTAGAGAAAACCGGGTTTCCAGACGCGATCGCAATCCCTCATAAGTGGCAGCATTTCTTTTCGCCCGGTATTTCGCCATCTGACGAAGCTGTAAAATCAGCGCGTGCAAGTTAACAACCGTACTGCCATCAAACACGCTAATAATGGCATTATCTCGGACAACTTTTTGAAAAATTCCCTCATCGTGACCTTCGCGCAAATAGAAACGTGCCCCTAGAATTACGGAAAGGTTTTGAACTAACTTTTCAACCGTTATAGGCACAAAATATTTTACGAAGATAGACGAAACGCTAGATTGCTCCGGCGCGACATGAAAACTTCTTGCCCCCGCAATCGTGACACAATCGCAGACCAAAATATCTAAGAAAGCGTCTACTAAAGTAGTCCGGGGGTGAGGAATATCGAAAACTGTTTTGCCGTATAATTTCCGTCCTAGAGAAAACTTCAGCACCGTTCTCAGGGCTGTATCCGCCGATCCTAAAGAAAAGGCTGCACACAACGTCCGGGTTAGATGAAAGCCTTTCAGCCCCAATTCTAAACCCGCTCCTTCTTGCCCCAGACGCATTTCTTCAGGTACAAAGCAATTATCAAAACGGATTCCGCTCATATCAGAACCGCGAATTCCCAAAGTCTTGATCTTAGGAAGATTGGAATAACCCGCTGGATCGATTTCACTTTTATCAACAACAAACAGCGACAAGCTACGTGCCCCGCCACTGTCATCTGTTTTGGCAAGCACAACTGAAATTCCAGAAATTGTTGCTCGGTTAATTGGCCATTTTTCCCCATTCAGCAGATAACCACCGGGAACCTTAGTTGCCTGCACATCACTAGCAACTAGGTCGCTTCCGTGTGCCCTTTCTGAATAAGCAAGACACATGGCACCATGTTTATCTTTAATAAACTTTGCCAGCTTTTGTTTCTGTTCGTGGGTGCCTGCCATCCAAACTAAACCAGACCAGAAAAGCGTGCTAAAAGTTATCGATGTCGTTAGGTCACGTCTGGACAAAACTCTAACAAAAGCGACGAATTCTTCATAAGATTTCAGCTCTCCACCGTATTCCACGGGGATGTGGTAGTGATGAAGATTCCAGTTATAAAGCCATTCAACGTCTTTTTCTGGAAATTCTTCGCGCTCGTCCAGCTCCATGACGCTTTTGAAAGACATCACGCTTTCCGGCTGTGTTGGATCGCCTAAGTCCTTTTCGAGCGCTTCAGCGACCCAGTACTGTTTTAGTTGATGCATTGAATTCTCCGTGTAATGGGTAATGGCTTATCGGTGTGGGTAATCGCAAGCAATTCGCAATTCCCAATTCCCAATCGCTATTTAGGAGTTTGCACTTTCTGCAACAGGGATTCTACTTCTCCCTTGAGACTTTGAAACTTTGCCGTGGCTTGAGGATTTTCGCTCCAATCCGCGACGACATCTAGACTTCCTGCTAAGAAAGCTGCTCGACAACCCTGACGTTGAATCTTGCCGCTGGAAGTTTTCAGGATACTTCCCGGCTTCACCAATACCACCGCATAAACCTGTAGCTCGTGCTGTTCCGATACCACCTGACGGATGGCTCCCATGACCTCATTGGTGTCTAGATTCTGGGTATGACGCTCGACTTCCTGGACAATTACCAGTCGCTCCTCGCCATTCACCATCACTGAAAAGGCTGCGCCATGTTCGGGTCGAAGCGCTGCATGGCTTTCTTGCACCGTCCATTCAATATCTTGAGGATAGTGATTGGTGCCTCGGATGATAATTAAATCTTTGATGCGCCCCGTGATAAATAGTTCGCCATCTTTTAAGAATCCCAAATCGCCGGTACGTAGAAATGGCCCTTCATTTGTATCTGGGATGCGTGCCCGGAAGGTGCGTTCCGATTCTTCGGGTCGCTGCCAGTAGCCGTGAGCCACGCTAGGATCGGATACCCAAATCTCGCCGACTTCATCAGCGGCACATCGGGTAAATTTCTCCGGATGCACGATCGCTATCTTGGTGTCGCAAACTTTAGTCCCGCATCCAACAACTGTTCGTACAATATCTTGATTTTTGGAGGCTGGAACGATGCGATTTTTTTCTAGTGCTGCCGGATCGAGATTGCACAAAACGGGTGTTGCGGTTTGTGCAGAGAAGGATACTAACAAAGTTGCCTCAGCCAATCCGTAGGCAGGACAAAAAGCATTCCACTGAAACCCGGATGGTGCAAAGGTTTCGTAAAAACTTTCCATAACTTGGGGGTTGATTGGCTCAGCGGCATTGCCTGCTGCACGCCAACTACTCAAGTCCAGGGTGGCGCGTTGTTCTGGTGTAATCCTACGCACGCATTGATCGTAGGCAAAGTTAGGGCCTTGGCTATGGGTCACTTTGTAGCGCGAAATCGCCTGGAGCCAGTGGAATGGGCGTTTGATAAAGGCGAAGGGTGACATCACGTAGCAGGGGATACCGTTGTAGAGGGGTTGGATGAGTCCTTCAACCAGTCCATAATCGTGGAAGTAAGGCATCCACGCCACAGTTACGCTGTCCGGGGTGTAGCCACAGGCTTTTTGGAGGTTCGCTGAGTGGAACATTACGTTACTGTGGCTGAGCATCACACCTTTAGGAGTGGAGGTGGAGCCTGAGGTGTACTGGAGATAGGCCAGCATATCGCTGGTTACAGATGGATCTTGCCAGGTCTCAGCCAGAGACAGGTCTACCTGCTCGGTGTCAATCCAGCTCATTGCCTGAAATTCCGGAATTTTCTCGTCGTACTCTTCAACGAGGGAAAGAATGCCAGAGGTGGTTAGCACTAATGAGGCTTGGGCATCTTTGGCGATCGCTTGCAGTCTAGGCAAGGTTCGCTTCAATCGCCCTGCTTCCGGTGGGGGTACGGGAATGGCAATTGTCCCGGCATATAAGCAACCGCAAAAAGCGGCAATAACCTCTAGACCTTGTGGATAAAGCAGCAGTGCCCGCTCTCCCCTCGCATTATGCTGTTGTAGCAAGGCAGCGATCGCTCTTGCTTGGCGATCGAGCTGAGCATAAGTGAGCTGGGAACCTTCTTTCTTGCCATCAATCAGAAAAGTATAAGCTACCTTTTCTGGCTGCTGGAGTGCCCTCCACCGCAGCAGTTCAACTAGGGTAGAAAAATTTTGAGCTGTAGAAGAATCAATATCGCTTGGTGTAACGGTGTTCATAAGTACTAATGGAAACTTACTAGCTTTATTGAGAAGTGGTCGCGGCACCAGAAAGTTGACATATCAAGGTTAAGAACTACAATTCATCTTCTTTATTGTTTTTGTTCAGACTTTAAAAAAGCTTCTAGCTTGAACAATCTGGCAAGGTACAGACAGTGGTCTTGAGTAAAAAAAATCAACCTTTCGGTAGTTTTTCAATTTTGGTCTGATGTCTATCTTTAAGACTAGTAATTCTACGAATCTTTACTAAAAAAATATATTTTAAACTCCCGACTAAATACGGCAAATAACTTATCCTACATTGCTTTTCTTGATATGGCACCTAAAAAGTTTTATAAAGATTTTGTAAAGTTATTTCATTGTTAAGTCCGATTAATCTGTCATCTAAATTACAAATATGAAAACTTCTTGCACAAGCTGGTTTCCGAAAGACGCGACTACCAGCAAAGTTAAATTGCTTTGCTGGTAAGCATTACAGCTTGGAAGATGGCAAAAAGATTTGAAGTCCTTTCGTAGTAAGAAGCCGGAAGGCTATGCTGAAGTAATTTTCTGAAATCTATACTCAGCCAAATTTATTGACCATGTGTGGGATTAACTATAAGCAGTTATATAAATTCTTGTATATGTGTGTCAAGGTTTGTAACTAATTTAGTATGAGTGTTGTTTTTTACAAAAAAGAGAGACAGCTATACTGAAGAAACGGCAATTTCGGAGTAACTAGTTTTCTCAAAGAATAAGGGATAGGCTACTTCCCGAAAAATCTACCAGTAGCGCCGTTAGCGTATGGCTTCTCTCCGCCCCACGAGCAAGGAGAAGTACCCGGTAAAGCCAAGCGATGCCAATCTAAGCGCTCAGGTGCGTTCTGATGGGTAGAAAGTATAATGCAGAGGCAGAGGGTGCAGTAAGAGAGCCAGACTTCTTTAGCAGCGCGATCGCGAACCGCGTCTCCTAACTCACGGGCGGGACCAATGCACAAGAGAGACATGAAGCAGAGTTAAGCGAACTGTATTAGATCGAGTCCGAGAAAATGCTTAAGAGTTTTTGTCAGCTTGTTCGGGTTCAGTGATAATGACACGCTGAAATAGAAGCTTTCCTTCGGTAATTTTCCGGACTCAAAATGGCGCAACGTTGGAGTTAGATAACCACAGGCTCAGATTGATGGCTCAGACTGATGACTGATATTGATTCTATGTGGCGTCCTCCACCAACCGACTTAGCGCTATCGAGCAATGATGTCCATGTCTGGCGTGCTTCCCTCGACCAATCGGCATTTCACGTTCAGCATCTGCAACAAATCCTTTCTGAAGATGAGCAAATAAGAGCTGCACGTTTCCACTTTGAGCGGGACAGGAAGCGTTTCATCATTGGGCGAGGTCTGCTCAGGACAATTCTGAGTTGCTATTTAGAAATCAACCCACTCGAGGTGCAATTTTGCTATGGCTCCCGTGGCAAGCCAGCATTAGCTGGAACGCACGGAGAAAGTAACCTTCGGTTTAATTTATCTCACTCTCAAGATATCTGCCTGTATGCAGTAACACGCGATCGCCAGATCGGTGTCGATGTTGAATACATTCGTTCCGTTGCCGAAGTTGAAACGATCGCTAAACGCTTCTTTTCGGCGCGAGAAAATGCCGTTTTGCGTGCCTTGCCTGCACCTCAGAAGCAGCAAGCATTTTTAAACGCCTGGACTCGCAAAGAAGCTTACCTAAAAGCAATTGGAGAAGGGCTGGCTCGACCTCTGGATCAAATTGAGGTAACGCTGGCTCCAGGGGAACCAGCGATGCTGCTAAGCATTGAAGGCGATCGCATTGAAAGCGAGCGCTGGTCACTCCAAGAATTGAAACCGGAACTCGACTACGTAGCCGCTCTTGCTGTGGAAGGAACTGGCACTTGCACCCGCTGCTGGCAATGGGATGCTAGCAATGGTTAGATAAAAACGACTAAATGCTGAGGGTAGGGAGGCGGTGAGAATTTTCACCGCCCCCCCTTTGCTTCCTTTCTAATCGGGTGAAAGTCCCTTCGATTCTAGCCATTCCCGATTAAACAGCCGTGACTGATAACGAGCGCCGCTATCGCAGAGGATGGTCACAATCGTATGACCTGGCCCCATCTGCTTGGCGAGTTCTACGGCTGCTCCTACATTGATTCCTGTGGAGCCACCCAGAAACAGTCCTTCCTCTCTTAAGAGTCTGTAGACAACCCGTACCGCTTCGGTATCATCAATTTGGATAGCATCGTCTATCGGTACGCCTTCCATATTGGCAGTGACGCGGCTATTGCCAATTCCTTCTGTGATTGAGTTGCCCTCACTCTTCGTTTCACCCGTCTTGATATAACTGTAGAGGGCGCTGCCCATCGGGTCGGCTAAGACGGTTTTAACAGCAGGATTTTTTTCTTTCAGGTACATCGCTACACCCGCTAAGGTGCCGCCAGTTCCCGTGGCTGTAACCCAAGCATTAACTTTACCGTCCGTTTGTTCCCAGATTTCTTTTGCGGTAGTTTCGTAGTGCGCTTGTCGATTGGCTAAATTATCAAATTGATTCGCCCAAATCGCGTTTTCCATCTCAGACGCAATTTTGCCGGAGAGCCTGACATAGTTGTTGGGGTTGCTGTAAGGTACAGCTGGAACGGGACGAACTTCTGCGCCCAGCGTCCTCAAAGCATCCATCTTTTCCTGAGACTGGGTATCTGGGATAATAATCAGGCATTTGTAGCCCTTGGCGTTGCAAATATGAGCTAAACCGATGCCGGTGTTCCCGGCGGTTCCCTCAACGACTGTACCGCCAGGTTTGAGCAAACCTTTTTTTTCGGCGTCTTCAATGATATAAAGTGCTGCCCGGTCTTTCACAGAACCGCCTGGATTGAGAAATTCTGCTTTTCCTAGAATTTCACAACCTGTTTCATCGCTGAAGTTGTTTAAGCGGATGAGCGGTGTGTTGCCAACTGTCTCTACAAAACCCTTTCTGATATCCATTCTGAAATTACCTAAGTTCTTCCCTATAAAAATTTTGGCGTATCGCGGTAGTCCGACTCGACTTTTACCAAACTTTAGTCATGTTGAGGGAAAATCCAGGCAAAACGCGATCGCCACTTACCGTGTCGGGATTGTCTAGGCATTCCACTTCTTGACTGGGACGATAGATATAAACTTGGCGGTTTTTTCGGTCAATCAGCCAACCTAGCTGGAATCCTGCCTCGCTCATGTATTCGAGCATTTTTTCTTGCAAAGGCTTTAAGTTGTCCGAAGCTGACCTCAGTTCAATCACGAAATCAGGGCAAATAGGGGCAAACTTTTGCTGTTGTTCTGAGGATAAAGCATTCCATCGTTCCAGTTTTATCCATGAAGCATCAGGCGACCTTTCTGCACCTGTTGATAGAATAAATCCCGTGCTAGAAGAAAAAGTTATCCCCGTGCCGTCTTGTTCTGACCATAACCATAGCTGCCCGAATATGTTACCTTCTCGGTTTCCTGTCTCTGAACCAGTTGGGGGCATGATGACGATTTCCCCAGTTTTATTCCGTTCAATGCGTAAGTTGCGGTTAATTTGACAGAACTCAAAAAACTGTTCGTCTGTCATTGGCATTGATGGCGGAATTCGCACAACTAGGGGAGAAGAAAGCATTCTGGATTTCCTCGATTCAGTTAGAGTGGGCAACGCCTACTCCAAAATTTTACTGTTGGCTCACTCAAACCAATGAAAATAGCCTGACGGACGATTAGCTTTCGACCCATCAGGCTATTGTTAATTATCTAGTGAGCGATCGCTGTGCGCGATCGCTCACTTACCCACTCAAAACTATTTGTCCGGTTGGGGAGTCATCCGCAGGTAAGGCTTGATTTCCGTGTAACCTTTAGGGAATTTCTCTTTTAACACTTCCGGATCTTTTAGCGAAGGAACGATTACACAATCGTCTCCCTCTTTCCAGTTAACTGGAGTGGCTACGCTGTAGTGATCCGTCAGTTGCAGCGAATCGATTACCCGCAGCAATTCATCGAAGTTACGTCCGGTGCTGGGGGGGTAGGTGAAGGTGAGACGCAGTTTCTTCTGCGGATCGATGACGAAAACCGATCTAACCGTTACGGTGTTGGCGGCGTTGGGGTGGATCATGTCGTAAAGGTCAGAGACCTTCTTATCCGGATCTGCCAGAATTGGGTAGTTAAGACCAACACTCTGAGTTTCTTCGATATCACCGACCCAACCTTTGTGGGAGTCAACATCATCGACGCTAAGTGCGATCGCCTTCACGTTGCGCTTGTCAAATTCTGGCTTGAGACGAGCGACTTCGCCAAGTTCTGTGGTGCAAACGGGCGTAAAGTCTGCGGGGTGAGAAAATAGCACTACCCAGCTATCGCCAGCCCACTCATAAAAGTTGATTTGACCGTGTGTAGAATCCTGAGTGAAGTCGGGTACTTGGTCGCCTAATCTAAGAACCATATCGGATTTCCTGTGAACTACCTTGAGGAACGATCTTCTATATTGCCATAAAACCCCAGTTTCCCGGTCGGAGTTTAGCTCTTTATTAAGATTTGGGAAAACTAACCAACTTCCAATTGTTCCAGAGTTGAGGTGGAGTGGGTACCGAGAGGTAATAAGATGAGAGGATAGAAAACAAAAATTAAACTAATAGTTGAGGACATGGTACCCTCAATCATGCTGTGTCAGGAGGATTTAAGTTTATGAAACGATTGGTTCGTCTGCTGACAGTGTTGGCTATGTTGGTGAGCTGCTTAGGATGGATGGGGCTGCCCAAAAGCGCTATTGCAGCCGATTTGACGGGTGTAGCACTGCACTCTTCATCAGTGTTGGCAGCAGTCGAGGCACCCCTCCGGAATCGGGCGGATGATAAGCTAGCCACCGAGTTCGGGAAAAAGATTGACTTGAACAACACCAATGTGCGAGCGTTTCGGCAATATCCAGGGCTGTACCCCACTCTGGCTCGCAAAGTTGTCGATAATGCACCTTACAAGAAAGTAGAAGATGTCCTGCAAATTCCAGGCCTAAGTGACGGTCAAAAAGAACGGCTTCAAGCGAACTTGGATAATTTCACGGTGACAGAAATAGAATCAAGCTTCGTGGAAGGTGGCGATCGCTATAACAACGGCTACTACTAAAGTGCTGGGTGCTAATGCCGAGTGCTATAGCTCTTTGAGCATAAACTTAGCGATTGGCTAATCATGCTGAGTAGGGACTAACAAGGAAAAGATTCCGCGTATAAAGTGAGCCAAACTTACTTTATACGCATAATCCAGACCCTAAAAAGAACATTCGCCCCTAACGACTCATTTTCACCACCCACTCCTCAATGGAGTGGGTTATTTATTATGAGTGGAAGTATTAAGGAACTTATCATTGAACCCTATAAGCTCAGAATCTTTACCCCAGCAGGAAATACCTATCCACTTTGATGTCTTAGTAGTAGGCGCTGGTGCAGCCGGACTTTATGCAGCGCTTTGCCTGCCAGACTCGTATCAAGTTGGTTTGATTACAAAGGATACTCTGCCCCTTTCTGCCAGCGACTGGGCGCAAGGCGGCATCGCGGCTGCAATTGACCCGACAGACTCATCTTCGCTGCACATTGAGGACACAATGCGGGCAGGGGCGGGTTTGTGTGACAAAGAAGCCGTACAGTTTCTTGTAGAGGAGGCTGCATCCTGCATTGATTCGCTCGTGGATATGGGCGTTGCCTTTGACCGCAAAGGAACCTATCTCGCTTTGACCTTAGAGGCGGCTCATTCTCGTCCCCGCGTGCTTCATGCTGCCGATACAACGGGTCGCGCAATGGTGAGTACCTTAACCGAACAAGTGCTGCGCCGCCAGAATATCCAGGTTATCTCTCAAGCATTTGCCCTAAGTCTGTGGCTCAATCCTGAAACTGGTGAGTGCCAGGGAATTTGCCTGGTTTACCAAAATCAGATTAGCTGGATAAGGGCGGGTGCGGTGGTGCTGGCGACAGGCGGCGGAGGTCAAGTATTTGCTCAAACGACAAATCCATCGGTCAGTACGGGAGATGGGGTAGCGATCGCGTGGCGTGCTGGGGCTATCCTGCGAGACTTAGAATTTGTCCAATTTCACCCTACAGCCCTCACCAAGCCGGGTGCGCCTCGTTTTTTGATTAGCGAAGCAGTCCGGGGGGAAGGCGCTCATCTGGTCGATTCCCAAGGACGACGATTTGCCTTTGATTACCATCCAGCGGGTGAACTCGCACCGAGAGATGTTGTCAGTCGAGCGATTTTTAGCCACTTGCAGCAAATTGCAGCCGACCCTGCGACAGGCCACGTTTTCTTGGATTTGCGCCCAATTCCCGAAGAAAAGATTCGCCACCGTTTCCCTAACATTATCCAGGTGTGTCAGCGGTGGGGAATTGATGTCTTTCACGAGCCAATTCCGGTTGCGCCAGCGGCTCATTACTGGATGGGAGGCGTCGCCAGCGATTTAATGAATCGCACCTCGATTCCCGGTTTATATGCGATTGGGGAAACAGCTAGTACTGGCGTTCACGGTGCCAATCGTCTCGCCAGTAATTCCCTACTGGAATGTTTGGTGTTTGGTGCCCAACTGGCTCATTTAGAAAGGAGTCAGAAGCAAGAAGGAAAGACTCGAAAGGATCAAACAGCAACGATGCAGGATGAAACAATACAAGAAAAACCAGACAGTGGAAGAAGGGGAGAAAATTCCCCTTTGACTCCTTCTCATCCCTTATCCTTCACCTGCGATTCGACCGAACGAGACAAAATTGAAGCTTTACGGCAAGATTTACCGCGCTTAGTGTGGCAAAGTGCTGGAATTTGTCGATCGCAAGAGGTTTTAGAGAATGCGATCGCTCAAATCGAAGTTTGGCAACAGGAATTTGCTGCTCTGTCTCTAAGTGAGTACCTGATGAATTTAATCCCCGGTCAGCGTGCTAGTTTCGACTTACCCGATGCCGACCAACAACTGCGAACTTGGGGAGAAACTCACAACTTACTAGATGTAGCGTATCTAATTCTCAAAAGTGCTGCTTTTCGTACAGAGAGTCGAGGCGGACACTACCGAACTGACTTCTCTCAAACCTCGCCAAACTGGCAAGTTCACACCTTAGTTCAACATCAGCATTGGTGGAAATCTCCCCCTCTGCAAAACTAAACAGTTAGAAGAGAGAACAAACTTCTTTCTGCTTGCCTTTTAACTTTTACTTGACCTTTACCTTTGCCTGGTTCAGCGCGTTCCTGCACCAGTACCATCGCCAGCAGGAGGGCCGTTATCTTTCGGTTGAAATGCTTTCCCTTCCCCGCCAGATTGTAGTAAATTCTGGGTCTCAGCAGCACTCCAGAAGCTGTTTGACGGGCTGTTGTTGGGAAGAGTGGGGTCGATTCTGGCAGACACCATCTGGGGGCTGAATAGTTGCAACCCAATCAGTAAAGTTGCTGTTCCTGTGAATCGAAAGTAATTACTCATAACACCCGTTACAGTTCCTAGACTTTTGGGAGTGCCACTTTTGGGAGTGCCAGTAATATCAGTATATCCACTGAAAACCTCAGTAGCCAGTACCTTTATCAAATCTTTTTCTTTACTTTCTCTTCATGAAAACTTGAGCTTCTACAAAGAATTTGTAAAGTTAGAATCTGTAGTAAGGTACGCTAAACAAAGCTGTGGAAGTTGTTCGAGTGATTTTCTGACAATAGCAGGCGTTTCTGTGTAGTGGTCAACTAAACGTTTATTTGTAAGTTTAGTATTCAGTATTTTCAACGATAGATCTGGCAATGAATCCGGAAAATTTTTATAAGCTTAATATTTCGTATTTTTATTTTCTCGAAAAAGTTATTATCAAATCAAAAATGATTTAGGCTCTTCCTTTGGTATTAATTGCTAAAAGTTTGATTGAAGCTTTCAAGACAGGTGTTATACCTTTCATTTTTGGAGACTACATATCAGATATCTCCAGTCCTCTTTTAAGGGGACAATAGATGTCTCCATTGCAGACATGAAGTAAAATCGTCAGGACTTACACATCTGTCACAAGCAATGGCGCGGCTATGCGTGCCGAGCGCCAAACAACTAGAGGACAAACATGGTTCTATCCTCAGCTCATGACGTATCCCAAAAAAGTAGGCGTATTCACACCAAACTCTATTAAGTGAATTATCAAGGCGAAAAGCACAAGGCAGCACTGGTAAAGACTGTGTTTAAGAAAGGGCAGTTTCAGCGCTGGGTGTAGAGGTTCCAGCGATCGCGCCTTTTCACGCTTAGGTTGGCAGGGCAAACTGGGATATATCTACTAAAGCAAATAAACTCTTGAGAGTCGATGAGTTTATCCGAAGAACCTGTAAACGATAGCTGCTGTTCAAAATGGCAGCAGTTCATCAGATGTTTCAGTTAGAGGTTCAGTATCAGCGTTACCAAATCCAGCTCTAACAACCTAGATCGAGACTGGATTGGAGTTCGCTGTACAGGAAAGCGCAGCATAAATTATTGTCTTTTTACCTAAATTTGCTCTGATTTGGCACAGAAACCCGTCTAGTAATCGTTAAGACAAACATCAACACCAAAAGCTGGACTTGCCAAGGCAAAAAGAGCAAACATAGAATCAAACTGACAGATGCTGCTGATGCAGCAAGCATGGCAACTTCATCGTGAGAATTCTCAAAGATGACGAAGGCTGATGCTATCGAGAT
Organism: Trichocoleus sp. DQ-A3; assembly: GCF_039961975.1. Lineage (NCBI taxonomy): Bacteria > Bacillati > Cyanobacteriota > Cyanophyceae > Leptolyngbyales > Trichocoleusaceae > Trichocoleus > Trichocoleus sp. DQ-A3. Next base: position 356,668 of record NZ_JAMPKC010000004.1, on the reverse strand, counting down.
TGCTAAAGGGATTAAAAAAAGCAAGGACATATCCAAAACCTCTTGAAATCGAATATGCAGGCTACTTGTTGTCAAGTTGCCCTGTTTAGGGTCATTCCATCAAGCTATTACCATGTTTCCCTCCTCACCTCCTTTACACATCACCCTAATGGGTAAACTTTTCTTAGGAAAAATACAGGGGATCGTCTGAGGGATTAGTATAGATCGAATTTAAATTTTACGCCCTAAGTCGCCGTCAATTTATAAAAACAAATTTAAATAAGAACGATAACGGCTATCAAATATAGCATTGTTGCGACCAAAACTACTGATACTATTTTGGGCGAATTTCGTTTAAGTAGCAGCTACGCTGGAGAAATTCAACTAACTATAGCAATCCTATTTGAGTTGTGGAATGCCAGCCCTTCAGCTTCTCAACTTCTCTAAGAAGCCGGGGAGCAAGGCTTCATGAATCCTTGAGGACTGCTATAGGTAGCAGGGATAGGAAGGAGGGGAGTTTTTTCAGTCAATCAGGCGAGAAAGCTCAATCTGCACGCACTGCTTGAGAGATAAGCGATTTGGGTAGACAAAGTACAGATCAAGTAAATACAAAGCTAACAGAAGCGATCGCTTAGTGTGTCTCTCAGTCTCTCTTGACGTCTAGGCTGTACGTAGGTTTCAAGGTATTGCTTTATCTGGATTGACTGCAAGCATCCTTCAACCCCTTTGATAAGGACTCTCGGCTAATCGCTCCCCCAAAATGTAAAGTTTTGTAACAACTTTTTTAACGGTGAGGGGTGTGACCCCTCAGTGGGGTATATTGAATTTAGTAGATGCACCCTGATGATCGACGCCCTCAAGTTTTTGTTGGGCGTTTTTTGTTTTTGGGGGAGTAGCGATCGCGCAGGCTATGGGCGGCTACTCGGTTCTTTGAAGCTGGTAGAAGCAGCTTCTGGTAGTAATGTCATTTTGTTGTGCAAATCGTCTGCAACAGTTCCTTAACCCCCGCAATGGGCGCGCCGCTACGCTACCTACCAAAGTGGGAAAAGAGGAATCACAGATGTAGCGCTCATAAAGTGAAGGGGGATAACGCGCGACAGCCAGAACGTTTGGCTCTTTGAGAAGCGATTGAGAAGTTTTATAACAATCTTTTATTAGGGGTGGGGGGTGTGACCCCTCAGTGAGGTATATTGAATTTAGTAGATGCACCCTGATGATCGACGCCCTCAAGTTTTTGTTGGGCGTTTTTTGTTTGACTTAATACTCGTAACCGCAAGTTAATTTCCCTCCGCGCTTGCGGGGAGGGGTTCCAGGAAGTTCAGCCCCAGAGTCTTCTCAAACGGCCAAAAGCAATAAGATACAGCTTGTAAAAATTTCTTTTGACTCTGTAAGCGCAAGGCAATGTGCGCTTACAGAGCTAGCTAGGAGAATAGGCGTTACCCACGCTCTCGATAATTAGCGGCGTCTGCCACCAGAACCAAACGATCCCCGACTACGACTGGGACGCGATCGCGATCCGCTGCCAAAACTGGGACTTCTATTCGCGCGGCTGGGAGTTGATCCGTTAGAGCGACGCAGCGTGCTGGAACCATAACCCGATCCAGTAGAACGGTTTCCGCTTTGCGGGACTCGACGAATGCTGGTCGGTTGACTGGATGAAGGCGATCTTAAGCGCCCAGTTGTCCGCAAGGTTTGACGATTTCTAACAGCAGGTGGCGGTGCTTGGTAGCGGGTTTGGTATTGCTGAACCGCTTGACTATAAGTGTTGCCGTATCCGCCGTAACCTCTCATAATTCCGCCCGGTTGATACACTGGCGGCATATAGTAACGCGGCGTAAACAACAAACTGCCTACGGCTTGACCTGCCAATGCTCCTGCAAAAGGTGCCCAGAAGCTTGACTGCTGACGCACGACCACGGTCTGGGGTTGACCTGTTTGAGGGTCGGGTCGCGTTTCAGTGACGTTGTGAACGTATTCAATTTTGAAGTCTTCTGGAATGTGCAGAGATGCCTGACCGTTAGCTGCTTTCACATAACCCTTCTGACCAGACTTAATTTCTTCGTCTGTCAGACGTGCCATTTGCAAATCTGTAGAGCGATAAACGGCGGGCGTGCCCGGAGGGGTATTGAGCAACATGAGGGTGTATTCCCCATCGGCATCATTGTAGGTTGCCTGCTGGACTGGATATTGTCCGTCAGGCAAACGACTTTGAGTGGTCGTTGTCTTAAAGTCCCGATTCTGAGATGGGGCTTGGGTTGTGGTTGAGGGACTACCACAAGCTACCGTTGTGAAGCACAACGTCAGGGACATGAAAAGAATGGTCAATCTACGTAACATAAACGGATGAATAATTTTGATGAGGAAGCTATTAGCCATTAAAGGGGAATCTAAAGGGGAATCAGTTCTGGAAAATTCAGCAACAATTGATCGTTTGTGAGTTCATCACCCAACTGCGCTGGAGAAAAGTGAACTTGTATTGCTCGCAGCCTTTCCTGATAGTGCAGATTAACCAAGGCTTTTAGACCTTCTTTAAGCGCACTAAGATTGGCGAGATCGCCTTCGAGTGGGGGAACTTCCCCCTCATAAGCCACCGTAATCATCACAATCAAGTTGCGAGTGACTGGCAATGACAAGGGTTCATTTCCGTGAGAAGGTTGGCTGAAGTCTGGTTCGCTCAAATAGCGCTCAGCAGAGTCTGTGAACAATTCATTCACATAGTCCCCAGCTTCACCTTCATTCCAGAAAACGTCGCCTTCATTCGCTGCGGATTGCCAGTAAGTATCGTACTGTAAGAGGTTCTGACAAATTTCAACCAGTCCTTCGCCCAAAATTTGCAGATCCCCGTCAGCTTCGACGGCTTCTCTAGCAGCACGATTTAGAACTCCCAACAGAGGCGCAACCTCTGCACCTGCTAGATGGACAAACAAACGACAGACTACAAAGCGGCTTTTGCCACTGATTTGATTGAAGCGATCGCGCCAAGAAGTCATGACTTATCTTGCTACCAAATGCCAATCTTAGTCAATTGAGCTACTTTTTTACTGTACTCGGTGGGTGCGATCGCAGCCGTCTACCCTCAGAATGGTTTGACTGCTCTAGCTGGGCTGGAGACTTCCTGGCCTTACAGGGTTGTATAAAGGCAATGTCACAGTGCAAGTGGTTCCCACCCCGACTTCACTCTTTACTGTAATTGTGCCGCCGTGTAAGTCCACACACTTCTTAGTCACGGTTAGTCCTAATCCCGAACCAGCGACATTTCCAACATTTTCCCCTCGATAGAACGGCTCAAATAGATGAAGTTGGTCTTCTGGTGGAATACCAATGCCTTTATCCCTAATTTGCAGAGTTGCCTCTTGGCGATCGCAAACGAGGGAAAAATGAATATGACTGCCTTGGGGGGAGTATCTAATCGCATTGGAAAGTAAATTGGTAACAATCGAGCGCAGAAGTTTTTCATCGATTGCTGAGTTTGGGCTATCTCCCTGGCTGACAAATATTATTGAATTCTTACTACCTGCAATTAACCGCATTTCTTCAGTTAAGTAGTAGCAAAGCTTTTTGATATCAATAGACGCAGGATTAAATTCTAGTTTCCCAGCTTCTGCTCTATTGATTATTAGAATATCTTCTAATAGCTGAACCATGTGTTTGGCACTGGCTTGAATCCGAGCAATATTTTTCAATAATTTCTCTTTTGACCATCGCTCGAAGGAATGTTCTAAGGATTGCGAAGAGAGTAAAATCGTGCTGATTGGAGTGCGAAATTCATGGGAAACCATTGAAAAAAAGCGCATCTGAAGCTGACTGAGTTCTTTTTCTCTTTCTAGCGCCAGATGAATTTCTTCCGCTTTTTTAACATCGGTGATGTCTACTCCTGTACCTAGGATTTGTTCGGGTCTACCGTCAGCAGTTCTTGTAAAGACAACCTCACTGATATGAAACCAACGCCATTCACCCGTGGCGTTTTTCATCCGGTATTCTTTTTCGATTACTTGATCTTCTGTAGTAGTGGCAAACTCTTTGCTAAATTCCTCGATTTTAGCGAAATCTTCTGGGTGTAAAAAATCTGATAAAATCCGCGATCCGATTGCTTGAATTTCTGCCTGGGTGCATTGAAAAAAGTCTTCCGTTCGGCGATTGGCATAAACATTACAATCTTGGATTATGTCATAAATGTAGAGCCAATTAGGAGTTGTATCGGCAATTTTCTGAATGAAACGTTGGCTTTCCTTCAGCGCTTCCTCGTTAGCTTTGCGCTCGGTAATGTCGATGCAGGTGCCAATGTAACCCGCAAAATCTCCTTCTGGGGTAAACCGGGGAACTCCTTTATCTACAATCCAACCGTATTCGCCATCAGCCTTTCTCAATCGATATTCTATACAAAAGGACATTCGGGAATTGAAAGCGGATAAGTAGCTATCTAAACAATGCTGAATATCTTCAGAATGCACGCCTTCCAACCAACTATTCCCAATTTCGTGTTCTAGAGTCCGTCCGGTAAAGTTTAGCCAAGTCTGGTTGAAAAACGTACAAAGTGCGTCTGGATCGGACATCCAAATCATCACAGGGGCACTATCAGCCATCATGCGGAAACGAGCCTCGCTTTCCCGTAGCGCTGCCTCCGCTTGTTTACGCAGGGTGATGTCGCGTAGCACCGATAGATTTCGCCCAGGAAGAAAATTAGCTCTAGCCGAATACTCAACTTCTCGCACGGTTCCATCTGGATGAAGGAGGCGCAATTCTCCGGTTGCCAGCCCTTGTTTTTGGAAGTTGTGCCACGCCTGTTCAAAATCGAAACTAGGCTCCATAAAGTCTGCAATCCGCTTTCCCAGGAGTTCTGGAAGTTGCAGCCCCAGTAGTTGGCAGGCAGCGGGATTCCCCTCTACATAAGCGCCCTCGTTATCTGTAATTAATATCGCTTCGAGTGCGCTCTCAAAGATTGCTCGCAGTTGTTCTTCCCTAGTACGGATGTCGGTAATATCCATCGCTGAGCCGGTAATGCCAATAACTTCCCCGGTTGGATTCCGCAACGGCTCTACGGTTAAATCGTAGTGGCGAACTTTTCCATTGAGTGCAATACACGTCTGTTTGCGCGTTCCAATTCCGCTTTCCAGCACCGGGCGCTTAATCGCTACCAGCTGTTGGGCATCTTCAGGCGAAAAGACTTCGGTTTCTAATTTTCCTAGTAAAACTTCGTCAACAACCCTTGAGGTGGGATGATGTACCCAGGTGTAGCGTAAATCGGTGTCTTGATTAAAGACAACGATGGGTGAATTTTTGAGCGCAATCCGAAAGCGTTCCTCACTAATTCTCAGTGCTTCTTCAGCAGCTTTGCGATCGCTAATATCGGTAGAAATACCACCAATTGCGTAGGGAATCCCTTCGGTGTTATGAATGAGAAACTTGAGCGATAAGTAAGTGCGGATACCGTCGGGGCAAGGAATGAGTTCTTCAAACTCAAAGGAACTTCCAGATTCAAGCACTCTTTTGTCGTTTGATACCAATCTATCTGCGATTTCCTTGGGAAATATATCGTAATCGTTTTTGCCAAGAACTTGCTCTCTAGTGAGGTGCAATAAATTTTCAAACTGGCGATTGACTAGAATGTGTCGGCAAGAAGTGTCTTTAAGGTAGATAATTGCTTGAGAGTTATCTAAAATTGCCTGTAGCCGTTGTTCGCTCTCTTTGAGAGCGAGTTCTGCTTGTTGGCGTAGCGTAGCGTGCCGCAGGCGATCGCTGATATCGCGAGCAAAAAAACTAGCGTACTCCTTGCCCTTAAACTGCAAGTAATTGCCTGTCACCTCAATCGGGAATATCCTGCTATCTTTACTACGATGATGAGACTCCAGGGAGAGAGAGCCGCGTTGCTTGATAGCTTGCCAAATATCTGGCCAGACTGCTGGGGGAATGTCCGGATTTACGTCAGATAGGCTCATCGAGAGTAATTCTTCTCGTGAATAACCGATGGAATGACAAAGGGCGTCGTTTACATAGACAAACCGCCCTTCCGGATTTATCCAAGCGATCGCATATACTGCCCGATCGACACAAAATTGGGTTAGATGTAACGCTTCTTCAGCTCGCTTGCGCTCGATAATTTCAGCCAGCAGCAATTCATTCGTACTAACGATTTCTGCGGTTCGTTCCTGAACTCTGATTTCTAGTTCCTCATTAACCTTTCTGAGTGCTTCCTCTGCGCGTTGACGCTTTGCATTTTCGCTATACAGAAGCAAGTAAACCCAGCATAAAAGCAAAAAAACCGAGCCTGTGCCAAGATAATGCATCAGGATTGTATTTTGAGCGCTGGTTGATACTGCTAGCGATCGCTGCTGTAAAAATGCTCGCTCATCATTCTGCATCTGCTGAATTAACTGGCGAATCTCACCCTGACGCTTTTGCTCCTCTTCAATCAGGGCAATCTGACCAGCCGCATCTTCATCATTGTTTTGCCGCAAGGAAACTAACTTTTCGACTACAGGGAGTTCCTTTGTCACTAAAGACTCAAGCACATTCAACTTTGTCTGTTGCAGGGAATTATCGCCCGTCAACTTTCGGAGCTTTTGAATTTTCGAGCCAATTTCCGGACTAGCCGCGGGAGCGGTGTTTAGCCAAGTTTCGTCGCCCCTGAGGATATCGTTGCGTTCCTTTGCTTGAATATCTTTTAGCGTAGAAAGCATCTCATCAAGGTTCTGCACAACTTCTTCAGTGTGCTGTATCCATTCATGGCATTCGATCGGTTGAGTCATGCTCCAATACGAAGCTGTACTTGTTGCACCGAGTAGCAACAATGCCAACCCTAAACCGCTGATAATCATTGTTTTTTTAATAGGCCACTTCATCGCATTGTTTTCTTGCTAAGGTTACTGTTTATCCTGCGTTAATCGTCCGAATGATAGATGATATTCTATGAATAGGGCATTTTAGCCAATTAGAGACTTTATCAATCATCTTTATTTCCCGTTTTTTATCAACTAAAAGCAATTTATGCAATGAGAATCCTTCTAATAGAAGATGATTTGCGTCTTGCAGAAGCTTTAGTAGAAGCTCTTACCGATCAAACTTATGTGGTTGATGTGGTGACAGATGGGGAAGCTGCTTGGGATCAAGTCCAAACCGTTACGTATGACTTAATTTTGCTAGATGTAATGCTGCCTAAGCTAGATGGCATAAGCCTTTGCCGTCGATTGCGCTCTCATGACTACAACCAGCCAATCCTCATGATCACTGCCCGTGACACTAGCGCAGATAAAGTCACCGGCTTAGATGCTGGAGCGGATGATTATATTGTTAAACCGATCGATCTGCCAGAGTTATTAGCCCGGATACGCGCTTTGTTGCGTCGAGGGAGTTCCTCAGCGTCTCCAGTGCTAGAGTGGGGCAGCTTGAGCTTTAACCCTAGTACCTATGAAGTTAGCTATGCTGAGCAATCTTTGCACTTAACCCGCAAGGAATATTCTTTATTGGAGCTATTCCTCCGCAATGGTCGGCGGGTACTCAGCCGCAGTAGCATCATTGAACACGTATGGTCTCTTGAGGAACCGCCAGAGGAGGAGACTGTTAAAGCCCATATTAAAAGCCTACGGCAGAAACTCAGAGCAGTAGGCGCACCGCCCGATTTGATTGAGACAATTCACGGTATTGGGTATCGCCTTAAACAGCTATCTTAATTTGATGCTTTGTAAACAGCAGCAAAATATTCCTTACAAAAGTTTACTGTTTTTTTCATTTCTTCTCGATTTCTTCCCGATTTCTCCTCTAGTTTTTTACATTTGAGACGTAATCTTAGATTCAAAACAGGCTAGAGTCTGTTTCCCAATCTGACGACCTCCTTTTAATGCAGGCTGGGTTAGTCGGCATACGCTAGAAGCGATTAATCCAGTATGCTCTCTTTGCGCTAGTAGATAGAACTGATATTAATCCAATAGAAGCTGAGTTTCCTGTTAATATTCATGCCTTGAGTTTACAAAGCAGCCGATGTTAACAAAAACCTCTAAGCAAGATACCCATAAACTTTATGGCTGGGGGAAATTATTACCTATTAGTCAGCCTATAAGTACTATTTTTGTCTCTTTATTTGCAAAGAAAGTAATTAAATTTCATCTGTGTTTTTACGTGAAAACTTCATAAATAAAATAAGAGAAAATCTCCAGTTTTAAAATTTGGTTCGGGCAAGACGTTGATATTTTTAAAAGTAAAAATAATAGATATAAATTAGAAAATCAACCAGACAAAACCAGAATGTTATTCGATAAAAAGTGAGGTTAAAATGGCTAATCGAACCATCAATTTAACAATGTTATGGGTTGCCGATGAAATTGCTCAAATCTTAGACAATGAACAAGAGTATTTTGAATACGGAGCTTTTTTAAATTCTAGATTATATAAAGAATTAATGACTTATACCCTGAGTCGAGTTCCTAACGTATACGCTGCGATCGAGGATGGTCAAAAACTTTCAGAGAAATGTAATCGCCGTTACTGCTCTGGAGAAAGAAAGCTGCACATAGAAACAGTAATTCGCCAAGGAATTTTTGAGATTCTCCAAAGGAAGAGAGATTGGATTAAACATCAACTTCCTAGCTCGTCTGAGCAGAGTTTTTCCCCATCTACTTGGTTTACCTAATTTGCAAAGGTTTAAAATGAAGAAAGCAAAAAAATGAAAATGCGAGCGCACCCTACCTGAATCAACAGGGCATTCCTTGCGATCGCATTCTTATTCCTGCCTACTCTTTGCTCAAGGAGCGCTCACCACGCCAATAGTTTGTGGAATTGTTCTTGGAGATGTAATATAATTTACACCCTGAGCAAGCAACTGTGAAGAGCCGCCACCATCGAGCATAACTACTTGATCTGCACCAAACTTTTTTAGTGTCTGTGCTGCATGAAACTGAGTTGAATCACTCGAATTAAAAATTAAAACGGTTTCGGAGATTCCATTATAGTCTCTATCTAGGACTCCCATAAAAGTTCTACCTAAATTTTTGTTCATAAATTTATTCGCCTTTTCGCTTAAACCAACAATGATATTGGGAGCTGAAGAAGAGTAAAGAGAGTTTTTACCATTGAAAACGCTAATTTCTGCGCGATTCTTCCAAACCGCAAGCATCAGCTTTTGGCTAGCAAATTCACTTTCGCCTGCATAGCCGTCACTCATAATGATTCCATTGGCTTTAACTGGAAAAGCTAAGTTAGTGATGGTGGCGGATTTAGTGTCATTTCTGAAAAACTGACCATTCGTTATCGAAAAAGCTTTTTTATTAAAAGAATAGAAATTTTTCCAAGCTTGTGTCAGCGTTTGGCGTCTCAACTTAGGATCGTTTCCTCCATAAGCGCCTTGTTTCTTACCGGGATTGGTAATCTCGCCATAAAGGAATTTGACAGACGCGCCTTGGCTCAAATCAACAACTTGCACATAATCAGATTTTTGGTTATAAAGCGTAACTCCTGGCGCACTTCTAATAGCTTTAAAACCAAGAGGAAAGAATTTTTGATTGCGATCGTTTTTAACAAATGGTGTTTGTGAGGAGATACCGTTTTTAGCATCCAACCCTAGAGAATGTTCCCGGTGAATAGAATTCGCGGCTACATAAGCAACAGGTAAAACGGCAAAACCCCTCCGTGCGGTTTTTAAATACCTTAAGTCTGCGAAGGCGGAGTTCGTTGGTACTGTTGAGGCTGCTATTCGCTCGAACTTGGCTCGCTCGTTCTCAGATTTAGACGCAGGAAGTTTTGGAGCGCTCAAGTGGATGCTTTGAGCGATCGCGCTAAAAATCAAATATGCAAACATGAACAATCTCTTCTCGAATTAATCTGGCTGACGATACCTGATTCGCTAGCGAAAGCTACATAGCGTTCGCGGCTGTCCTCCGAGCCGCTAATTCAGCCCCAAGTTGAATCGCTGCTTTCATACTGGTAGCATCGGCAATTCCCTGACTAGCGATATCAAAAGCAGTCCCGTGATCGGGAGAGGTGCGGATGAAGGGAAGACCGATAGAAGTATTCACCGCTCGGTCAAATGCCATCAGTTTAACGGGGATTAAACCTTGGTCATGATAGAGCGCCAAGTAAGCATCGTGAGCCGATGAGATGCCATTTGAACCGAACCAGGCTTGACCGGGCTTTACCCACATCGTATCTGGGGGAATTAGGCCATCCAGTTGCAGATCGGGTCGCCGTTGTTGCTCTAGCCAAGGGATTAACCAATCGATTTCTTCTCGTCCTAGTTGACCTTGTTCGCCGCTGTGGGGATTTAATCCAGCGATCGCTATCTTTGCCTTTTCTATCCCAAAATCTGCCTTTAAGCATTCCACCAGCAAATCAAGCTTATTCGTCAGCAGTTGCGGTGTCAGCACCTCAGCGACTTGACGGAGGGGAATATGAGTAGTGGCAAGTAAAGTGCGGAGTGTCCAACCAGTATGCGGCGAGCGCGCCACAAATAACATCCCAAATCGCTGGACGCCAGAACGCTTGGCTAACAATTCTGTTTGACCAGGATAATCATATCCTGCGGCTTTCCAAGCAGATTTCGCAATCGGGCCTGTAACAATGCCTTGGAACTCACCCGAAAGCGTGTGCGCGATCGCTGTTTCCATATAAGCAAAGCTTGCCGCGCCACTCGCAGCATTCCCAGTTCCAATCTTGATTTGCCGCTCTATTTCCCCGTCCAGTGGGACATCAAGAATTGATAACTGTGCCGGGTCTGCTAGCGGTGCTGACACCAACTCAGATGCCTCCCCACCCGCTTCTAAAGTCTGTGTAGGCAGGCTTTGTTCCTGTTGCTGGGAGCGGCACGGCACCCTGCCCTTACATTGTCGGGTCAATCGATGATAAGTTTCTTGCAACAGTCCCCGACTGCCAACGACAGTAATCTCGCAATTTTCGGTAATCGGATCTGCCAACGCCTTCAGCACCACCTCTGGCCCAATCCCCGCCGGATCTCCCAGTGTTACCGCTAACCGAGGACGTTCTTGCCGTTGTGTGAGATTGGTCGGTGTTTGTGTAAAGAAAGTTTTCACAGCTTTCAGTTTAAAATACTCTAAACTTTTTAATTGATTCCCAAGGAGCCTATAACCGATGAGCGGTGAGATTTTTAATGCAGCTATATTGTCCTCTACCCTGATTTTAGTGGGTCTGGGTCTAGGCTTTTTGTTACTCAAAATCCAAGGCGGCGAAAACGAGTCCCTCTAAGGGCAACCCCTGAAAGCAAGGGCAAGCCACGCTGGGGCGTGTTCCATCAACGCGCCTAGCAGCTTGTCCGTTGCCATAAAAACGAATCGTTGATTTGTTCCTCGCCCGTTGCTTTGTCATCTGGCGAGAATTTACTATTGGGCATTTTCATAGGATTAGCGACTAGTAATTGAAGTGCGCGATCGCTCTGATTACTAGTTTTGTAAACTTTCTTTGCGTTAATTCTGAGATTTCTGATAACATCTTATAGAAAGTTTAAGATTCCTTACTAATTACTAGATGACTTTATTAATTGTCGGTGCCACCGGCACCCTGGGCAGACAGGTGGCTCGTCGGGCAATAGAAGAGGGCTATCAAGTTCGCTGTCTGGTACGAAGTGCGAAGAAGGCGGCATTTTTAAAAGAATGGGGCGCTGAGTTAGTCGGCGGCGATCTCACCAATCCTGAAAGCCTGAAAGCAGCCTTTGAAGGTGTCACAGCCGTGATTGATGCGGCAACTTCACGACCGACAGACGCCACTAGTATCAAACAGGTAGACTGGGATGGCAAAGTAGCGCTGATTCAAGCCGCCAGCGCTGCCAAAGTTGATCGTTTTATCTTCTTTTCCATCTTGGATGCTGAAAAGTATCCTAATGTCCCGTTGATGGAAATCAAGCGGTGTACGGAGCTTTTCTTAGCAGAATCCGGGTTAAATTACACCATTTTGCGACCTTGCGGCTTTATGCAAGGGCTGATTGGTCAGTATGCAGTGCCGATCTTAGATGGACAAGCTGTATGGGTGACAGGGGACACCTCTCCGGTGGCTTACATGGACACTCAGGATATTGCTAAGTTTGCAATCAAAGCCCTGAAGGTTCCGGAAACTGAAAAGAAAACCTTCCCGATTGTCGGTTCTCGCGCTTGGGGTGCTTATGAAATCATCCGCCTGTGCGAACGTCTTTCTGGGCGAGAATCCAAGGTGACGCGAATGCCTTTGGGCTTACTGCGGACAGTGCGACGGATCGCTCGCTTTTTTGAATGGGGCTGGAACCTAGCAGATCGGTTGGCTTTTGCCGAAGTGGTAGCGACCGGCAAACCCCTGAATGCGTCGATGGATGAGGTTTATCAAGTCTTCGGGATAGACTCAGCCCAAATCACGACTTTGGAGGCATACCTGCAAGACTACTTCAGTCGCATCTTGAAAAAACTCAAGGAAATTGATTACGAAAAATCAAAAAATAAAAAGCAGAATAAAAAGAAGATGCCCTATACCTCTTGAACTGATTACAGCCTCAAAGCAAAGTGAGTTGTTAGTTGTTGGTTTTTAATAGGTTACATACCTAAAAACCAATCCTCGATCGCTAACAATTAAGAATGAACTACTACCGGACTCGAAGCGTGCCCAAAGCAGGGATTATATACAATGACACCAAACCTGTAGCTTGTCGCGCTGCAACAGAGTTAAAAGACAAGCTGACAGCCGCTGGTTGGGAAGTTTGCATGACAACAGGTTCCGGTGGGATTTTGGGATATTCTCGCCCCGATCGTCCGGTATGTCATACCCCAATCGATTCCCTGGCTCCCCCCGGCTTTGATGAAGAGATGAAATTTGCCGTGGTGTTAGGGGGAGATGGCACGGTTCTGGCGGCATTTCGCCAAGTGGCACCTTGCGGGATTCCCTTGCTGGCGGTGAATACTGGGCACATGGGTTTTCTCACTGAAGCTTATGTGAACCAGATCCCGCAAGCGCTGGAAATGCTCATGGCTGGGGAGTATGAAGTCGAAGAGCGGGCGATGCTCGCGGTGCAACTATTTCGCGATAATGTCCGGCTGTGGGAAGCGCTGTGCCTGAATGAAATGGTGATTCATCGGGAACCGCTCACCAGTATGTGCCATTTCGAGGTGCTGATTGGGCGTCACGCGCTGATGGATATTGCCGCAGACGGGGTGATTATCTCGACCCCGACTGGCTCGACGGCTTACTCATTGAGTGCTGGGGGGCCGGTGGTGACGCCTGGAGTGCCGACATTACAGTTGGTGCCGATTTGTCCTCATTCACTGGCGTCTAGGGCGTTGGTGTTTGCAGATAGCGAACCTGTGACGATTTTCCCCGCAAATCCTAACCGACTGGTAATGGTGGTGGATGGGAATGCTGGATGCTATGTATTGCCAGAAGATCGGGTGTATCTGGAGCGATCGCCTTTTTCAGCTCGATTCATCCGCTTGCAATCCCCTGAGTTTTTCCGAATTTTACGAGAAAAACTCGGTTGGGGTCTGCCTCACATTGCTAAACCGACATCGGTTGAATTGCCTTAAAAAAAGCCAGGAGTCATGAGTTATTCGTGATTTCCCAACGAATGACCCATGACCCATCAGCCGGACGAATTACAAAAGTTAACATAAACCAAGCCGTTAATCTCCAGCTTTGGGTATCCCCCCTCTGATAGACTTCTAACTGGAATCGCCAGATGAAACGACGCTAAATCAAGCAGTTGAGAGGATAATTTTTGTGGAAAACACGCTGGGATTAGAAATTATAGAGGTAGTTGAGCAAGCTGCGATCGCATCCTCCCGGTGGATGGGAAAAGGCGAAAAAAACATCGCTGACCAAGTCGCGGTGGAAGCCATGCGGGAGCGGATGAACAAAATTTATATGCGGGGTCGGATCGTCATCGGTGAAGGCGAACGGGATGATGCCCCCATGTTGTATATCGGAGAAGAAGTTGGTATCTGTACCCGCGAAGATGCCAAAACTTATTGCAACCCAGATGAATTAATTGAGATTGACATTGCCGTTGACCCCTGCGAAGGCACCAACCTCGTTGCCTACGGTCAAAATGGTTCAATGGCAGTTCTGGCAATTGCTGAAAAAGGCGGTTTGTTTGCCGCTCCTGACTTTTACATGAAAAAGCTGGCAGCGCCCCCAGTGGCACGCGGTCATGTTGATATTAACAAGTCCGCCACCCAAAACCTAAAGATTCTCGCAGAGTGCCTGGGTCGCTCGATTGAGGAACTGGTGGTCGTAGTGATGGATCGCCCTCGTCACAAAGAACTAATTCAAGAAATCCGGCAAGCGGGAGCCAGAGTGCGACTGATCAGCGATGGTGACGTTTCTGCTGCCATCTCCTGCGCCTTTGCCGGTACCAATATTCACGCTTTGATGGGAATTGGTGCTGCACCCGAAGGCGTCATCTCAGCAGCCGCTCTGCGCTGTCTGGGTGGACACTTCCAAGGTCAGCTGATCTACGATCCAGATGTGGTGAAAACTGGATTGATCGGAGAGAGCAGAGAGAGCAATATCGCACGGCTTAATAGCATGGGCATCACAGACCCAGACAAAGTTTACAGTGCTGAGGAACTCGCCTCTGGCAAGACAGTTCTGTTCGCAGCTTGTGGTATCACTCCTGGTACGCTCATGGAAGGCGTGCGGTTCTTCAAGGGTGGGGCACGGACTCAAAGCTTGGTCATTTCCAGCCAGTCGCAGACCGCCCGCTTTGTTGATACAATCCACATGTTTGAAGAGCCGAAGCAACTGCAATTGAGGTAGTCTGCGGATAATCGGAAATCGGGTTGCAGGTTGTAGGTTGCAGGTTGAAGGTCGTGCAGGTTAACTTTCACCCTTCAATCTTCACCCTTCAATCTTCAATCTTCTAATCTTTTAACCATCAACCCAATAAGCAATTAGTAATTAGCAATTAGCAAATGAATATTGCAGTCGTAGGTCTTAGCCATAAAACAGCGCCGGTTGAGATTCGGGAAAAATTAAGTATTCCAGAGCCAGCGTGTGAAGGTGCAACTCTTGCCCTCATGAGCTACCCCCACATTGCAGAAGTCGCGATTCTTAGCACCTGCAACCGCCTGGAAATTTACATCGTTGCTCATGAAACCGAACAGGGCGTTCGGGAAGTCACCCAATTTCTTTCCGAACACAGCAAATTTCCCCTCCATCAACTGCGGCAACACTTGTTTGTTTTGTTGCATGAAGATGCAGTCATGCACTTGATGCGAGTGTCAGCAGGTTTAGATAGTTTGGTGCTGGGGGAAGGGCAAATCCTGGCGCAAGTGAAACATACTCACAAACTGGGACAGCAATACAAGGGCATTGGTAGCATCCTGAATCGGTTGTTCAAGCAAGCACTGACTGCTGGGAAGCGAGTTCGGACGGAAACCAGTATCGGTACGGGTGCTGTCTCCATCAGTTCAGCAGCGGTAGAGTTAGCCCAGATCAAAGCCCAGAACTTGGCAGCTTGTCGAGTGATGATTCTAGGTGCGGGGAAAATGTCCCGGCTGTTAGTGCAACATTTACTGGCAAAAGGAGCGGTTCACATCTCGGTGTTGAACCGTTCTATGCAACGGGCACAGGAATTGGCGAATCAGTTCCCAGAGGCACAGTTGCAACTGTATCCACTGTCAGAAATGATGTCAGCGATCACTTCCTCGGATTTAGTGTTTACCAGTACCTCTTCCACAGAACCATTGTTGAATCGGTCGAAACTGGAAATTCACCTGGAAGCGCACCGAGGTTTGATGATCTTTGATATTTCCGTGCCGCGTAATGTGGATGGGGATGTTAACGATCTGGACAACGTGCAGGCGTTTAATGTCGATGATTTAAAGGCAGTGGTGGCTCAGAATCACGAAAGCCGCCGCAAGATGGCAATGGAAGCCCAGGAATTGCTAGAAGAAGAGGTGGAAGCCTTTGATCTCTGGTGGCGATCGCTGGAAACCGTTCCTACCATCAGCTGCCTGCGCGATAAAATGGAAACGATTCGCACCCAAGAGTTAGAAAAAGCTTTGTCTCGCTTGGGTACGGAATTTGCCGAAAGACATCAAGAAGTTATCGAGGCACTAACGCGCGGAATTGTCAATAAAATTCTGCACGATCCGATGGTACAACTGCGATCGCAGCAGGATATCGAAGCCAGACGCAAAGCGATGCAGGCACTCCAAACTCTGTTTAACCTGGATATAGGCGAACAATTTAGTTAATCGTTCGGGGTTCATCGTTCAGGGTTCATGGCAAACTTCTATGAACAATGAACAACGAACAACGAACAATGAATAATGAATCGAATTTTTCCAGGACTTTTACTGCTACTAGGACTGTGGCTAGCCTTCGATCTAGTCGCTTACCTAGTAGCAGATGTTTTTTGGTTTCAGGAAGTCGGATATCTACCGGCGTTTCTTCTCAGGGTAAGCACTCAAGCGGGGTTGTGGGCGATCGCATTTATTGTCACCGCTGGCTTTTTACTGGGTAATCTATATCTTGCCCATCGTCTTAAGTATTCTAAAGAGATCCCCCCAACAGGGTTTAAAAAGGGGGAGGTTGATTCTCACTTTTTTCTAGCGAAGCAGCGCGTTGGTGCGGGAGTTAGGGGAGATAAAGTCTTAAGTCAAGAGTACCAAAGAGAATCTTTTTCTTCGATCCGTCCTCAGTCCTCAGCACTGAAATTGCGATCGCTTTTGCCTTTGCTAGGGGTACTTAGTTTAGCAATCGGGTTGATGCTGCTGCACTACAGTCAAAGAGCCACGAGTTATTGGCATTCTAAGGTCGGGTTGCCAAGTGTATCTCCTCTGTTGCCAGTTTGGTTTCAGCCTGACTTGATCTGGCAGATGGGTAGAAAGATGCTCTCTAGCATCTGGCAGGTTGTCCTAGTGTTGGTATCGGCGGCACTGGTGTTGGTTTATCCGCAGTTTTTGTTAACAGCGATCGCGCTTGTCCTCAGTTTATTTTTTGGACTGGTGCTATCAAGCCACTGGGCGAGAATTTTACAGTATTTTCATCCCACCAGTTTTAACAGTGTTGACCCCTTATTTGGACGAGATATCAGCTTTTATGTATTTCAGTTGCCTGTTTGGGAGTTACTAGAATTTTGGTTTTTTGGACTATTTTTGTATGGTTTTGCAGCAGTCACTCTAATATATTTGCTATCTGGAGATAGTTTTAGTGAGGGAAGATTTCTAGGGTTTTCCAAATCCCAGATGCGCCATTTGTACGGACTCAGCGGTTGCCTATGTGCTGCTCTCTCTCTCGGTTATTGGTTATTGCGGTATCAATTGTTGTATTCCACCACCAGCGTTACTTATGGTGCCAGTTACACCGATGTCACCGTGCGATTGCCACTGTATACCGGATTGAGCGTATTTTTACTAGCGATCGCGTTGCTTTTGTTTTGGCAGACAATTCAATTAAAAATTAAAACTTTTAAATTAAAAATTGGTTTGTTGGGATTTTCAATTTTCAATTTTTTATTTTTAATTGGCTTACCTGTCGCAGTGCAACGCCTCATTGTTCAACCCAATGAGTTGGTGCGAGAAAGAACCTATATTGAACACAGTATTGCCTATACGAGGGAAGCATTTAATTTAGAGAATATTGACGTTCAAACCTTCGACCCTCAAGCAAATCTTACTGCCGTAGACCTCCAGCAAAATGAACTGACGATTCGCAATATTCGCCTTTGGGATACACGTCCCCTGTTACAAACAAATCGCCAACTGCAACAGATTCGGCTTTACTACAAATTTCCTGACGCCGATATCGATCGGTATACTTTGAAGCTAGAAACATCTGCACAAAGCGATGGGACAGAAAAGCGACAGGTGATTCTGGCAGCAAGAGAATTAGATTACAATGCCGTTCCCCAAGAAGCTCAAACTTGGGTTAATAAACATTTAGTTTACACTCACGGTTATGGCTTTACCCTCAGCCCTGTGAATACAGTTGGCGCAGGTGGGTTGCCAGATTACTTTGTTAAAGATATTGGAACGAGTGCGGATTCTGGTGATAACAATGCCTTAAATGTATCCAGCGAACGCATTCGAGTCAGCATTCCGATTGGGATACCCCGGATTTACTACGGCGAACTCACGAATACTTATGTAATGACGCCAACGACAGTCGAAGAGTTAGATTATCCCAGTGGCAACGAGAATGTTTATAACACTTACGATGGTACTGGCGGCGTCTCCATCGGTTCGTGGTGGCGGCGTCTTTTATTTGCCGAGTATTTGAAAGACTGGCAGATGATGTTTACGCGGAATTTCACACCGCAAACCAAGCTGTTGTTTCGTCGCAATATTGCACAGCGAGTTCAGAAGATCGCGCCTTTCTTGCGGTTTGACAGCGACCCCTACTTAGTGGTTGCCAAGACCGATGCATCGAAGGAGCAAAATTACCTTTACTGGATTATTGACGCTTATACGACAAGCGATCGCTATCCTTACTCCGATCCTGGCGAAAACCAATTTAATTACATCCGCAACTCTGTCAAAGTCGTTATCGATGCCTATAACGGTTCGGTTAATTTTTACGTTGCCGACCCCCAAGACCCGATTATTAACTCCTGGACTGCTATCTTTCCCGACCTGGTAAAACCATTAAATGCAATGCCCACTTCCCTGCGGAGCCATCTCCGCTATCCAGTGGACTTTTTCAACATTCAGTCGGAACGGTTGCGGACTTATCACATGACCGACCCCCAGGTGTTCTACAACCGGGAAGACCAGTGGCAGGTTCCGACTGAGATTTATGGCAGCGAACCGCGACCCGTAGAACCCTACTACTTGATCACAAGACTGCCAACTGCCCAGGAGGAAGAATTTATTCTGCTGCTTCCTTTTACACCCACCCAACGTAACAATTTAATTGCCTGGTTAGCAGCGCGTTCCGATGGGGAGAATTACGGCAAGCTGTTGCTTTATCGGTTTCCCAAACAGGAGTTGGTCTATGGCCCAGAGCAAATCGAAGCTTTAATCAACCAAGATCCGGTTATTTCTCAACAGATTTCTCTATGGAATCGGCAGGGTTCTAGGGCAATACAAGGTAATTTGTTAGTAATTCCAATTGAGCGATCGCTTCTCTACGTCGAACCTCTTTATCTAGAAGCAGAACAAAATAGTCTACCAACATTAGTGAGAGTGATTGTCGCTTACGAAAACCGTATCGTTATGGCAGAAACTCTAGAAGAAGCACTTCAGGCAATCTTTCAACCCGAAGAATCTGCTACCCCAGCAATTATTCGTCCAGTCGAACCGTCGGGCGCTCCTTAAATCGCTTATTTCAAGGATTTAACACTTTGTAAAAGTCTTTTCTGGAAAGCATCTCTACAAAGTGCGAATTCTCAAAAAAAACGTAGTTATCAAATAAACAAATACCACTTTCTCTGGTAATGCTACATAGCAGAACCCTGACCAATACTCGATTAGGGTTGCGGTTGGAGATATAAAGCGAAAGGATATGAATCACTTAATAAGTAAACTTTCTATTAGTATCAAATTCAAAGATTTGATTTTAGTTTATAGCTTTTAGCTTAGGTTTTATCACGACTTCTCCAATAACAATCAACGATGAATAGATAGGCAAGTATTTCTAGAGAAAATAAATTAGGATAACCGATGAAATTACCGAAGCCGAAAACAGGTCTAGGATGCAATACTGGCGAGAACAGCGTTGTGTTGAAAACCTGCGATGATTTGCAGAGCGCATAATTTACGATGACATCATGCCAGGACTCCAATAGGAATAGTTCGACATATAAATTAAAAAAAGTATCTTACTGCAATTAATGTCCTGGAAATCTCAATAGCGCGATCGCTCTCATTGTCAAGCTTTAAAAATAAATTGAGACAAAAATACGAATAAACCTGATGACCTCAACACCATTGCCGACAATCATAGACTCTGCGCCTCCAAATCAGTACTCAGCCCCGCGCTTACCCCGCAGTCTTAGCTCTCTGGAAACGTGGGGCTTTGGTGTAACGGCTCATATCTCTTGGCCTGCCATAGCCCCCGTACTGCACATTGCTCTCGGTACGGGGGCTATTTTTGTCTGGTTGCCAGGAACGATCCTTGGCATCTTGCTAAACCTGCAAGTAAAACGCTTAGGCAGGCATTTTCCTGACGTAGCCGGAGGAACGCCCAACTATACCACCCGATTGCTAAAGCACTATCCGGGGTTAGCCCGTTACGCGGCAGTTGGTTACTTCTTCAGCTGGGTTTCGACGCTGGCGATTAACGTGGTTGTCCTTACAGAACTCATTAAGGTAAACCTGGAGCCTTTAGGAATTGCTTGTCCCGATACTCTTGTGAAAATTGGCTTGACGCTGATCGCGTTTATTTTGGCGTTTAGCGGCACCCGCGCTTTAAGTATCCTGCACTTATTTTTTGTTATCCCGGCAATTGGACTTTTACTCGCTTTTTGTCTATTTGGCATCGGCTGGTTAGCCCTTTCCCCAGCAAGTCCTGGCTTTTTCCCATCCAGTTGGTCGCCTCCCTCTTTTGTGGATTGGGCGAAGTGGTTATTCTTCGTCACCTACACGACCTACGCTTGTGAATCTGCGTCTGCATTTGTTGCTGATAGCCGACGCCCTGATGAAACGTTGCGGTTTCTAAGTATCTCCTGTTGGATCATGCCGCCCATCTTTCTGGGGGGTTCCTGGGTACTGATGCGCTTAGCAACCGACCCAGGTTTGGGTAGTGACACTTTCTTAAATTTGTTAGCAGTTTCTACGCCGTTCTGGGGGCAGTCGGCAGCGATCATCGTTACCTTTTTTCTCGCTGCTGGGTCGCTTCTGAGTTGCGCGACGGTGCTTTCCAACTGTCCCCGAATGCTGTACCAACTTGCTACAGACGGACATTTATCTCCTGTGTTCGCTGTGGTGTCCCGACGGGGTGTATTCGGTCCCGCTTTGGTGCTGACGTTGTTGTTCACTTTCATTTGTCTAGCTTGGGGAGATGTCGCCCGGATTGCGGTGGTGAGTAACACCGGCTGGTTTGTGTCTATCATGTCGGTACATTTAGCACTGTGGCTGCGCCGAAAGAGACCGGAGGTATTTCTGCCTTGGTGGTCGGGGGTCTTCTTTTTGCTGGAAGTCGTTATCTTAGTGGTTGGGGGTTTGGCTTGGGGTTGGAAAGACTTCTTGATTGGGTTGCTATTCCCCCTAGGGATTTTGGCAGCAGATCGGGTGATACGCCGCATCCGGTGGGCACCCTTTCATGCTGCTTGGTGGATTCAGCATTACCGAGGGCGATCGCAAACTAAAATATCCGATTTTGTAGGGTTTCAGGTAGTCATCCTGATCTTACTGATCTGTAGCGCTGCCACGATTAGCTGGATGTTTAGAGCCAGAATTGGGGCGGTAGACCTAGGTCAGAATGGCAACAATCTCTATGTGGTGATGCTGCTGATCGCTGCCTTTGTTGGGGTAGCAATCGCTTGCTGGACAAGTTTGCCCCAAGTCATGGCAATCGTCGAAGCCAGAGAACAGTCTGAGCATTTGTTCAATATTGCCATTGACGGGATTCTCGTCGTCGATGAAAAGGGCGTTATTCGGCAAGCCAACCCAGCCGCCGAGCAACTATTAAAAGCGATCGCTCCCAATCTCCTAGGATGTCGTCTCAACCAGATATTTCCCGCCTTGGCAGGTCAACCAGATAATTGGTCGAGTCGGAGCGAACATACCCTAAAAACGCCCGAACATCCCACCATCGTTGAGGCAGCCGTCTCTAACCGTTTCAATCAGGACTTTCAAGAATATGTAGTACTGGTGCGCGATATTACCGAACGCCAGCAAGCTGAGGAGGCGGTGCGGAATTACAGCCACACTTTGGAACAAAAAGTTGACGAACGCACCAGCGAACTCGCTCACGCCAACGCCGAGATTCTTGCCCTCAACGAACGTCTTCAAGCCGACAATATCCGCATGAGCGCTGAGTTAGCCGTAACGCGCCGACTGCAACAGATGCTATTGCCCAAACAGCAAGAACTTGAATCGCTTCCTGGGCTGGAGATTGCCAGCTTTATGGAACCCGCCGAAGAGGTAGGCGGCGACTACTACGATGTACTCAATTATGAGGATAAAGTCAAAATTGGCATCGGCGATGTCACCGGACACGGACTCGAAAGCGGCGTCTTAACGATCATGGTGCAGACAGCAGTCCGGACGCTACTGGAAAACAACGAAACCGACCCCAAGAGATTCTTAGACGTACTCAACCGAACCATTTATCACAATGTGCAGCGGATGAGTTCCGATAAAAATCTCAGCCTTTCCTTACTGGACTACCAAGGAGGAACGCTACGCCTGACGGGGCAACACGAAGAAATGATTGTTGTGCGTTCCGGCGGTCAGGTGGAACGGATGGACACGGTTGATTTAGGTTTCCCGATTGGGCTAGAAGCAGACATTACCAATTTCGTTGCCCAGATTCAGTTGCAATTGCACTCAGGGGACGTCGTGGTGCTGTACACCGATGGCATTACTGAAGCCGAAAATAGATTCAAGGTGCAATACGGGTTAGATCGGCTGTGCGACATAGTCAGCCGCAGCTGCCAACAGACCGTTGAGGAAATTAAACAAGCTGTGATTGAGGATCTGCGACGGCATATCGGTGAGCAAAAAATTTACGATGACATCACTTTGCTGATTCTTAAACAGAAATAAGCCGAGTTTGACTTCTTATCTGTTGTAGATGCAAAACAGCTTGCATTGCCTTGACACCAAAGGCTGTAGTCTGCGCTGTTTGTATAGAACTTGCACTTTATCTTTCGTGAGTTTGCTGCCGCTCTCAAACTCAAACTGCTGAAGCGAGAAGTTTTAACCAGTTTGTAAGTAAATGTTCTGTAAAGTTTGTTACAAAAGCCCCTAAGAAAGGGAATATTTAAATAGTGATACAAAACTCTAAAAATATCCCTTGCTAGGGTAATCCATTTTTTGGCAAAGATAAAAATTTATGGCAATTGAGGAAGAAAAATCATTAACAGAACAGCTCTTTTTGAAGATAGAAAGCTTGTCCCAAGAATTGGAAGACTTGAAAAGAGAAAAAGTTGACTTGGAAATCTTGCTGGAGAATACTACCGAACACTCGGATACGGTTGCAGCGCAGTTGTATGACAAGGCAGTGGAGGCGGGAAAACAAAGCGATCGCAGGCTGGCGCAATTTCTAGAAGCCCTGCCAGTGGGCGTCTTCGTGGTTGATGCTAGCGGTAAATCTTACTACGCCAATCAGACGGCACAGCAAATCCTAGGCAAAGGCATTATGTCAGAAGCCACTGTCGAGGAATTGCCAGAGACTTATCAACTTTATCTCGCAGGCACAGAGCAATTGTACCCCAGCGATCGCCTGCCGATTATACGAGCGTTGAGAGGCGAAAAAGTAACCGTTGACGATACGGAGATTTATCAAACAGACAAAATAATTCCCATAGAGGTGTGGGCGTCCCCCATTTTTGATGACCGGGGCGATATTGCTTATGCGATTGCTGCCTTTCAAGACACCACCGAGCGCAAGCGATCCGCAGAAGCGCTGCAACAAGCGGAAACGAGGTATCGCAGTATCTTTGAAAATGCCATTGAGGGAATTTTCCAGATTACATTAGACGGACACTACATTTGTGTCAATCCGGCACTAGCAAAAATTTACGGCTATGAGTCTCCTGAGGAGATGATGAATAGCATCCCAGAAATCAAAGAGCAAGTTTATGTTGACCCGAAATGCCGCAAGAACCTTTTAGATTTATTAACTAAACAGGGTGAAGTTAAAGGATTCGAGTATCAAATTTATCAACAAGATGGCAGCATCATCTGGGTTTCCGAGAATACCCGCGCGATTTGTGATGCCAACGGCACCTTACTCTACTACGAGGGAACCATCATTGATATCACTGAGCGCAAGCAGATTGAGCAATCTCTAAGGGCAAGCGAAGCGCGAGAACGAGAAAAAGCTCAACAGTTAGCGCGATCGCTGTGCGATTTGCAGCAAGCTCAAGTTCAATTAATACAAAGTGAAAAAATGTCCTCTCTTGGGCAATTGGTCGCCGGAATCGCTCACGAAATCAACAATCCAGTCAACTTTCTATCTGGCAATCTCTCCTATGTCCATGACTACACCTGCGATTTGCTCAGGTTGTTAAAACTTTACCAACAGCATTATTCAAATCCAGTACCAGAAATCCAATCAGAGGCACAAGCGATTGATGTTGATTTCCTAGCAGAAGACCTGCCTAAAATACTTTCTTCTATGAAGATAGGAATAGACCGCATCCATCAAATTAGCGTGTCTCTGCGAACCTTCTCTCGTGCAGATACATCCAGAAAGACACTTTTTAATATTCATGATGGCATTGATAGCACTCTACTAATTTTGAAGCATCGCTTAAATTCAAACGGAAATCGTCTAGGAATTACTTTAATTAAAGAATATGAAAATATCCCGCTTGTTGAGTGTTATGCCGGACCACTTAATCAAGTGTTCATGAATCTCATTGCCAATGCCATTGATGCGCTAGAAGAAGCAATAGCTTCTGGAATTTTCAGTAAAAATCAAAAACTTGTGCCTACTATTCGGATTAGCACGGAAATAAAGCAGAATAATCTAAGGGTAAAAACTGAAAATAAATTAGTTGATTCTTCATTCTTTGGGCTTAATTTCTCTCATATTTTGATTCGGATTGCAGATAATGGAGTTGGTATTTCAGAAGAGGCAAAGCAACAGTTGTTTAAACCTTTGTTTACAACCAAGCAAGTCGGCAAAGGCACTGGATTGGGTCTCTCAATCAGTCATCAAATTGTAGTAGAAAAACATGGGGGACAGCTTGGATGTATCTCTGAACTAGGCCAAGGAACAGAATTCTACATTGAGATTCCGATTAGCTGTACAGAGGCAAATCAATGAGCCAATGTACAAGCAAATCATCTTCGCGATGTTCAAGCAAAAATGCGTAGTTGGTAATGAATGTTGAGTTAAAAGGAATTATTTATAGTAATTCTCGTTTGGATGCAGTACAGTTTAATCCCACCTCTGCCGCTGCCCGAAAACCAGGGAGCAGTTCCATATTCCCCTTCTTTGCTTTTCAAAGACGCGGTTAAGAAGCAAGTAGCAGAATGTATTGTAAGCGAGAGGAGTAACCACTATATTTCAAGACTTAGAACTCAAAATATGACCAATTACCAATTACCAATTACCAATTACCAAATTGATATGATTCAAATATTCGGAGACTTCAGGGACGAGCTTCCAAGCAGTCAGGAAGGCTTAACAATTGTATTTTCGCCTACCTCCATCCCCCTAAAGCAACGCTGGCGTAATAATGGTTTATCGGCTGATTTTATGGCTGACTATTTTGCAACTTTCTTTCCTGGTAATAAAAATACGACCGAAACCGACCCAAAAGCAGAGATCAAAAGTGCTGTTAGTTTTATCGCCAATGAGTTGCTAGAGAATGCGATGAAATTTAATGATGATATATCAGTGCAACCTATTAGTATTCGGCTGCAAATGCATAACGATCGCCTGGTATTCCTCGGTACGAACAATATCAATCCAAGCGCGATCGCTAAGTTTCAGGCATTTATCACAGAGTTAACCACCTGCGACCCGAGCGAGTTGTATCTTCGCCAGCTAGAAAAAAATGCAGAAGACGAGAGCGAGAGCGAATCTGGGCTAGGCTTTTTGACAATGATGAACGATTATCAAGCTAAGCTAGGTTGGAAGTTTGAGACTATCCAAAAAGAGTCGGAGCCGGAAGCGATCGCCGTGACCACAATGGTGCAGTTGGCAGTATAGCTTACCGAGTTGTTCAGAATATGCAAGGAGTTGATGCGTAATGGAAATTAAGACCGAAGATTACAGCATTTGGTACGACTCGGTTACTGAAACAGCGATCTTTCAAGGTTCGCTTCGACTTAGCGGAATGGAAGAATATGCACCAATCGTAAAGTTACTTAACGATCTAGTAGACTCAGATCCACCAAAAATTACCTTGAACTTGCGGGAACTAGAATTTTTGAATAGTTCGGGAATCAATGTTCTGTCGAAATTTGTCATCAACGTGCGTCAAAAAGAAAGTATGCAGATGATTGTACAAGGCTCTAAGAATATCCCCTGGCAAAGTAAGTCGTTGAAAAATTTGCAGCGGCTAATGCCTTCTTTGCAGCTGGAATTGGCATAAAAACTCCTACAAGGCTAAGATACTGGCACTGAAAACTAGATAAGTTCATTTTCGTCAAAGTGCAAATCCTAAGGCGATGCAAGAAGAACAACCCTCAAGGGAACAGCTGTTTTTAGAAATCGCAAATCTGCGCCGGGAATTGGAAGACTTAAAAAACAAAAAAGCTGATTTGGAAATCTTGCTGGAGACGACGACAGAACACTCCGATATGGTTGAAGCCCAGCTGCATCAGTCCAATCAACAGCTACAAGCCGAAATTGCCGAACGCCAGCGCACCGAAGAAGCACTACAAGCGAGTCAAGCAGCGCTCCAGTCTCTTTTGACAATTGTTACTAGAGATAAGATCGATTTGGAAATTTTGCTGGAGACGACTACGGAACATTCCGATAGGGTGGAAGCTGAGTTGCATCACAAAGCAGAGGAGGCAGTACGTGCCAGCGAGAGAAGGTTGGCTCAATTTCTAGAAGCCGTGCCGGTAGGTGTTTTCGTGATTGATGCGAGCGGCAAACCCTACTACGCCAATCATACAGCACAGCGGCTTCTCGGCAAGGGCATCGCCCCGGAAGACACCACCGCTCACCTGCCAGAACTTTATCAAGCTTATGTGGCAGGGACAGATCGGTTGTACCCGAATGCCCAACAGCCCCTAGCGCTGGCGTTGAGTGGCTCCTGCTCGACTGTTGATGATATGGAGGTTCGCCAAGCAGACAAGATTATCCCGATAGAGGTGTGGGCAACGCCAATTTTTGATGAGAAGGGCGAAATTGTCTACGCGATCGCGGCTTTTCAAGATATCACGCGACGCAAAAAGGCAGAAGCAGAGCGAATTCAGTTGATCGATCAACTTTATCAACTTAACACTGCTTACGAGCGGTTTGTACCCCGTGAATTTCTTCAGTTTTTGAAGAAACAAAGCATTATTGATGTCACATTAGGCGACCAAGTGCAGCAGGAAATGTCGGTATTATTTGCCGACATTCGAGACTTTACTGCACTATCAGAAAAAATGACGCCGTCAGACAATTTTCAATTTATTAATGCCTTTTTAAGCCGCATGGAGCCTGCTATTACCGAGAATAACGGCTTCATTGATAAATATATCGGTGATGGGATTATGGCGCTGTTTAGCGGCAGTGCAGATGATGCGATTAAAGCAGCCATTACCATGCTACATAATCTTGCCGAGTATAATCAGCATCGCGCCCAAGCTGGTTATCATCCAATTCAAATCGGGATTGGCATCAATACGGGTTCTTTGATGTTGGGTACGGTGGGAGGAAATAACCGGCTACAGGGCACTGTCATTAGCGATGCTGTCAACTTAGCCTCCCGTATTGAAGGATTGACGAAAGAGTATGGAGTGTCATTATTAATCAGTCATCAGACTTTTTTGCAGTTACAGAATTCATCTGATTATTTCATCCGCATTATCGATCGGGTGAAAATAAAAGGTAAATCCGAAGAAGTAACAGTTTATGAAGTATTCGATGGGGATTTAGCGGAATTAAAAGATGGTAAATTAAGCGCAAAAACAATATTTGAGAAAGGTTTGTTATTCTACAAAAATCAAAATTTTAGTGAAGCTGCACAACTCTTTCAAGATTGTTTATGGCATAACCCGATGGATAAAGTTGCTAAGATATATTTAGAGCGCTGTCAATTGGTATCTACTAATTTTAGGATAAATGAAGAGTAATCGAAGCAGAAGTATTTAGTTGAAAATATATTTTCAAGACTAGTATTTGTAATTTAAGTTACTTATCTATATAAAAATACAGAAGTTTTTCAATCAACTTTGGGTAAATAAGGGGGTAAGAGATGAAGAGACAGTAGAAACAACAGCAAAACTACGGCAAAAACTACAACAATTGCTTAAAAACTCACTGGTTTATTACTCAAATGAGCGAATGAGGCTGCCTAAATTTCTGAGGAGCGTGGTAGATTAGCCCAAGTGTATACAGAAAGAATGCAGCCTCTAACGATTATCTCTTACAAGATTTTATCCAAAAATTGCTTAGCGCGATCGCAGTCTGGATTTGTAAAGAACTTACTAGGCGGTGAATCTTCAGCCAGTTTTCCACCATCAAGAAACAAAATGCGGTCGGCAACTTCTCGCGCGAACCCCATTTCATGGGTGACAATTGCCATTGTGATACCAGTTTTGGTGAGGTCTTTCATCACCTCTAGCACCTCTTTCACCATTTCCGGGTCGAGTGCCGAGGTCGGTTCGTCAAACAACATGATATCTGGCTTCATTGCCAAGGAACGCGCGATCGCTACCCGCTGCTTTTGTCCTCCTGACAGCTTAGAAGGATAAACATCAGCCTTTTCCGCTAAACCAACTTTATTCAGTAGCTCCATTCCTTCTCGCCGCGCCTCTTCCGAAGAAATGCCCTTTACCTTTTTAGGCGCATACGTCACATTAGAAAGGACGGTTTTGTGAGGAAATAAATGGAAATGTTGAAACACCATCCCGACATTTTGCCGAACCTTCATAATGTCGGTTTTTCGTGAGGTGATGTCTGCGCCTTGTATATAAATCTTACCCGAAGTTGGCACTTCCAGTAAATTCATGCACCTCAAGAAAGTGGACTTACCAGAACCCGAAGGGCCAATCACCGCCACAACTTCCCCGTGTCCAATCTCAGTCGAAATTCCTTGCAAAACCTTCAGATTTCCAAAAGATTTATGCAAATCTTCAACCTTAACTGCTGCGTTGTAATCTTCGTTCGAGTACATAACCCCCCCATGTTAAACTCATGACCATTAAATAGTAAATCGCGCCTGCAAATAGCAAAGGTTCAAAGTAAATATATTGTTCTGCACCCACAATTTGGGCGCGGCGTAACAAGTCAGTTACCCCAATTGTAGAGACTAATGCTGAGTCTTTCAGTAGTGCAATACTCTCATTTACTAATGCTGGCAAAATATTTTTTATCGCCTGTGGCAAGATAATATCCAGCATCATCGGTCTGTAGGGAACTCCTAAAGACAAAGCAGCTTCCTGTTGCCCTTTATCAACGGCAAGAATACCGCCGCGAATTGTTTCAGAAATGTAAGCGCCTGAGTTGAGAGTAAAAGTAATGACACCGGCTAATAATGCCGGAATATTGTAGCCAATCAATTGAGGCGTTGCGTAATAAACTAAAGCGATTTGCAATAGTAGCGGCGTCCCTCGAAAGATAGAGGTGTAGGCTGTTGCAAACCAAACCAGTGGCTTAAAGGTGGAAATCTTAAATAAAGAGAGGATTGTCCCCCAAATAAAGCCCAAAATTGCTGAGATAGCAGTGAATTGGAGAGTTACTAATATTCCTTTTAGAATAAAAGGAATCCGAGGCGTTATCTTAGCAAAAGCTAAGCTGGAACTGCTGGCGGGAGTTTCAGTCTTTCCATTATTTTCAAACCACTTTGTCACTAAACTTTCTATTTTCCCGTTCTGTTTCATTTCTCCCAGAACGCGGTTGAAGTCATTGACTAGAGGCGAACCTTTGGCGAAAGCGATCGCGCTCCCTGCTTCCCCGGTATTCGGAACCGTATTAAATTCCAAATCTGGGTTGTTGGCAATAAAACCTTTGGCAATGGTATCTTCGATGATTGCAGCATCGATACGATTTGATTTAACTTCTTGGATAATTTCACCAGTCTTATTAAGGGCTACCAAATTTGTGCCCTTTATTTCTTTAGCAGCTTTTTCTTGAGTTGAACCCAACTGAACGCCGACTTTTTTTCCCGCTAAACTTTCAGGTGTAGTTAGGTTACTACCTTTTCTAGCGACAATTGTATTTTTAGCTTCATAGTAAATATCGGAAAAATCAACATTTTTTCTCCGTTCTGCTGTCGGTGTCATCCCAGCCATCGCAAAGTCAGCCCGACCGGATTGCACAGCCGGAATTATGCCGCTAAAATCTGTATCTTTAATCTCAAGTTGAAACCCTAGCTCTTTAGCAATATAGTTGGCAATGTCTACGTCGAAACCTACAATATCAGCGCTACCGCTAGCCGTATCTCGAAATTCATAAGGTGGATAGTCCGCTGACGTGACCATCACAAATTTTTTACCTTGATATTGTGGCGATTGTGCAAAGACGCGATCGCTTCTCCACCCTCCAAAAAGTAAACTTATCGATAATGCAATAGAAAATAGGATGGCAAAAAGCCATTTCCTTTTTGGCATGGCTAGTAAGTCCTTAATGTCTTGACGTATGAATATTTAACACTCAAACCACAAGACCATTTCTACTATCTTAAGGATGATATTTTGCTTACATAAAGTGACATTTTCAAAATTTTTATGATAAATAAGCTCATAAAAAAACATAAGTTTGTTAACCTTACTCCAAACCCTCTTCACCTCCCTCTAACCCTCTCCTAAGAGGAGAAAGTCAGCAGGTTAGGTTTGTTTGATTCTAAAAGACGAAACTCGTTCTCACCACACCAATCACAGCATCGGGATTTCGCTCATCATGGTTAGGTGCTGTTAGCCAAAAGAAACCAGGAGTAATCGAAATATTTTCGGTTAATTGATATTTGTAGAAAGCTTCGATGTGATATCCGGTATCGCGATCGCTTCTTTGTCCGGGAGGTAAACCAATCGCCTCTGCTAAAGCACGATTGCTAGTCCCTGTTAACTTTGGTTGCATCCCTAACACAATGCCACCTAAATTTCCCTTTTTGCCCAAATCAGGGAAAGCCAGCGTTACCGCATAATTCCAGACATCTGCATCCCCCTTGATATTACCAAGAGCGCGGGCGGCAGTGTAACCCACCCAGCCACCGAGTTCAAAGCGGGGACTAAATCGGTAATTAACTTGTGCGCCATAACCATTACCGACCACAGGATTGCCATCAGGATCGGTGAGATCAATGACTTTGGCGGCGTTGCTACCTGCGAGAGTATCGACACCAAAAGCTTGAGAAAAAGAGTTCAGGTAAAGCAAGCCAAGTTTCAAGCGATCGCCACTATAAACCAACTGGGCAAAAGCACTGTAACCACCATTAAATATACCTGAATCTCTACCAGGGTTACTAGGACCATTAGGAGCGTCTTCACCAAAGTAACCAACGTCTAAACTGAGGGCTTCGCTAAGGGCATAATTTGCTGCAATCCCTGCTCGATTTCCCAAAGGAAAATACACAGGATTGACTTGACCAAAATTAGAAATAGAACCCGTAGAGGTATCGATAAAAGGAGCAACTGTATCTGTTACATACGACGGATCGATTGAACCCGCTTCAATATAAATTTTGAGTTTGTCTCCGACTAGAAAGCGATACTCTAACTGGCTAATTCTGGCTTCGTTATTTTGAGATACGCTACTGGGAGTAAATCGAGTTTCACCTGTTAAGCCTGGATCTGGCCCGCCACCAAATGTTGCCCCAGTGTCAAACTGCCTCAAATTAGTGATTTGAAAACGAGTCCTTAAGCGGTCTTTTCCAGTGAAGCTAGTGTTAAAATCAATGCGAGTCCGATGACCGAGAGTAGCGTTATTTACATCGCTAGCATTCTCACCAAAAGCATCGCCTGCATAGGTGATAATTTCACCGCCTAATTTAGTGGTTGTAGAAAATTGGTGAGCTTCCAGTTGGGTTGTTCGAGCTTCCAAAGTATCCACTCGACCCCGCAGCGCCGTCAGTTCCGTTCCAAATTCATCAATCAGCCGTTGTAAGGTTCCTAAATCGTCTTTGGTGACAAAATCTGCTGAACTAGCAGCAATCAATTTCTCAATTTGCTGCAAGCAGGTATTTATCCCAGCCGCAAATTCATAACGACTCAGCGCCCGATTGCCACGAAAGGTGCCATCCGGATATCCTGCAATACAGCCATAACGTTCAACAAGCGATCGCAGGGCTTCATACGCCCAATCCGTCGGTTCTACATCTCGCAACTGCGACACGTTGCTGACTCGATCCATCGCATCAGTCTCTTCAGTTCCCTGAGAAACGGTATCTGCCCCAACTAGAGCGTCAGTATCCTGGAGAAAGGGATCAACGGTTTCCTCTGACACAGTTGGAAATTCTGCTGCTTGGGCAATGCTAGCGATCGCTAAAGCGTTAACTAGCACCGCGAGGCAAAATTTTAGAGGGGCACGAAACAGTTTCAAGACGGTCTCTCCTCACACTTTTTGGCATTCCTAATGAATTTTGTCACGTAAATGCCGATCGTGCTCGCTGAATTTACGCTGGATGTTGTTTAAATACTACATTTTTGCCTAGCAAGTAATTGTATATTCTTCTACCAAGAAGAAGTTCAACGTATATTCTTGTTGATTATGCGAAAAAGAACCCCGATTTCTTGAAGAAATCGGGGTTCTAAAAATTGAGGATTTAGTTATCTAATGTCCAACAATTCTACGTCGAAAATTAGAGTCGCGTTGGGAGGAATGACTCCACCCGCACCACGAGGGCCATATCCCAATTCAGGAGGGATAATTAACTGGCGGCGTCCGCCAACTTTCATGGTGCTGAGTCCTTCGTCCCAGCCTTTGATGACTTGTCCAACGCCGAGTTTGAACTGGAAGGGTTGATTGCGATCGCGCGAACTATCAAACTTCGTGCCATCCTTTAGAGTGCCGGTGTAATGCACTACCACCGTTTGACCTGTTTTAGGAGTTGCTCCGTCGCCTTCCTTTAACTCAGTGTACTTAAGACCAGAAGGCGTTGTCTTCACTTCGCCGCTGGCAGTTTCATCACTTCCTGGGTTGGTATTCATCGTTATAAGCCTTGTAATATCAGCAGTAGGATCGTTACTGGGAGTTTTTGCAACAACTGTGGTTTCAGTTTTGGTTAGTTCAGCTGCTTTTGCATCCCCTTGATTGCTGCTGGTAATTTGAGCAAAAATCAGGAGTACCACACAGGTAAACATTACCCCAACGCTGATTAGAATTTCTCTCATTCATCCGTTCTCCGTACCTCTAAGACCTCAAAACTTTAGATTTTAGATTGAGAGAATTTTCGATTTAATCCAAAATTCCCCATCCAAAATCCAAAATTGATTGTCCCACTAGATTTTCAATCCTATCAGCTTTACTTACCGCCAGAGCTTATTTTCCATATCACGCACCTGACGTTCGAGCCGGTCAATGCGTCCCCGCAATTCATCCATTTCCGACTGGCGAGGAACCCCCAGATCCTGCAACATATTCCGCATTTGCCGTTGCATCTGGATCTCCAAGTTCCCCTGATCTGACTTGAGCTGCTGCATCAAATCATCTACCATCCCCTTAGCTTGCTCGGGGTTGATCTTACCTTCTTTGACCCATTCATCGCTCACTTCGCGGATTTTGTCGGCTACCAAAGACGTAGTCCCCACACCCATCATTAGTAGCTGCTTAAGCCAGTTGTTATTATCCATTTTCCCTTCCTGTCACTCCGCCGCGACTTTGAGCGGCTAAACACGTATCATAAAGCGGTGCTAAAATCTTACCGATTTTTCGCCTACAGTTCTATTTTGTGACATTCTCTCAACAACTGCCGCCTATCTTCCAGACTTTGCTCGTGGCAAAATCAATCTGTCTGATGGATGATTGAAGAGTCTATTTACAGCTTCAAAGCAGCTTATACTCCAGCTCATGGTAATTGAGTGGCTTCAGGTAAGAGTCGCCCCCGAACTGCGGGAAAAATACATTCAGAAGGATGGCGAAATCTGGACAGCTTTCCTTACTACCTGTCCGGGTTTTTTGGGTAAAGAAGTCTGGCTCAACCCGAACGAGCCAACAGAGGTCATTTTAGTCATTCGCTGGGCGACGCGGGAACAGTGGAAGTCTGTTCCATCAGAACGCCTGGAAGAAATCGAGCAGCAGTTTGTCCAAGCGATGGGAGAGGCTTTTCCCATCGTTCAGTTAGCAGAATATCAAATCCGAAAGTTTCCCCAAGCTTAAACTGGATCTAGAGGTCTTTTTAGATTGCGACTTGCTGACTGGATAGAAACCTAGAATTACCGTGCTGCTATCCATGCCGAACTGTCCTAAGTGCCATCAACCCGTCAATGCCCAGGTAACAACCTGTCCTTATTGCCGAACCGAGTTAAAAGCCTACGGTCATCCTGGCATTCCCCTACATCGAGCAACGGGGGAGAAATTTCTGTGCGATACCTGTACTTACCACGAAGATGATACCTGTACGTTTTCCAAGCGTCCTTACGCCAAGGAATGTACGATGTATAGCGATCGCTCTCAAGAATCTCACCCGATGACTGCCACTCGCTACAGTCTCGGCTGGCGTCACTCGCTTCAACTTTGGTGTCAGCGAAACCAGCCTTTGCTGCTGCTATTCAGTCTCATCGTCGTAAGTTTAGCGATCGCTTTCTATGCAAGCAAATAATCTAGACAACCTTCGCCGTAACCGAACTGGTTCCTGAAGCTTCTTTTGCTTCTTTTAGAGGCAACTCCTCAACGGGTGCTGCTTCTTGAAAAACCGTCAAGTCAAACCAGAAAGTTGTACCGACGCCGACCTCGCTAACCAAGTGAACCCTGGTGTGATGCTTCTCAATGATATTTCTAACAATTGACAAACCCAAACCTGTTCCTTCAAGGGTGTGAACTCGGTTTTCTACTCGGAAAAAACGATCGAAGATTGCCTCTTGGTCTTCTGTATCGATGCCGATTCCCGTATCAGAAATTTCAATCCGCACTAATTTGGGATTGTTCGTTGCAGGAATTTTCCCGCGTTCCTCTGCGCCGGAAGGGAAGACTCCGCCTTGACTCCGCTCATCCCTCGACTCCAGCAAATAGGCGCGAATTGCCACCCGTCCGCCTGTCTCAGTAAACTTCAGTCCATTACCGACCAGATTAGCAAACACCTGGAGCAACAAATCATAGTTGCCCCAGACTGCTGGCAAATTCGGTTCAATCTCTTGGATGAGTTCAATTCCTTTATCGCGGGCGTTTAGCTGGTAAGTCCGCAGCGTTTGCTCCACAGGTTGGGCAATATCTACAGGCTCAAAGTGATAGCGCTTGTGCGACTCAAGCCTAGATAAATCCAAAACGTCATTTACCAGGCGAGTCAGGCGGTCTGTTTCTCGATTCGCAGTGTCTAAAAATTCCCGACGTTCCTCTTCTGTCAAATCTTCGCCGTATTCGTGGAGCGTTTCAATAAACGACTTGATGTTAAAAAGCGGCGTTCTCAATTCGTGGGAAACATTGCTAATAAAATGACTTTTCGCCTCGTTCAGCTCTACCTCACGAGTAATATCCTGTACCGTCATCGCAATTCCCTTGATGGTTTCCCGGTACTGGTCGAGGACGGTCGTTAGGAGAATGCGGACGGTGCGGTTCGCCGGTTGGAATAGCGTCACCCGAAACTCTGCCCCTTCGCATTCGCCAGCAACAATTTGATGCAGGGGTCGCGCTAGCTCCAAGTTTACTGGAGAAGGCAAGCAATGCAGAGCATTAGATCCCACCACATCAACGCCATCCCACCCGAAAATTCGTCGCGCTGTCGGGTTGACCAATATCACCTGAAAGTTGGTGTCGATCAGCACCGCTCCATCAGCAATCGTAGAAACCAACGTCTCTAGCTTGGCTTTCTCTGCTGTCAGTTCCTCGATATTTTGCTCTTCATAACTCTCCAGCCGTTCTGCCATCTCGTTGAAACTGTAAATCAGTTCGCCCAGTTCTCCTCCGAGTGGCAGGTCAACTCGTTGCTTGAAGTTGCCCGCGGCAATATTTTTAACCCCAACGAGAAGTTCTTTAATTGGCTGAGTAATAGTTAAGGCATTAAAAACAGCGCCCAAAATCACCATCACCCAAATGGAAATAAATACCGCAATCGTGACATCTCGTGTCAGATGGGACGACGCCACCACGGTCGGATTGGCGTTAATCCCAATTGCCAAAACCCCTAAATTTTTGCCATCGTGCGACAGGGGAACAAAGACATCCGTAACTTCCCCATCCGGACTTAGGTGCTGACGCACCATTGGTAAGTCGGAATTATCAGCGTAATCCTCTGGCAATTGAATCCGACGCTGAATTGTCAGCGAGTTTTGTACCTCGGACTCAGAGAAAGGAATTCCAAAATAGATTTTGCCAGTTTCGTCGGCGTAGAGCATATAGCGCACGCTGGAGGTGCTGCTGTAGAAGCGGTGAGAAAAACGTGCCACCTCCGTCAGATTCTTTTCAGCAATCTGAGGCGCGACATTCGCCGCCAACAACAAACCCAGGTCGCGCCCGAAGCGAGTATCATTCAGCCGAGCATCCTGCTGAATTGTATTCACTGCCCAGAAGGTCAGACCACTCATCACCAAGGAGACGACTAAGGTAGCAGCCGCCATCAGGCGCGTCTGGAGAGTAAACTCAGACCACCAATGGGCAATAACTTCTCGAAGGGTTTTTAATAGAGCCAGCAAGGTAAATTTGCCACTAAAAATGGTAAAAATTAGAGATTTATCAAAAATTGTAGAGGATTCTTCCCAGGGATAGGTGGATTTTTGAACGTTTCTCAATTATATTTATCCACTTCTATTTTCTCAAGTTCCCCCTGGAACTCTCATGTATCTTTGGATGCAGCTTGACTAAGATTTTGAAGAAATTTAAAGATTTACGTGATGTGCAACTTTTCAAAACTCTCTAGCTTAGGCTACAGAGCTTTGGAAACGAGGAGCGATTGGATTGCAGTTGCACATGACGTTAAACGCTAAAGTTTCCCTGCCGTGCGGACGCGATAACCAATATCCCGTCGGTAGTACATCCCCTCAAACTCAATGCAATTAATCGCCGCGTATGCTTGAGCGATCGCTGCATCAAAATCCTCTCCAATGGCGGTGACTCCCAACACCCGACCGCCTTCTGTCACCACTTGTTGCTGCTTCTTCTGAGTGCCTGCATGGAACACATTCGCTCCTGCTGCCTCGGCTTGCTCAATGCCGGTAATGACGTGACCTTTTTTATAGCTTTCGGGATAACCCCCCGCCGCTACAACGACACAGGCGGAAGCGCCTGATTTCCAGGCAATCGGAGGGTGTTGGGCAAGTTTCTGTCCGACGCAGGCAACCAGTAAGTCTTCTAGAGGGGTTTCGAGTAAAGGCAAGATCGCCTGTGTTTCCGGATCGCCGAAGCGACAGTTAAATTCCAAAACTTTCGGATCGCCTTGGGGGGTAATCATTAATCCAGCATAAAGGACACCCCGGTAGTCGATGCCCCTCGCTTTTAAAGCGGCAACAGTCGGCTCCAGAATTTCTTTCTGAACTCGCGCACTCAAGGCAGGTGTCAGGATGGGAGCAGGACAATAGGCTCCCATTCCGCCCGTATTTGCCCCTGTATCGCCCTCACCGATGCGTTTGTGATCTTGAGCCGGTAACAACTGGCGAACGGTCAAGCCATCCGACAGCGCCAAAACCGAGACTTCCTGACCCGCTAAATATTCTTCAATTACTACAGTCTTGACTCGACTGGAGAATAAATCTGCGATCGCAGAGTATGCCTCTTCCACCGTTGCCGCTACCGTAACACCCTTACCCGCTGCCAAACCATCGGCTTTAACAACAATCGGTGCCCCTTGCGCTGCTACATAAGCTTTTGCAGCTTCTGGCTCTGTAAACACCTCTGAGTTGGCGGTTGGGATACCCGCTTCCCGCATCAAATCCTTTGCCCAAGACTTACTCGCTTCAATTTGCGCTCCCGCTTTGGTGGGACCAAACACCTTGAGATTTTGGCGTTGCAAGTAATCTGCGATCCCCAAAGCCAGGGGGGCTTCAGGCCCGACGACCACCAGCGAGATGTTATTCACTTGAGCAAATCGTGCTATTCCCTCAAAATCATCAACACTTAAAGGGAGATTCTGACAACGCTCCAGAGAAGCTGTGCCGCCGTTTCCAGGAACACAGACTATCTGCCGAATGCGTTGAGATTGCAGCAGTTTCCATACCAGGGCGTGTTCGCGTGCCCCATTGCCAACAACCAAAACCTTCACGTTCGCCTCGCGCTCCTGTTTTTGTTTTCTTGAATTTTGCTAAATTGCAGGCTGTACGCCCGCCCAGACTAGGGACAGCGCCTCAATCCAGCGGCTTATCCTCAGGGACGATTTCCCATCTGAAAACCAAGTAAATTTACAGGGCAAATCGTATAAGGCAAGCAAATACTTCATTATGCCACGCAATTACCAAATGTCTAAGTTAGCCAAGAGACACCTGATGGATGGAAGCAAGCAAGTCTAGATTTAATCGTTTTGGGAATCGTTTTGGGATTAGATGAGGGGGATTGAACGAAAGGAAATTATTGCCATTGTTCCAATTCCGACAGCCAGTGCCGAACCAAAGCGATAAAGCGATCGCGCCGAGTTTCAAAATTAGCGGCAATCGAGATAAAACTGATACCCACTATCAACCCGATCACCCACTTGAAAAAGGAGTAACGGAAAACAAAAATCACCAACTGATAAAAAGCAGTCAGTAAAAAAGTGGCGGTACCAACGTAGAGAAATGCCCGGACTCGGAAAGCTAATCCAGCAAAAATGAATAAAATACTCAAAATTCCCGGTACCAATCCAGTTTCTTGGTGTAGCAAAAATGCCGCTCCACAAATTACCCCAACGCCTAGGCAACGAAATAGGTGGCGAGTCTGTTTGCGGCTTGGTAGCCTCAACCCAGAATCGACTTGGGCAATATACAGCCA
This sequence comes from Trichocoleus sp. DQ-A3, assembly GCF_039961975.1. NCBI lineage: Bacteria > Bacillati > Cyanobacteriota > Cyanophyceae > Leptolyngbyales > Trichocoleusaceae > Trichocoleus > Trichocoleus sp. DQ-A3. The sequence continues at coordinate 317,965 of NZ_JAMPKC010000004.1, read as the reverse complement.
GGATAAGCCAATCGGCATAACGTACCACAAGTAATCGAAAAATTGTAATTCCAAAAACCACCGAAAAAGTGCCCAATTAATCAGTGCTAGGCTGATATAAGTAAAGCGAATTTGATTGGATAATTTGGCAGTAAAGATATAAAATGCCGCTGTAATCAGCAAGCTAATCGGGTGAATTTCTACTCTGGTTTCCCAAATCATCACCAGTGGCAGAATATATGCCGCGTGCAGCCAAGGTCTTTTAGGCCATCCCCACTTCTCCCAAGGCAAAATATACAGAAAATAAGCCCAAACACAAGAAATCGGGGCTTTCCAGGGAACTAATGGCCCAGCCCAGAACTGCCCAATGGCTGTATAAAGCCAGAATATTCTGATGACACCTACTTCTAATAAACCTAGGTAAACCCAGACTTCTGCAATGGTAATCCTCCAGTTTTCACTGAATAAGGAAGGTGCTGAATTTTCCTCTGTCTTTAAAGGGACTTGGGAACTTTCCCTGTCTTTTGGGAGGAAAGAAAGGGAAAATCTGCGACCTTGAAAAATCGCGTATCGGATTAAAAACAAGCCAGTTCCTAATCCGAGAATTCGGCTAGCTGCAATGGGATTACCAATCGCCGCGATGAGTAAGCAACTGCTCCAAGCCCAATGAAGATGGGCAATTACTTTCAGTTCTTCAGCAGTAAGGTGTAAGTAATTTAGAAGCCAGGGGAATAGCAGGCGATAGGCATACATGATGCTGGTGCCGAGGGCGGACATGACAATGAATCCATCGCCCAAAGCTCCACCTGATGCTTGTAAAAGTTGATAGAACAAAAGTTCGTAGGCAGAAATGGATACTCCTAGAAGTCCCAAATAGAGGATGGGTTTAAGTTCCTGCCGTCGTCTGCCAACTCCAATCGTAATGAACGCGATCGCAAGCGTACACAATCCCGTCCAACTGGTAAAAGTATCCCACCGCAGAAGTGCCCCCAACACGCCGTATAGTAGCGGCAGGATATGCCACCTGTTCGGAACACTTTCGATTTGCGATCGCCGCCGCCATGCTTCTCCCAAAAGCTGCGTGCTTAAACCTAAGACGATATTTGCGATCGCTAAATTCATCACCGAGTGTTCAAAGAAGCCCAACGTCTCGGCTGTTAACAGTTCTAAACCCCAACCCAGTCCATAAAATGCCCAATGATTCGGCTGTTGCCAACTGCGATAAGCGATCGCCCCAATTGTCAACGTAACCGCCATTAAATATTCCCCACCGGGAGAAGCAACCCCTTGGTAGACAAAAAGCGAATGCAGCGTTAGCATCAACAGCTCAAAACTACACAACGCGATCGCCCAACCCTCAACCGCTTGTGCATAAAGTGCTGCTAACGTCCCATGACGACGCATCAGCCAGGCTCTGGCAAGCCATAAACCCACCACCGCGATCGCTCCGGCTAAAAACCAACCCGGTACCGAAAGGGGCGGCACTCCAGGCACGCCATCCCCCAGCAGCACACCGAGAAAACTCAGGCTAAACCCGACTGTAATGACGGCTGCTGCCAGATGTCGCAAATAGCGCGTATTCACTAACATCAGCCCAGTTGCCATTCCTAAGCTAATGAATCTACCTCCAGGTAGCACGAATGTGAGAATTTGTAGCATTCCCAAACTGGCGACACTCAACCAACTCGCCAATGTGCGTTGCTTTCCAGCAGTTTGACTGGCAACTCCGGTTAATGCCAAAGGTGTAATTAGCCAGAAAATTGCCCACTGCTGACGGCTAAAGGCATCGTCCCCGAATAAGGAAACATTCGCTAACAGTAATTGATAACTGAGTCCCGCCAGCCCTAAACCGATGTGCCAAGCACTTTGCTTCCACAGAAGTACTGAGGAGGGTAGTAGGGCGTGAAGCGTCCATTCGGCAACCATCACCGCCAACAAAATGCTTGCCCAAACTTCTTGGTGCAGATTGGGAAAAAAGCGGTCAATTGTAGAGAATAGCGTCAGCAACCCCACCAAGTGAGTGAAATACACCAGACTGACCCTAGTGGGAAGTCGGCGCTGTGTCACAACTGCCAGTATCACAGTCGAAAACAACAGATTGAGCGATCGCAATGTGGGATTTAGTAAACTAATTAAACTCAGCACCGCCCCAAAAGTGAGTGCCAGTTGTTCGCCAAAAGTGGCTAAATCGGTCTTAGAAGCTCGATGCAGCCAATCGCTTACCCCGACGATAAAAATAATGTAGGGAAATAAAACCAGGCTCAGCAAAGCCCAAGGAACTGTTTCCGAACCCGTCAGTTGAGTGCCAGTTGCGATCGCCCATTCTTGCACGGAACCTGGAACTAACCGCCAAACCAGCCAAATCGTCTGTAAGCCAATTCCTAAAAATGCTGCCAGATCAATCTCTAGCCAAAAACGCTGCAATCGGCTGAAAAAAAACCACAAGCCTAATCCGCTAACTGCTGTTGCTTGCCAGGGAACCGTTGTTCCTATCGAAACCAGCCAACCGAGGCACAACAAACTACCGCCCACTTTCTCCCACGGCAATGGGAGTGATTCGGTGGATGTTTCCGGTTGCTGTTGCGATAACCACACCACCAGCCAGCCGCAGATACCAAGGGCTAACCCCAACTGCGTTACAGGTACTTGGACAATAAAAATTGCTCGTACCAGCAGCACCACCAAGGCATAAATCACTACCCCGGCTGGCAACTCAATCCCGATTCCCTTTTTTTCGATAGTCCCCGCAGGCTGTCGGTGACGAACTTGATAGAACGCGAGGAGGGACGTTCCCACCATTCCCAGATAAATGGCGATGACTGGAAAGCCTGACAAATTCCAGCCCCAATGCAGGTAACTGAGTCCCAGGATATTCAATGCTGGTAACGCTTCTAGTAGTTTCAGCCGTCCAGAAGTCGCCAATCGCCAATTTTTCAATACTTGGAAAGCGATCGCTGTCAGAAGAACGGATGCGATCGCGACTACCATCTGATTTAAAGGATTTTGCCACAACCCAAAGCTATCCATTGCCCAAAAATTCACGGGCATTAACAGTAGGGTGACAATTTGCAACGTCTGCGCCGTCAATTGCAAACTGGGTTGGCGATTCGCCCAAGCGCTTACCCGCCAAAAAATCAAGGTATACGCCAATAAAACCCCATACTGCCCAGCAGCAGGAAATCTTTCCCATTGAGTGGCGGCTAGCACCCCGGAGGACACTACCACCATGAACACTCCCAAAAACAGCAGCCACCGGACGCTGAGTTCTGCCATCAGCGACTGCCATATCCCTGGGATCGCTTTGGGATGTTGGCGAGAAGCATTCTTACCAGCAGCACCTGGTAGTAACTGCAAATCAGAAAATATCGTAACTTGAGGCGTTAGTTTGGGCGTTCCCGCAGCGGGTGGCAACGCACAAACCAAGTATTTTTGACTTAAATCGCTAACCTGAGCCTCAGAAATCAAACCCAAGCGCAGCCAAACATCCAGTCCTTCCAATAACTGAGGCTGCGAATTGCTAATCGTTACTTTAATGTTGATGGAGCGGTCATGTGAAGATGACATCAGCAGCCACCCTAAAGATGAATACTCAAATCATCTTCTTGATTGAAGGATTGGCTGTGGTTATTGTGACACTTTAGGGTATTGAAAGCACGCTTGTCCGGCGGACACCGTCCACCAGACGCTTACTCTTTATCTTTATCCCCTAGTGCTTCTTTTTGCTGCTGATAGCGCTGTTTAAACAGACGCTGCTGTAGCTGGTGTTCCACAATCGGAGCGGGATAATTACAGCGATCGCGTTCATTCGCCGGTATCTTCCCACTCACGAGATATTCTGTATTGACAGACCTAAGTTCTGGCACCCATTGCCGGATATATTCCCCGTCTGGATCGAATTTCTGCGATTGAGAAGCTGGGTTAAAAATTCGGACTGGCTTGGGGTCCATCCCGCTAGAAGCACTCCACTGCCAGCCGCCATTGTTCGCCGAAAGATCCCAGTCATAAAGCTTTTGCATGAAGTATTTTTCCCCCAAGCGCGGATCGATCAGCAAGTCTTTAGTGAGAAAACTGGCAACAATCATCCGACAGCGGTTGTGCATCCAGGCTGTTTGATTCATCTGGCGCATTGCTGCATCGACAATCGGGTAGCCGGTTCTCCCCTCGCACCAAGCTTGGAAATGTTCTGGATGGTTGTCATAAGGGAAATTTTTGAGCGTTTCCCGGAAGGCACCCTCGGCTAATTCTGGGAACCAATACATCGCGTGTTGATAGAATTCTCGCCATGCTAGTTCTTGTTGCCATGTGCGGATATGGGTGTCTTCTTCATCGCTGCGGCTGTGTTCTAACACCTTTAGCGTGGCATCCCAAACGGTGCGAATGCCGATTACGCCAAATTTCAAAGCGGCGCTGAGTTGAGAGGTGCCGCTAACTGCTGGAAAATTCCGTTGTTCTTTATATTCTGCGATCGCGTTAGCGCAAAATTCTGCCAGCTTCTCTTGCGCCGCCTTCTCCCCTGCCGCACTCACCAGTTCGTTTTCCCAAATAAATCCCAAATCTTTAGCCGTAGGCAGTTCACCCGCACCCGCTTGTCGTGCTTTCTGCTGTTCTTCTGGTGTAAGTCCCTCGGCATTTTGGAGTTCGGGTGCAGGTTTAGCCTTGGGTTTACTACTCCAATTTCTCCAGAACGGAGTATAAACCGTGTACGGCTGATTAGAACCTGAGCGAATCTCCTCTGGTGCGTGTAATAGCTGATCCCAGTGATTTTGGACAAAAATACCCTTTTCTTTCAGGACTTCGCTGATAGCGCGATCGCGCTCTTTTGAATAAGGCTCGACATCCCAATTCCAGAATACAGCCTTCGCATTCAGCGCCGCTGCCAAAGCTGGGATTGCTTGAGTCGGATTGCCTAGAAGGATCAACAACTGGCTACCAGCCTTCGCGTAGCGTTCTTGGAGTGACTGCAAACTACCAATCATATAAGTCACTCTTGCCGGTGCCACATCATCCCTTTTCAAAATATTCGGATCTAGGCAGAAAACCCCTACCACCTTTTGGCTTTGCTGCCGTGCAGCAGCCAATCCTAGATTGTCGGAAATGCGTAAATCGCGGCGGTGCCAAAACAAAATCAGGTCAGACATTCAATCCTTGCTTTTCAAATAACTCGCTTATGTTTGACAGTTTAAAAGGTGACAACACCATGTGTATCACTCCTGCGAGTGACTGCAAACTAAACGGCTACAGCAATCCTAAATGATTCGTGAAGGCGAAATCCCCGACTTTAAAGAAGCGGGGGATCTGAACCGCTGGTATCTTACAAATCAAACAAGATTGCTATATAGCGTTTCTCAGGTAGGTGGAATATATTGCAGTTCTAATGCTCAATAGAGACATAGCAATGCCATGTCCCTACTGATGTATGCACCTAATCGAGAATTGAAATAATCTTATATCTGGCTATTAAAATATAAAAAATTAGCCAGTTTAGGCTGGCTAATTTTGTGTATTCGCAGACTTTAACCTGACGAACTATTGTAAAAAAGGACGAGCTAAGAAAAAACTAGAAATCGATTTAGCATCTACTGGTTCACCCGCCAGAATTGCTTGCTCTAATTCCTGGGGAGTCATCAAAATCGTTTCAATATCTTCGTCAACATCTTGACTGGGAGGCGTCTCCAGCCGTTCTAAATCTTGCGCTAAAAAGGCGTAGATAAATTCATCCGAATAACCGGGAGCCAGCGAAAATTTACCTAAGTTTCGCCATTTATGAGCGCGATATCCGGTTTCTTCTTCAATTTCGCGCTTAATTGTCTCCTCTGGAGCTTCATTTGGTTCTATGGTTCCAGCCGGAAACTCCAAAAGACGCCCCTGTACAGCAAAACGATACTGCCTCAAGAGTATCAACTTCCCTTCTGACGTTACAGGTACAGCTAGCGCACCGCCAGGGTGTCGAATGCATTCCCAGTCTCCCTCTACTTGGTTCGGGAGGCGCAGACGGCTGACTTCAAAATTAAATTTACGCCCCTGGTAGAACAAGCGTTGTTTGAGGACTTCAGGGGGTTCTTGACCCAGTGCCATAGGAAACTACAAACGACGGACTTCTGAACAGTCTACAGCCTGAACGAGTTGCGCGATCGCACATCCAGAAACTGGATCGAGCCAATCTGGTGCAATTTCCGCTAAAGGCACCAGCACAAACGCTCTTTCTCTCATCCGAGGGTGAGGCAACTGGAGAGGCGGAATCTCCCCACCCTGAGTGTCCAAAATCACATCATCAAAGAGCAATAAATCAAGGTCAAGTGTTCTCGCCCCCCAGCGCCCTTGACGGACGCGACCAAAGCGATCTTCAATTGCCAACAGCGTCTCTAACAATTGCTGAGGCTTCATCTGAACGTGCAGCAGGGCACAACCATTCAAATAATCTGGTTGAGGTGGCCCCACAGCCTTCGTTTGATACCAACTAGACTGGGCTTGCAGAGTAATTCCAGGAGTTCGGTTCAGCGTTTCTAGAGCAGCCTCTAGAGTGGCGCGGGAGTCGCCGAGGTTGCTACCAAGAGCAACTGCGCTTCGCCCACCCTTTGCTAACGCAGTTTTTGCGTATGTCATGATTCCAGCCTGACCCCTTCAGGTGCGGCTATAAAGAAACTTAGCCTGCCTACACAGGCTAAACAAATTCAGTCGAATCGAAGATTAGGACGCTTAGGTGTTTGAAGCTCCTCTGCCCAAAACTTGCTGTTTTAAGGTCTGGAAGTCTTGAGATAGTTCTTTGCGGCTTTCAGCAGTAAGTAAGTAACGATAAACGAACCAAGCCGTATATCCGATGCCAATCAGCTGTAGGGTTGGCGCTATCAACGGCAAGCTATGAATCGCCGTTAGCAAAGCCACTGTTATCCTTAATGTGACTAACACTGCTAAGAGTAGTCCAAGGGTAACGAGCGATCGCTGGTAGGAGGAAAAAAAGTTGCCCGCATAACTTGGCATCTTTTCTAAAAACCTAGCGATTTGTGCCCACACCTGCTGCACTTGCCCAGTATAGGCTTGAGTAGACGACACTTGTAACTCCGAAGGTGTTGCTTCTACGTTTTGTACATTGACTTCTACTGAAGGATTTTCAGATTCAAGCCTACTTTCAGAAGAGGGAGTTTCAGGATTCATATCAATTTTTGGGAATGACAACAACTTGATGTCTTGGTTGGTTATGGGAGTGTTTCTTCTAGTTCTGCTTTTTCTAATCAAGAAGTGAAGAACAGACTCTGCTACCAAGTTATTATCTATTGGAGTGATAAAAATCAAGCATCCTGAGGTACAAGTAGCAAAACTACCAAGCTGGAGCACCGAACGCTCGATTTTCTCCTTTAAAAATTGACAAGCTTTCCCGCAACCGGCTGTAGCATTGGTTCAGCACTCTATAGAAAGCTCTGTGAAACTCACTCAGTCCACTATCGATCTCACTCAAGCAGCAGCTAGTGAAATAAAGCGTTTGCAATCCAAGCGTCAAAACGCCAACGCTCTATTATTTCGTCTAGCAGTTCAATCAGGTGGTTGTTCTGGCATTTCCTATACTTTCAGCTTTGATGCAGCCGCAAAACCAGACGATAGACTGTATGAATGCAATGGCATTCAAGTATTGGTTGATGCTCAAAGCCTAACCTACCTCAATGGTCTCACCTTAGATTACTCAGAGGATCTCATGGGTGGCGGGTTTCGCTTCCACAACCCAAACGCTAAAGAAAGTTGTGGTTGCGGTAATTCTTTCTCTATTAATGAGCCGCTTGCCGACTCTGCCACCCCAGAAGCTTAATCTCCAGCTCCTTTAAATTGACAGAACCCCTGACAGATGATACACTCAGAATTTGTCTGCATTTGGAACTAGCAAGGATTCAGTAACCCCAGTAACTCATGCCCACAATCCAGCAGCTCATTCGTAACGAGCGCCTAAGTACACAGAAGAAAACTAAGTCACCAGCCCTAAAAAGCTGCCCGCAACGTCGTGGTGTCTGCACCAGAGTATATACAACGACGCCTAAAAAGCCAAACTCAGCCCTGCGGAAAGTGGCAAGAGTCCGTTTGACTTCAGGTTTTGAAGTAACGGCATATATTCCTGGCATCGGTCACAATTTGCAAGAACACTCGGTTGTGATGATTCGGGGGGGACGGGTTAAGGACTTGCCCGGAGTCCGTTACCATATTATTCGCGGAACCTTAGATACCGCCGGGGTTAAGGATCGCCGTCAGGGTCGTTCTAAGTACGGTACAAAACGTCCCAAGGCAAAGTAAGCGGAGTGCCTATCTGCATTGGTACAGTCACAATTGATGGCTTCCGTTTTGCAGAAAAGACAAAACGCTCATACGGCTCGAAAGCTCCCGAATCTCGTGCCAATTGCACAGGAAATGTGTGAAGATATCCGCTTACGAGCGGATGCCGATGAACCCCCGGTATAGGTGATAGAGTTGGATTGAGGATGTTTTTACTGGATTCCGTGCGGGAAGACGCATCAGAGATGTTGTAAACACGTAGATAAGCACCCGTTAAAGCGAGTGTATGCGAATCCAGTAGGATGTATCCAAATCCGTAGAAGGTTGCTTCAGTTCCTCAAACCAAAAAATTGGGAAATTAATGCGCCAGGGAGACAACCGTTGCTGGCATTTAGGGAAAACCTCAATGTCCTCAATGTAGGTAGGGAAGAGTTTCACAGTCGGGCGAAATCTCTACCTTAGTAGAAGGCGGCTCTCTAGAACCCGCAAAGACTTGTTGAAAAAAATCCCATCTCAGGCACGAACATTGGGAGGGATCGTAAAAATTCTGTATTTTATTCATTGAAGGCTTAGTATGTCTCGTCGTACCGTTGTTAAAAAGCGTCCTGTTCCCCCTGATTCGATGTATAACAGCCGTCTTGTCAGTATGATGGTGCGGCGGATTATGCATAGTGGCAAGAAATCTATTGCGACTGGGATTATCTATGATGCGCTAAAAACCATCGAAGAACGGATTGGAGCAGATCCCCTAGAGACTTTTGAGAAAGCAGTTCGGAATGCGACCCCTTTGGTGGAAGTCAAGGCTCGTCGAGTGGGTGGTGCCACCTACCAGGTGCCAATGGAAGTCCGCCCTGACCGTGGAACTGCGCTAGCGCTGCGTTGGCTAATTCAGTTTGCTCGTTCTCGCCCAGGCCGCACAATGGCTGGGAAGCTCGCAAATGAGCTGCTTGATGCCGCTAATGAGACAGGGAATGCGATTCGCAAACGCGAAGAAACTCACCGAATGGCTGAAGCGAATAAGGCGTTTGCCCACTATCGATACTAAGCACTACTACAGACGCGAGATCGGTTATTGCGACTGTTTTGCTCGCGTCTGTACGAGCTGAAAATCTTAAATAAAGTATACAATTTTAAACGAGATAGAACGCATAGCACATTACTAGCTATGCGGCACAGAGGAAGGAGGTAGCTGTGGCACGTACCGTCCCGCTAGAGAGAACACGCAACATCGGAATTGCTGCCCATATTGATGCGGGCAAGACAACAACAACAGAAAGGATTCTGTTCTATTCCGGTATCGTTCATAAAATTGGCGAAGTCCACGAAGGCACAGCAACGACTGACTGGATGGAGCAAGAGCGGGAAAGAGGTATTACCATTACCGCCGCTGCGATTAGCACGAGCTGGCGGAATCACCAAATCAACATCATTGATACCCCTGGTCACGTAGACTTCACGATTGAAGTAGAACGTTCAATGCGGGTGTTGGATGGCGTGATTGCTGTGTTCTGCTCGGTGGGAGGCGTGCAGCCTCAATCTGAGACTGTATGGCGACAGGCAGATCGGTATAAGGTGCCTCGGATCGCTTTTATCAACAAAATGGATCGGACTGGAGCGAACTTTTACAAAGTTTATAACCAGATACGCGATCGCATGCGGGCAAATGCTGTCCCCATTCAAATTCCTATTGGTGCTGAAAGCAACTTTGAGGGAATTGTAGACCTAGTTCGGATGCGAGCCTACCTCTACAAAGACGATCAGGGCAAAGAAATTGAGGAAATAGACATTCCTGCAAACCTTCAGGAGGTAGCCCAAGAGTACCGCACTAAGCTCATCGAATCTGTAGCAGAAACCGATGATGCCCTGACGGAAAAATATTTGGAAGGCGAAGAACTAACCGAACCAGAGATTCAAAAGGCGTTGCGTAAAGGCACAATTGCTGGCACAATTGTCCCGCTGTTGTGTGGTTCTGCCTTTAAAAATAAGGGTGTCCAGCTACTGTTGGATGCCGTGGTAGATTATCTACCCGCTCCTATTGACGTTCCCCCAATTCAAGGACTATTGCCAAATGGTACTGAGGTAGTAAGACACGCTAGCGATGACGAACCAGCGGCTGCTTTAGCTTTCAAGATTATGGCAGACCCCTATGGACGCTTGACATTCATTCGGGTATATTCTGGCGTAATCAAAAAAGGCAGTTACATCCTCAACTCAACCAAGGATAAAAAGGAACGCATCTCCCGCTTGATCGTTCTCAAAGCTGACGAACGAATCGAAGTAGATGAAATGCGGGCTGGTGACTTAGGTGCAGCTTTAGGTCTGAAAGAAACCTATACGGGCGATACCATCTGTGACGAAAACTCACCAGTGATTCTGGAGTCTCTGTTTATACCAGAACCTGTGATCTCCGTAGCAGTGGAACCCAAAACTAAGCAGGATATGGAGAAGCTCTCCAAGGCTCTGCAATCGCTCTCAGAAGAAGACCCAACGTTTCGAGTTCACATTGACCCAGAAACTAACCAGACAGTAATTGCGGGGATGGGCGAACTGCACTTAGAGATTCTCGTAGATCGGATGATGCGAGAATTCAAAGTAGAAGCCAACGTTGGTGCGCCGCAAGTTGCCTACCGCGAAACCATTCGCAAAGCTGTCAAAGCTGAAGGGAAATTTATCCGTCAGAGCGGTGGTAAAGGTCAGTACGGTCACGTTGTGATTCAAGTCGAGCCTGGAGAGCCGGGGACTGGTTTCGAGTTTGTCTCCAAAATTGTTGGGGGTATAGTACCTAAAGAGTACATCAACCCAGCAGAGCAAGGGATGAAAGAAGCCTGCGAATCGGGTATTGTAGCTGGATATCCGGTGATTGACCTCAAGGCAACGATGGTGGATGGCTCTTACCACGAGGTAGATTCCTCAGAAATGGCTTTCAAAATCGCAGGCTCAATGGCGATTAAAGAAGCTGTAATGAAGGCTTCACCAGTGCTATTGGAGCCTATGATGAAAGTTGAGGTGGAAGCTCCAGAAAACTTCCTTGGGGATGTGATGGGAAACCTCAACTCCCGTCGCGGTCAAATTGAAGGCATGAATTCGGAACAAGGCATTACAAGAGTAACAGCCAAAGTTCCGCTTGCAGAGATGTTTGGCTATGCGACGGATATCCGGTCGATGACTCAAGGGCGGGGTATCTTCTCAATGGAGTTTAGCCATTACGAAGAAGTTCCTCGCAACGTGGCTGAAACCATCATCGCCAAGAGCAAAGGGAACACATAAATCGGTCTGTAGTCTTTGGTCAGTTGTCAGTAGAAAAGCCAACTGACAACTGACAACTGACAACTGGCAAAGGAAAAAGGAAAAAGGAACAGGTAATACATGGCACGCGCAAAGTTTGAACGCACTAAACCCCACGTCAATATCGGCACGATTGGTCACGTTGACCACGGTAAAACGACCTTAACCGCTGCCATTACGATGACTCTGGCAGCAATGGGTCGGGCGAAAGCAAAGGGTTATGCCGACATTGATGCAGCGCCGGAGGAAAAGGCTCGCGGTATTACCATCAATACCGCCCACGTTGAGTATGAAACCGAATCTCGTCACTATGCCCACGTGGACTGCCCAGGTCACGCGGACTATGTGAAGAACATGATCACGGGTGCAGCTCAAATGGATGGTGCCATTCTGGTGGTGTCGGCGGCAGATGGCCCCATGCCTCAGACGCGGGAACACATCCTCCTGGCTAAGCAAGTTGGCGTTCCCCGGCTAGTTGTCTTCTTGAACAAGCAAGACATGGTGGACGATGAAGAATTGTTGGAACTGGTAGAACTGGAAGTCCGGGAACTGCTAAGTTCTTATGAATTCGACGGTGACAATATTCCCATCGTCGCCGGCTCGGCGCTACAAGCGTTGGAAGCGATGGCTGCCAATCCCAAGACCCCACGGGGTGAGAATGAGTGGGTAGATAAAATCTACAAGTTGATGGATGAGGTCGATGCTTACATTCCTACTCCAGAGCGGGATATTGATAAGCCCTTCCTGATGGCTGTGGAAGACGTATTCTCCATCTCAGGGCGCGGTACCGTTGCGACTGGTCGGATTGAGCGGGGCAAAGTCAAAGTTGGGGAAACTGTTGAGCTGGTGGGAATTCGAGACACTCGCAGCACAACAGTAACTGGCGTGGAAATGTTCCAGAAGACCTTGGATGAAGGGATGGCTGGCGATAACGTCGGCGTTCTACTTCGGGGTTTGAAGAAGGAAGATATTGAGCGGGGTATGGTGCTAGCCAAGCCTGGTACAATTACTCCTCACACTCAGTTTGAGTCTGAAGTGTACATCCTTCAGGAAAAAGAAGGCGGTCGGAAAACACCGTTTTTCGCTGGCTATCGTCCTCAGTTCTACGTGCGGACAACCGACGTAACTGGAACCATCAAAGCTTTCACCTCGGATGATGGCTCTAACGCCGAGATGGTGATGCCAGGAGACCGGATCAAAATGACCGTTGAGTTGATCAACGCGATCGCAATTGAGCAAGGGATGCGCTTCGCGATTCGTGAAGGCGGTCGCACCATTGGTGCTGGCGTCGTCTCCAAGATCCTAAAGTAGGATTTTGACCAACAAATAAGGAGCAGAAAAGCATATGCTTTTCTGCTCCTTATCTATGTCCTTGAAATCAGATGCTAAACTCCAAGAGCTGTACGTGTACGGCAAAAAACCGCCGTTCTAGTAGCAACTAAAACCTAACAAATAACCACTAATTAGAACCTGGACAACTGAAAATGGCAACTATCCAGCAGCAAAAAATTCGCATTCGCTTGAAGGCTTTTGACCGGCGTTTGCTTGACACCTCTTGCGAAAAGATTGTCGATACGGCAAACCGGACACAGGCAACAGCTATTGGCCCCATTCCCTTACCAACCCGGAAGAAAATTTACTGTCTTTTGCGCTCTCCTCACGTTGATAAGGATTCGCGGGAACACTTTGAAACTCGGACTCACCGCCGCATCATTGACATTTATCAGCCCACCTCCAAGACAATTGACGCTTTGATGAAACTGGATTTGCCAGCAGGCGTTGATATTGAAGTCAAACTTTAAATACACGCTCTTGTGAGTCTGCATTCGACGAAGCCCTTTAGAGATACCTCTAAAGGGCTTCGTCGTTGGGATTCTAGGAAAGAGATCGGTTAAAGTAAGTAAAGAATCGCACGTACAGCAAGTATAGGGACAATGGCATCCTCTTCCTCAATCGCAGTTCGAGAACTCCCCCTGTTTCCACTGCCCGAAGTGGTGCTATTTCCAGGGAGACCTTTACCGCTACATATTTTTGAATTTCGCTACCGAATCATGATGAACACGATTCTGGAAAGCGATCGCCGTTTTGGGGTTTTGATGTGGGACCCAGTTCAAAGTAAACCAGCTGCCGTGGGATGCTGCGCTGAAATTATCCACTTCCAGCGTCTTCCCGATGACCGAATGAAAATCTTGACCTTGGGACAGCAGCGGTTTAGGGTCTTAGAGTACGTCCGCGAAAAGCCTTATCGCGTCGGTTTGGTGGAATGGATTGAAGACCATCCACCAGAAAAAGACCTCAGAACCTTAGCCTCTGAGGTTGAACAACTGCTCAGAGATGTGGTACGTCTCTCATCCAAGTTGACCGACCAAGACATGGAGCTACCAGAAGACTTGCCTACCCTCCCCAGAGAATTATCCTACTGGGTTGCCAGCAATCTTTACGGGGTGGCATCTGAACAGCAAGCCCTTCTGGAAATGCAAGATACGACAACCCGCCTAGAGCGCGAAGCCGAAATTCTCACGTCTACTCGCAATCACCTCGCGGCTCGTACAGTCCTCAAAGATGCACTCCAGTAAGTTTCATTAGTTGTTAGTCATTAGTCTTCAATGATTAGTTCAGTGCAAAAAGCCTCGCTAATCACTGATTCAGAACTAATGACTAAGGACTAAACACGAGCATCTGCTCGCAAGTCATACCAGCCATACCAGTGACGAACTGCAAGCCAGACAGCGCCCAAGAGAGCGGCTACGCTGAGAGTAAGTCCCGTGTAAGGAACGACGAGTCCCAAGACTGGCACAACCGCACCAGCAATCGTGCAAATGACGGCCGCAAGAGACGCACGGCGGTTTGACCCCAATCCCCACGCCAAGGCTAGTAAGACGATAGAGATGAGAGTCCAAGCTACCTTGACATCAATCAGGCGGCTAAGATAAGTCAAAGTTAGCAGACAAGCGAAGAAAATCCCGCCAGCGATCGCTACATTTCTGAGGCTCATGGGTAGCGACATATAAAGCAATAATATCCACCACAAGAATACGGCTGGTGCGAGTAACAGCAACCGAGGAAGGATGCCAGTGTTGCGAATTGGGCCAGTCGAAGTAAAGACACCAAATGGATTTTGGACGGAAACGTTGTCGTCAAATACCCAAGTAAATCGGGTGCCTTGTCCCTCAACCTTACTTTCTGTGGGGATAATCCCACTAGCAAAATCCGCTCCAGGGAAGTTAGCCAGCGCGGTGAGGCGGAAATTGGAGAGTAATTGCCCGGTGGCACTATAAACCCAGCGCGGCCCTCCTTGAGCTTTATAGGTGACTTTAAAACTAGCTGTTTGTCCGGGTTCGAGACGGAATGGAAAACCATAGTCACCGGGATTCGCTTGCTGAAGCCGAGTCCCGTCCCGCTCTACCTTATAGCTTTGCAGCAGTGAATAACCGGCAGGCGGCGGGACTTCAAAGAAAAAATTGCTAATATCAGTCAACGGGTTGGTAACTTTATAATCGGCACTGTAGTCAACGCGATAAATTGCGCGACGATCTTGGGCATCTGTGCTTTGGTCAATTTTGACCTGAACTTGCGATTCACTCAGAGTTAGCAAACGGCTAACTTCTCGCGTATCGTTGACTTTGACGATTTTACCCTCAACTTGAGTGGTATAAGTGTAAGGCTCTTTGAGGACATAGCGCACTTGGGGTGCAGGTTGCTCTAGCCTGTCACCGGCAACACTGGCAGCTACCTGAGCGACCCGTGCTTGTTCCCAGTGGTGGTAGCGATTGCCTAAAGTTGAGCTAAGAAAAAATCCTCCCACCATTAGAATTAAAACCAAGGCAGCGTGGGGTAAACTCCGCAGTAATCGGGAGTAGCGAACAACCCACTCACCCATGAAAACCGCTTGTTCTGGTTGATCTCGACGGAGAGAGAAATTTAGCAGCGCGATCGCAATTCCCAACGCACCAACTAGAAACACAATGATGAGGAAGGTACTCAGTACCTGCCCCCCAAATTTCATTAGCTCAGCCGGATGCGTTAAATCGGGCAATCCGGGAATGCCTTGAGCAGATTGAAACATAAAAGTTTGGGATTTTGTAGAGACGCTCGATATAGCGTCTGGTTTGAGTTTTAGAGACTACAGTCCCAAGGCTAGAGTTTCCCTACCGGCAGAATTGAATAGCTACCAAAGATTTTGAGCGTTTCGGTATAGGTGGATAATTCTTCTAAGGCAGATTGAACCGATGCCTCTGTAGTGTTCGCTTCCAAGTCAATAAAGAACAGATAGTCGCCAAGACTCCGCTTCGTCGGGCGAGATTCAATTCGACTCAAGTTAATGTCACGACTGGCAAACACTTGAAGCAGTTTGGCGAGTGCCCCAGGTACATTGGCAGGAACGCTGAACGCCAGAGAAGTACAATTGCCTCCGGTAGCGGGTTGTAAACTCAGCACCCAGAACCGCGTGTAGTTGTCAACATAATCATTAATCGGGCAAACCAGAATCGGTAGATTGTAGAGTTGAGCAGCTCTAGAGGAAGCGATCGCCCCCGCTGTTTTGTCCTCATCCAGATACTTGAGAGCTTCCGTCGTCGCATTTGTCGGTACCAGCTGCGCCTGCGGCAGAAACCGCTCCAGCCACCCCTGACACTGAGCCAAAGCCTGTGGGTGAGAATAAACGGTCTGAATTGCCTCTAAATTCGGCGCTCGTGACATCAGAGCATGAGAAATTGGCAGTACCAAAGCTTGTTGAATTTGCAGCGTATCCAGCTGCCACAGGGTATCCAACGTTGTCGTAACACTGCCCTCAACCGAATTTTCTACCGGCACCACAGCTAGATCCACTTGTCCCTGTGCTGCGGCTCGGAGTGTCTGAGCAATGCTGGGATAGGGACATAACAACGCTTCCTTTCCCATCTGGGTTAGCCAGCTAACATAAGCCAAAGCAGCGGCTTCTGCGTAAGTGCCAGGAGGTCCTAAGTGTGCAACGGATACGACCATTAAAGCTAGCCCTTTATTTTTCCGTGATAGTCATTCTGACACCTTTTTTACCTTTCTCAGAAAGTCGGTGCTAACGAGGCTGTCCCTCGCAAGGGATAGAGTGGAGCTACTTTATGCCCTATCCCAGTGTCTATTTCTTATGCCTCCGAAAGAGGAGATCTGCTTCATAAATTTTTATAATTACAAAATGCTTTAGTTAATGCCTTCTTTACTAGGACGGATTTTAGCTCCAGAAAAAATTCTGTCCGCTTTTTTAAGAACTGTAAAGTAAAATTAATTTAATTTAGCGTACAGAATTACATTCTGTTACCATCCTCTCATGCAAACTCAATTTGTTGCCTCCCAATCTGTTCAAATTGCTGTTCCGGAACAACCTGTTCCCATTCAGCATTATTTGCGCCAGCCCCAACGTCTTGTGCAGGCTCTAGTCGATCCGACTCGAATTGAACAACTCAGTGACGAGCTTTTTCGTTTGAAAATGCGTCCCTTAAGCTTTATGACCCTGAGCATTCAACCAATTGTGGATTTAAGAGTATGGGCAGAGTCGGATGGAACAGTTCATTTAACATCTACAAATTGCGAACTGCGCGGTGTTGAATATATCAACCAACGCTTTGCTCTCAATTTAATTGGTAAGCTTTCTCCGTGCGAATTGAATGGAACAACTCATCTCAAAGGAAAAGCAGATTTAGAGGTCAAAGTAGAGCTGCCGCCGCCTTTTTTGTTTACCCCTAAGCCGTTTTTAGAAGCGACTGGAAATGCGCTACTCAAAAGTGTACTGTTAACTATCAAACAACGATTGATGCATCAGTTACTTTTAGACTATCGTCGGTGGGCAAACGCTACTAATTCTCAGTCCTCTGCAATTAGCAATCAGCCTTCCGAAAGTTTTGAGTTTTGAAATTATTAGAGCGGTTTTGCTCGTTTTATCTGTTGTCTCAGCAATATGTTTGGATAAACCCGCTTGTACTCAATTGCTCAGGAGTAGGGCATCAGTAAATTGTTTTTATTGATTACCCACCCGACAGGGACTAAAAGACATTCGATGCAAGCGCGAAGGACCGTATTGTTGCAGAGCTAAGAGATGCGGAGCAGTACCGTAACCTTTATTAGCTGCTAAATGATAGGCAGGATACTGGGTGGCGAAACGCATGATTAAGTCGTCGCGCCACACTTTGGCAACAATGCTGGCCGCAGCAATGACCAGCGATCGCTCATCACCCTTCACAAGATTCTGTTGCGGTACCGCCAAGTCTGGCAGCGACCACTTCCCATCAACCAGACACATCTGCGGCTGCACCTTTAGCTTAGTGACAGCCCGCTTCATCGCCAATAACGACGCCTGCAAGATGTTGATCTGGTCAATTTCCTGATTGTTGGCATAGCCGATTTTCCAGTCAAGCGCGATCGCTTGAATGTGTTCTGCCAGTTTGCTGCGCCGATAGCTAGACAGCTGTTTGCTGTCTCTAACCCCAGCGGCTGCAAGTTCCTCAAAAGCAGACTTGGGTAGAATTACAGCCGCCGCTACCACCGGCCCAAATAAGGCTCCGCGCCCCACTTCATCCACACCGGCAACCAGTTCCCAATCGCCAGCTAACTCTGGCAGATCTGCTAGGTTGAAATTCGGTTTACGGATTCGCTTTACGACGGCGGGGGCATTTTGCACTTCCGGCGACACGATCTTTGACTCCTTGAGAATTTAGCTTCTGACGAATGAAGGATGAATCATAACAGTATGGAACTGAATTTTTAGGTAAATACCTACAGTCTTTCTCGTTTCATCCTTCATCCGGCGCATTAGCGCCGCTTCGCTAACATCCTTCAGCCTTCAGAAGCCTCCGTTGCAGAAGACCGACGACGACGCCGCCGGTTTATCACGGGGCTACTTTCGGCTTCATTAGAGGATGCAGAAGAAGCACTCTCCACAGTGTCTTCTTCCCTAGGGGCTTCTGGTTCGGACATCACCACAGGCATCACCAACTGAGTTGGTGGTTCCTCGTCCGTTGTCTCATCTCCCCCATCTCTCATCTCATCTTCCTCGTAGGCGGAGGATATATAAGAGAATTTCTCGTCAAGCGCGGACTCTACGCCAGGAATATCCCTATCTATGATGTTATCTATGACGCTGACAGCTTCCCTGCTTGGTTCTACAGACGGTGCATGTGCAGTTTGGGCAGACTCTCCGGGTAAGGTGACAGAAACAATCGCTGATTTAGGATTTTTGACCTGCCGATTCAGGAGTACCAACGGAGAAATTCCCATTAAAGCATAGATATCTTGTTGCTCTGGGGTCATTTCAATCGAAACAATCTCCGGCGGTTCAACTTCCTGCCTGGAAGGTTTAGGTCGCTCCGGTCTTGACGCCCGACGACCTTCTTCCACAGCGGGTAAAACGGGCAATGGCGCTGCTGTAAATACCTCGGTATCTCTCGATACTTCTGGTTCTGCCACCGGACTCTGTCTGAAATGATTCACTAGTGGCGGAGAAGTCGAGACTCGAACGGGATTTTTAGTGATTTCCTCTCTTGCAGGAGGTTCGCCAATACGGCGGCGACGACGACGGCGATTATTGTTATTGACTCCTCCCCGTTCCTGATAACTGGGATGATGCATCAAATCCATTGCGTCATCATCATCATCATCATCAACAGCTAAATCTAGGGCTTCGCTGCGACTTTCACGGATGTCTGGGAGGGGCATTTCCCGGACGCCAAGTTCGTTTCGTTCGTTTCGTTCGTTTCGATAAGGTGCCGTCCGGACTTCCCTTACAGGCACTGGCACAGAATGCTCGGAAATTTCCCCGCCATTTCGGGCAGGCTCACCGGGAAGGCGAACTTGATGCCCCAAGCCGCCGCAGGTCGGGCACGCCTGACTAAACAATTCGTAAATATTTTGACCTTGGCGCTTGCGGGTCAGTTCTACTAAGCCGAGTTCTGAGAGTTGAGCAATCTGCGGTCTTGCTTTATCTACTTTCAGTGCTTTGTTAAAGTGTTCCAGCACTTGCAGCTGGTCTCGCCGCTGATCCATGTCAATAAAGTCAACAATAATCACACCGGCGATATTCCGAAGCCGCAGTTGGCGGGCAATTTCCGTTGCTGCCTCGCTGTTTGTCCAAAGAACTGTTTCGCGGGCTGTTGCGGAGCGGGTAAAGGAACCGGAGTTAACATCGATGACCGTCAATGCTTCCGTCGGTTGAATGATAATGTAGCCACCAGAAGGAAGATCAACTCTGGGCTTGAGGGCTTCTCGAATCGCGGCATTGACGCGGAAGTATTCTAAAATCGGGAGACGCTCGCGGTGATGGTCGATCAAAACCCCTTCAGGCGATCGCCCTCCGCTCCAGCTAAGTAAGTATTGCTTAACTCGTTTGACTCCCGTGTGGGAATCTACCACAATGCGATTGACTTCCGCACTGTACATATCTCGCAGGACGCGCTGAATGAAATCATCGTCTCGATTCAACAGCGCTGGTGCCCTGGTGGAGTTTACCTCTTGCTGAATTGCCTCCCACTGTTTTTGCAGAGACTCTAAATCTTCAATGATGGCTTCTTCCGAGCGTCCTTCTGCTTCTGTCCGCACGATCAGCCCCATACCTGCGGGTTTAATCAGAACCGCTAACGCTCTTAGGCGGTTGCGTTCGCTCTCACTCTTGATTTGCCGAGACAGACTTACACCCCGTCCGAAGGGCATCAACACTACATAGCGTCCGGGTAAGCTGACGTTTCCGGTAAGCCGGGGGCCTTTGTTGCCCGTCGGCTCTTTCATCACTTGTACCAAGACTTTCTGCTGGGGTGTCAGCAGTTCTGTAATCGCACCCGCAGAGCGTTTTAGCCGCAACGGACCCAAGTCAGTAACATGAATAAAGCCATTGCGCTCTGTATCTCCAATGTTTACAAAGGCGGCATCTATCCCAGGTAAGACATTTTCAACAACGCCCAGATAAATGTCTCCAACTTGATGGTTGCCAGTCGCAACGACGAGTTCTTGAATTTGATCTTCCCAAAATACGGCAGCGATTCGATGCTGCTCTGCGATGATAATTTGCTTTGGCATTCAATTTCCTCAAAATTTGCAGCAAGCTGATAGCACAACAGACAGGCGGAAGTTGCTCACTGGCAGAAGGCGGAATGGAATGTATTCATTTATCCTTCCGTACCCTTCGAGGTACAACGAAGAGCGGCTCTTCGAGAAGACCTTCGGTCTACGCCCCACATCCTTCATCCTTTCGAGGTGACTCTCACTTTTGCTCAAAAAAAATAACAGTGTCAGCCTGAAACAACTCTGTACGGGCCGGTTTTGTTTTACCTTCTGGTTCAATGACAGCAGGGATAGATTCTAAACCCGCCCCTACCTAGAGAGAATAAAGGTGCGATCGCCCATAGTCACTGGAATCAGTAACCGACAAGCTGGGTCAACTCTTCCCCGATGAATTTAAGTTGCCAGTGCCATCCTTTTTCAAAAAGGTTGAACGCTGGACTTTGCCAAGAATGAACAGAAAGTCTCAAAGAAAAGCTAGCTGCGCGAGCGCCACCATGACAGGTTCACACGAGGGGCAACCCGATGGAGCCTCGATCCGCAATTGCTTCTATTGTGATGTATTATATCGCGCT
This sequence comes from Trichocoleus sp. DQ-A3, assembly GCF_039961975.1. NCBI lineage: Bacteria > Bacillati > Cyanobacteriota > Cyanophyceae > Leptolyngbyales > Trichocoleusaceae > Trichocoleus > Trichocoleus sp. DQ-A3. The sequence continues at coordinate 296,855 of NZ_JAMPKC010000004.1, read as the reverse complement.
GTTACGCCGATCGGACGTAACTTAGATTGGCAGTGGCGTTAGCCAGAACTTTCTCAGCCTAAGTTTGCAGATTTGGTTGCTTAACCGACAATCGAAGCTTGTCTACGCAGACTGGAAATCGTCGCGATCGCGTGCTGTGCGACTCGATCGATCTCCTCCGCGGTATTCTGCCGTCCAATCCCAAACCGCACCGACGCATAAGCCAAAAGTTCCGAGCGTCCCAGCGCCGTCAGAACGTGAGAGGGAGACACTTTGACAGAGGTACAAGCCGATCCAGAAGACACTGCCACTACTGGTTGCAATCCCAGCAAGAGCGCTGCTCCATCTACACCCTCGACACTGATATTAAGGTTTCCTGGTAATCGCTGGGTCGGATGTCCATTTAAATGAATCCCTGTCAAACCGCTCAGTTGCTGCCATAGGCGTTCCCGCAACTGGACGAGGCGTTGCGTCTGCGATTCCATTTCCGTGAGTCCGAGTTCTACTGCCTTAGCAAACCCAACAATTTGCGGTGTATAAAGAGTACCAGAGCGCATCCCCCGCTCATGTCCGCCTCCATGCATTTGGGGTGCCATTTGAACTCTAGGGTTGCGGCGTCGGACATAAAGAGCGCCGATTCCTTTCGGACCATAGACTTTATGGGCAGTCATTGACATCAGATCGATGTTCATCGCCGCTACATCTAGGGGAATTTTGGCAATTGCTTGGGCTGCATCCGTATGGAAAAGTACCTGATGCTGGCGACAAATTGCTCCAATTTCTGCCAACGGCTGTATAGTCCCAATTTCGTTATTCGCCGCCATCACCGAAACTAAAATCGTGTCCGGACGAATCGCTTTCTCTAACTGGGTTAAATCAATAAGTCCATCGCTTTGGACGGGGAGGAAAGTCACCTCAAAACCAAGCGATCGCAAATAATCACAAGGATCGAGAACCGCATTATGTTCCGTCTCTACAGCAATAATGTGGCGTCCTTTTTGAAAATAAGCTTCCGCGACGCCCTTAATTGCTAAATTATTTGCCTCCGTCGCACCGCTGGTAAAGACAATTTCTTCCGGTGTGGCGTTAATCGCGTCTGCCAAAATTGCTCTCGCTTGTTTGACAGCAGCTTCCGCTTCCCAGCCATAGACATGGGTAATACTGGCAGGGTTGCCAAAATGCTCGGTAAAGTAAGGCAGCATTGCCGCTAACACCCGCTCATCAAGAGGTGTCGTTGCATGGCAATCGAGATAAATAGGGCGCTGAGTCAATTGTTTCGTGGAATGGTTCACAATCCCATTTTGGCAAATTGTAGGTCTAGCGATTGAGGATACGATAGCCGTAGCCTCAGCTCGGTGCAGAAGGAGGTTCCCATGAGTCTGACTATCCAGGATTTAGAAAAACTGCAAGAAAAGTGGTGAATGTTTCAGGGCGATCGCTTTCTAGGTTTTCTAGAAAAATTATCCCAAGATCCTCAATATTTTAGGGCGACGATTGCCAAACCTCGATTTTCCCTTCCTCACCATTGCTGACCAGGGTTTTCCCATCAGGACTAAAAGTAACAGAATTAACAGCGCCTGAATGGTTAGAAATCGGGCTTTTTAGCTCTCCTGTTTGTGGATTCCACAGCTTGATTGTCTTGTCCCGACTTCCACTCGCGAGAGTCTGCCCATCGGGACTGAAAGCAACCGAATTAACATAGTCTTTATGGGCAAAAATAGTCCGTGTAGGGCTACATGGCTGTGCACCTTTACAACCCTTCAAAAGTTCTTGCAGATTCCATAGATAAACTTTGTCGGAAATGTTGCTAGTGGCGAGAATCTGACCATCTGGGCTAATAGCGACAGCAGGAACACCATTGTTTGAAGGCTCAGAGACGGTGCTAATCAGGGTACCTGTGGACAGATTCCACACTTTGATTGTTTTGTCATCGCTGCCACTGACAAGGGTTTGTCCATTTTGAGCGATCGCAACCGATAAAATAAAGCCTGAATGCCCCTTGAGAGTATTTTTCAGTTGCCCCGTGCCCAGATTCCACAGCTTGATTGTCTTGTCCTTACTCCCACTGGCGAGAGTTTGTCCATCTGGGCTAATCGCAATCGAATAAACCCGATCTTCAGACCCTGATTTGAGGGTTTGCAGTAGTTGCCCAGACTGCAAATTCCACACTTTAATGGTTCCGTCGCCACTACTACTTGCTATCTTCTGCCCATCAGGGCTGAAGGCGATAGAATAAACCCAGTCTGAATGACCTTTGAGGGTTTGCAGTTGTTGTCTCGTCCCTAAATTCCACAGCTTGATAGTGTTGTCATCACCACCGCTTGCGAGGGTTTGACCATCCGGGCTAATCGCAACCGAATAAACATTTTTTGAATTTCCAATAAAAGTATTGGCTAAAGCAATATTTTCTACCCGATCCCAAGAATTATTAAGTTGTTGCAACGACGGTGATGGACTATTTGCAATTTGTAATAAAGGTGATGAATTATTTTGTTTCGGAAAGTAGTAAATCCCCGCTGTTAGCGCGAAAGCAGTGGCAAGACCGACTCCAATTCCGATCAGCCAATGAGGTTTATTTCGAGGAGTCGCAACACCAGCATTGCTAATGGGTGTATCGACCGAGGATGTTGATAACTCAGCAACAGCATCCTGGATTGTTTGTGGCTGAGATGGGTCGGTTTGAGGTAATAGTGTAGAAGTGACAATTGGTTGAGTCGTGGCGGCTGGAGGCGTTAGGGTTTGTGTGGGTGGCACATGATAAGCCCCCGTTGACATTTGGGAATTAACCCATTGAAGTGCTTGCAAAGCTTCTGTTGCTGTTTGGTAGCGTTGACGGTGGTCATAGCGCACCATTTTGTCTAAAACATCGGCGAACGGCTGGCTGACTTGTACCTTATCCCGCCAAATCATCTCGCTGGTTGTCGGATCTTCTGGTAACTGGCTGGGTGGTATTCCTGTAATTGCTTGGATACCAATCATTCCCACTGCATAGATATCGCTGCAAAATCGCGGTTTGCCACCGAGTTGTTCGTTCGCCATGTAACCGGGCGAACCAATCGCAACCGTTAAAGTAGTATTCCTTTCAGAGTTAGTTTTTTGAGCGCTAACTTGTTTAACTGCCCCAAAGTCAATTAAAACGATCTTTCCATCTTGTTTGCGCCTAATTAAATTTGAAGGTTTGATATCGCGATGAATGACCTCTTGCTGATGAACAAATTCTAATATTTTTAAAATGTCTCCACAGAGGGTCATTACCTGATTTTCACTCAGATGCTTACCAACAGGTAACTCTTGCTTGAGTTCATGCCCTTCGATAAATTCTTGTACTAAATAGAACTCTTGCTCTTGTTCAAAATGAGCCAAAAGTTGGGGAATTTGATCGTGTTTTCCCAGCTTGTAGAGGACTTGGGCTTCTCGATCGAATAAACGCTGTGATACTTGTAAAGTTAAGGGGTCGGTAGCTTGGGGTTTAAGTTGCTTAACAACACACAGTGGATTTCCGGGTAGCTGCCAATCTTCAGCCAGGTAAGTTTGACCAAAACCCCCGCCTCCCAAGTGTTTGACGATGTAATAGCGACCACTGAGCGTTTTTCCCAGCATGACATTTGTACAGTGTAGTTGTCTGATAGTTTAGCCTTGGGAATCGGGAAATCCACAGAGTACGCGAACTGACAAGTCAGCGCTAGGCTAACCCCTCGCTTCGCATGAGCGCGATCGCTTTTCGCCCTCTTGTTTCCTCAGCCTTGATTCTCTACCCTTATTTCCCCAAGCTCCTCGCTTTAAGGCACGCTCCAAACCTTAATGGTTCCATCCAGGCTACTACTATAAATCGTCTGCCCATCCGGACTAATCGCAATTGCGAAAATCGTGTTGGAATGTCCCGTCAGGGTGCGAATCAATTCTCCAGTCCGCCGATTCCACAATTTTAGGCTGTTTTCCCTAGTACCACTGCCACTAAAGAGCGTCTGACCATCTAGACTAAGGGCAACCGCATACACCCCCCCAGAAAAAGAGCCATTCGGCAATCGAGATCCATGAGGAAACGTATTCAGCAGTTCGCCTGTTTGTAAATTCCACAATTTTGTAGTTCCATCTGGACTGCCACTGGCTAAGGTTTCACCATTCGAGCTAATCGCGATCGCCCTCACTGCCTCGATATGTCCCCCAAAGGTGCGGCGCAGTTCGCCCGTTTCCAAATTCCACACATTGATGTCATAAACGTTACTACTGACCAGCGTTTGTCCATCTGGACTAATGGCAACATTCCGAACGCCCTCATCTAGCCCTTCTTTGATCCCGATCAGCGATCGCACCAATTCACCTGTTTGCAAGTTCCACACTTTGATGGTCTTGTCCTGACTCCCGCTAACAAGGGTTCGTCCATCTCGGCTAATCGCAACGGAATACACATTTCCTAAATGCCCCCTCAGGGTGCGAAGCAGTTTCCCTGTTTGCAGGTTCCACACCTTAATTGTTTTATCGGCACTCCCGCTCACGAGGGTCTGACCATCCGAACTGATGGCAACAGAATAAACATATCCTGAATGCCCGGTTAGCGTGTGAATGATTTCTTTGCTGCGGACGTTTCTAATCTTAATCGTCTGGTCGAGACTGCTACTGACAAGGAACTGACCATCCGGGCTAATTGCAATCGATGTAACGCCGCCTGCATGACCGGGGAGGGTGTTGACTAAAGCAATTTCTTGTGGTTTTTCTCCAATGGTATGAGGTCTTTGAAAATAGAAAATTCCGACTGTCAGAACTAGAGCTGTAGCAATACCCGCGCCAATTCTTATTAGTACAGGAGCCTTGTTTTGGATAGTAGAAATCCCTTCTTCTTCAGACTTTGGTGGTGCTTCCTGAATAACCGATGTCGCCACAGAAGAATTTTGGCTTGTCGGTTGCCTTGCTGATGAGATTTGAATCGACAGCGTCTGCGTGACGGGTAGCAAAGAAGCAGTAGGTGATGACCTGACGTTATAAGGAGGGGGTGTCATCGGCTGCGTTACTAAGCCAGTATTGAGCTGCTGGAGCGCCTGCAAAGCTTCTATTGCTGTTTGGTAGCGTTGGCGGTAGTCATAGCGCACCATCTTGTCTAAAACGTCTAGTAGGGGCGCGGTATACCGCGTCCCTACCGGCAGGCGATCGCGCCATAAAATTTCACTGTTTTTAGAGTCTTCTGGCAGTTGAGATGGCGGTAATCCGGTAAGGGCTTGAATTCCCAGCATCCCTACAGCATAAATATCGCTGCTGAATCGGGGTTTACCACTGAGTTGTTCGTTTGCCATATAACCAGGCGAACCAATCACCACCGTTAAAGTTGTCTCCCCGGAAGGACTGACAGTCTCCGTGCCGACTTCTTTAACGGCTCCAAAATCAATCAAGACTAATTTGCTATCTTGCTTGCGCCTAATTAAGTTTGACGGCTTAATATCCCGGTGGATGACATCTTGCTGATGGACAAAAGCTAAGATTTCTAAAAGGTCTTGTAAAAGGACAAGGACTAAGTCCTCTTTCAGTTGCTTACCAACGGGTAATTCTTGCTTGAGTTCGTGCCCTTCGATGAATTCTTGTACTAAATAAAACTCTTGCTCCTCCTCAAAATGAGCTAAAAGTTGAGGAATTTGATTGTGATTCCCTAAGCGATAGAGGACTTGAACTTCCCGATCGAATAAACGTCTAGCTACCTCCAACGTTAATGAATCGTTAGCCTTGGGTTTGAGTTGCTTAACGACACATTGTGGATTGCCCGGTAGCTGCTGATCTTCGGCAAGGTAAGTTTGACCAAACCCCCCGCCTCCCAAGTGTTTGATGATTTGGTAGCGACCACTGAGCGTTTTTCCCAGCATGAGGTAGATGCAGTGTTCTGGCAGTTATTCTAGATTAGTCCCCAAGGCTCTGGTTTTGCTTGCCAGCCTTAGATGTTTTAACGCCCAACCGCTACCCCTGCAAGAGAAATCAGGAAACTCGTCCAGTTTCACAAGTCTAACTGAGTAGAAACATTCGTCTCGCTTTAGAGGACTCCTGACTCGTCCAGGAATGACAAGAGCCGTGAAAATGCAACAAATGAATGAAAGATAGAGTTGGACTTTGGCGCGATCGCATACCCTCCGGAAACCATTTAGGGCGACTCCCACATCATCATGGAAGAACGCCCTAGAAAATTTGATTTCAAAAAAATACTGAAATCGGGTAGTCGCTCGTCGAGCTACCCAACTTTGAACCCTAGCCTACTTTTTTTGCTGACTGCGGGAGTAGTCATCTTGAAAACGAACAATGTCATCTTCTCCTAAATATTCCCCATTCTGAACCTCGATTAATACTAGAGGAATGACACCAGGATTCTCTAGGCGATGAGTATGGCATTGAGGAACATAGGTCGATTGATTACTGCTAAGAGTCAGTTCTTGCTCGCCACAAACAACCTTCGCTGTGCCTGAAACCACGATCCAGTGTTCGCTACGGTGGTAGTGCATTTGCAGGCTGAGCCGGTGACCAGGCTTTACTTCAATACGCTTAATTTTGTAGCCTCGCCCTTCTTCCAGAATCGTGAAAGAACCCCAAGGGCGCAATTCCGTTGCAGCAATTCCGTTGGTGGCTATCGAACTGGGTAAAGGGAAGGCAGAAGTTTGAGAAATTTCTTGCGCCTGAGCCATTGATGTTTCTCCTTAAAACCGTTGCTTTGTCAGCATGGTGAATACATTTTGAGAATGGACGATTGTAGTGAGCGATCGCTGACACATTGAGGGAATCTTTGCCAAACATAGCAAATCAAACCAGGCTGTTGTAACCGTAAACTACTGAATCCTCGCAATCTACATCAAGTCTTCATAGAAGTTTTAACGGTTGACAAATTGGCTAAATCGTAAAAAAATCCTAAATCAGCGACTACCGGGTGGGCGGGAAGAAGATACCAAGACCGTTGTGAACGCGGGCAGCAGTAGAGGGAGGACGATCTAGGAGCTGTCCTCCTAAGTAGAGGCTGGTAGAGCTACCACCGTCAAGGTTGAGGGCGTCAATGATACCCATTTTTTGCATCAGGGCAGCCATTTCTCTCAAGGTAGGCCCAGTTCCACCAACGCGATTGTGAACGGCAACAATCATTAGGTTGCCGTCTGCGGTCGTTCCAATTGCACTGCGAATTGCGGCTTGCTTATCGAAAGCGTCGCTAAATTGCTCGCCTTTGGCATTCAGCACAATTTGCCGATTTTGCAACAAAAGGGGACCAGCACCAACAATGTGCGGGTAGCGGTTAAAGTCAGCAGGGACAGTAGCTCCCTCTACCCATACTTTCGTACCAAGCGGGAGAGAAGCGGCTGGTCCTCGGTTAGCGCGTAGGGTGAGTAAGAAACCATTGCGGGGAATGGGAAAGGCAGTTTTACCCGCAATCCCTCCGGGTAGAAGGCTCGTGACTTGGTTGTTCTGGACAACGACAATGATTTCATCATCAATGAGCGGCGTGTAGGTTGCTCCCCACTCCGGGGTATAGCGGGAAATGCCTGCCTTGACGTAGCCACTGTTGAGGAAAAAAATTGGCAACCGCGCACCCGTTGAGGTGATTAAAGTTTCTTGGAGCGCCAGACGCCCAATTTTCACCGCTCCCGTATCATTCCAGGCGATCGCGCCTCGATTCAGAATCGGCCCGGATAACCAGCGCCCATCCCGCCGAATTGCGCCTAAAGGTAGCTGGTTCTTGCGATTAAAAAAGCCCCCGTTGACTGCCGCCGAGGCGTGCCACATCTGGGCTGTCTCGCTCAGGGGAGCGACTCCCATCATCTTGGAAGGATGGCTCCAGATCGGTTTCATTTTAAAAAAGGGCAAGTTGACATCCCCCTGAAGACGGGGATTCAATATCAGCCCAACTACCGGAAATCGGGAAGAACCCAAACTCACATACTGCTGTTTCCAGCGGATTCCTTTCGCCCAAAGAATATCTCGCTCTACCATCGCCTCTGGTAGAAAATCGATAACCAATCGATTCGGGTTGGGTAGGGAGGAAAAGCGAGGAGACAGACCGGCTGGAATGTTGATACGGATTTGGGTTTGGTTCTGAATTGATTCCACCACTGGAGTCGGTAATTTCGAGCGATGGGGAAGTGGAACTATCGAGGGAATCTCTCCTTCTGTTTCCCTGTCCTTCTCTGCGACCTTCCCTTGCTTCGGAGCCTGTAGCAGCGGTACTGGAGCGGAAGAAAAACGCTGGAGGAGAGCGGGAGTAGCCACTGCATCCATTGTGACGACTAATTCTTCACCCTCTTTTCTCACTTGCCACGGCGTCGGACGATCGATCTCGATCGTCATGCGCGAACCCCTCGGTTGCAGTGCTGGTTGAATATCTGCCACTTGCGCTGGCTTAGAGGAAATCAAGAGCTTGGTGCCCTTTACCTCCATCTTCCAACCGGCTCTCTGGGCGAAATCGGTAATATCTAGATAGCGATACGACCCCACTGCCTGCGTCGCTAACATTAGCGGCTCCGTTGCCGGTTGGGAAAACCACTGTACCGGCTGTCTGGTGACATCTCCAGTATTTAAAAGCTCTACCCCCAATGTTTGACTCATCCCGGCGTCGCTAATTCCGGTACGGACAGACTCTCCCAGCCGCCACTGACTCCAAGTGGCTGGCAAGGTGCGACCGTTGATAGAAACTTGATAACCCAACCGAGAAATCTGAGGCGATGCTGAAGGCACCAACGCCTGTGTGGTTAGGGGCAATTCCGGTGCCGGTAATTTTTGAAGTTTCCCAGTGGGAGCTGCAACAGGCAACGCTTGACTGGGCAACTTGTTGGGCCTGCTGAGAGCGGCATAAAACTGTAATCCTTTGGGGGGAAGCTTGTGGGGGGCTACAGGTATCTGCTTGGCAGTCGGTGGTGCTATCTGGCTCTTTTCTTCGCTCTCCCGTGCCTTTAACACTGGCTCTTTAGTGCTTCCGACCGGGGAAGAAGTCGCCATGTAAACTGAGAGGGCAATAATGGACGGGAGCGAGAAAGCGATTAGGCGACCGGGGGCAATTATGCCCGCTACACCATCGAACGTCTCACTCTGTGACGTCGTTCTCCTGATCATTCGACAACATCAATAAAAATAGGGCGGCTCTTCTGTAGGGGCGTATTTGCCATACACCTGGATAGCGCTGGATGCGTGTCTACAGAGTCACGACTTCTAAAATAACTCAGCGCGTCAGCAGCACAACTATCAAAAAACAATGACTTTATCTTCTCAAGCCTGCTTTTTTAGCTTCATAATAAAAAGCATAACCGCAGGGTTCGGCAAGACGCTTTATTCAACAACTCAATAGGGCGAAGCATTCGCTCTCAAAGTAGCGGCTAAAAACATAGCCCAGTCTAGACTTGGTGTTGACGATAGCCCCTACAATTTGTTTGTCCTGGCTCTATGTCTTGGGGTCGCTTACCAGTCCCTTGACCAGCGTCGGGGATTTATATTAGGCGTCATTAAAAAATGATAAGATGTCTAATCCGTCACTCTTGCAGGCTGCTGGTATAGGAATCGGGTTAGAACGAGGTTCTTAACAGCACCTTGCGGGAAGCGATCGCTCTGACAACCAGTTTTGTCACCCTTGGCTCTAGCGCAAAAAAAGCAGAAAAAGTAGTAATGTCATTCAGTTGCAGCCTTCATGGTCAAATGGCATCTATATCTAGATAAGTCAGGCTTTGGAGGCATCACCTAGTCTCGGCGAGAGAAGACTGAAATGAGTGTTTAAATACATTGACGACGAGTTTTGTCATCGTTTGACAATTTTTAATCCTGTTGTTTAGTAAAGTCTTGCCACAGGGTTAGCAACCTGAGAACGGGAAATTTGTATCAGTAAGTAAAGGAAAAACGTGGATCAGCTCATGGAGAACAGGAGTGTGAATGATAATCATCAATTACAGGGAACGCTAAAGGGGGCAGAAACCTCTCCTGGCCCGCGATGGTTGGTAGAGGAACGTGATGCCTGCGGCGTCGGCTTCATCGCCAATCCGCAGGGAACGCCAGAGCATGAATTAGTCGAGAAGTCTTTATCTGCCCTGGCTTGTCTGGAACACCGGGGCGGTTGTAGTGCTGACCAGGATTCTGGGGATGGAGCCGGTTTGATGACCGCCATTCCGTGGGAACTGTTGGGTGAATGGTTGGCAACTCAAAGCATAGAAATGCCCCCGACTCAGCAGACAGGGGTGGCAATGGTATTTTTACCCCAAGATACCGAAGCTGCCAGCAGAGCCAAGGACATTGTTCGGAAAACTCTCGAACAGGAAGAATTAACTGTCTTGGGATGGCGAGAGGTGCCGGTACAGCCCCAGGTGCTTGGGATACAGGCAAAAGAGAACCAGCCACGAATCGAGCAGCTGATCTGTACCTCGACCCATTTACAGGGCGATGAACTGGAACGAAAGTTGTATTTGGCTCGCTGCCGTATCAGCAAGGCACTCAAGGCCAATAGCGACCTCGATCTAGAATGGTCTGAAGATTTTTACGTCTGTTCGTTCTCTAGCCGCACCATCGTTTATAAGGGCATGGTGCGCTCCGCCGTGCTGGGAGAATTTTATACAGATTTAAAAAATCCAGTTTATAAGAGCGCCTTTGCGGTCTATCACCGCCGCTTCAGCACCAACACCCTGCCCAAATGGCCTCTAGCCCAGCCAATGCGGCTTTTGGGGCACAACGGCGAGATTAATACGCTGTTGGGAAATATTAACTGGATGATGGCACGAGAGGCAGAGCTGAAGCACCCGCTTTGGGGAGAACGCATCAACGACCTCAAGCCACTCGTTCATCTCGATAATAGCGACTCGGCAACTCTTGATAACGTACTAGAGTTACTGGTACGCACGGGTCGGAGTCCTCTGGAAGCCTTGACGATTATGGTGCCAGAGGCGTACCAAAATCAGCCGGAATTGTTGGAGCGTCCAGAAATTGTTAATTTTTATGAATATTACAACGGGCTTCAGGAACCTTGGGATGGCCCAGCACTGCTAGTATTCAGCGACGGGAAAAAAGTAGGGGCGACCCTCGACCGTAACGGTCTGCGACCGGCTCGATACAGCATCACGCGGGATGGCTACGTCGTCGTCGCTTCCGAAGCAGGTGTAGTCGATTTGCCCGAAGCAGAGATTCTGGAAAAAGGTCGCTTGGGGCCAGGTCAAATGATCGCCGTTGACCTGGAAACCCACGAAGTTCAAAAAAATTGGGAGATTAAGGAACGGATTGCGGCTACCCATCCTTATGGAGAGTGGCTAGCGTCTCACCGACAAAATCTGGCAGCGGAGCCTTTTGCACCAGAACCAAAGCTGGATAATCAAACCTTGCTGCGCCAGCAAATTGCCTTTGGCTACACCACCGAAGATGTGGAAATGGTCATTGAGGAAATGGCGTCTTCTGGGAAAGAACCGACATTTTGCATGGGAGATGACATTCCCCTCGCAGTGCTGTCAGAAAAGCCGCATTTGCTTTATGACTATTTCAAGCAGCGCTTCGCCCAAGTGACAAATCCGCCAATTGACCCCCTGCGCGAAGGCATGGTGATGTCGCTATCGGTTTCTCTGGGTAAGCGGGGAAATCTCTTGGAAGTGAAACCAGAGTATGCCCGGTTGCTGAAGTTAGAGTCTCCGGTTCTGAATGAAGCACAACTAGAGCAAATCTGCGCTTCTTCTTTCGAGACAGAGCAGTTCTCAACGCTGTTTGAAATTGAGAAAGGGCCAGAAGGGCTAGAGGCAGCGGTTAGAAGCTTATGCGAAGCAGCGGCTCAAGCCGTCCGTGCTGGGAAAGAAATAATCATTCTAAGCGATCGCATAGCGAATGGTATTAGTGCCGAATCCAGCTATATTCCACCGCTCCTAGCTGTAGGGGCAGTACACCATCACTTGATCCAGCAGGGTCTGCGGACGAGGGCATCCCTAATTGTCGATACCGCTCAGTGTTGGAGTACGCACCACTTTGGTTGTCTAATTGGCTACGGTGCTTCTGCGGTTTGTCCTTATCTGTCTCTGGAAACCGTGCGTCATTGGTGGAGCGACAGCAAGACGCAAAATATGATGCAGCGGGGCAGAATCAAGAGTATTAGCTTAGAGCAGGCTCAAAAAAATTACTGCAAAGCGGTAGAAGCTGGATTGTTGAAAATTCTCTCAAAAATGGGGATTTCTCTACTGTCTAGCTATCAAGGGGCACAAATTTTTGAGGCAATTGGTATTGGAGGAGATTTGCTGAAGCTCGGCTTCGCGGGGACGGCGTCGCGCCTCGGTGGCTTGAGCGTAGCAGAACTTGCCCAAGAAGTGATGTCCTTCCATTCGGCGGCGTTCCCAGAAGTGCCGCGCAAAAAGCTGGAAAACTGTGGCTTTGTGCAGTACCGTCCGGGGGGCGAGTACCACATGAACAGCCCGGAAGTTGCCAAGTCGCTGCATCAGGCGGTGAAGAATCCGCAGTACGACCACTACGAAGTTTATCAAAAGCACTTGCAAGGGCGACCTGTAACGGCGCTCAGAGATTTGCTGGATCTAGAAAGCGATCGCGCCCCCATTCCACTGGCAGAAGTAGAGCCAGTCGAGGAAATTTTCAAGCGTTTCGCTACAGGTGGGATGTCTCTAGGGGCATTGTCGCGGGAAGCGCACGAAACCCTCGCGATCGCCATGAACCGCATCGGCGGTAAATCCAACTCTGGAGAAGGCGGCGAAGACCCAGTTCGTTACAAAGTTCTCGATGATGTCGATGAAATGGGTCATTCCCAGGTCTTACCGCATCTGAAAGGATTAAGGAATGGGGATACGGCTTCTTCTTCGATTAAGCAGGTTGCTAGCGGTCGCTTTGGCGTCACCCCTGAGTACCTGATGAGCGCCAAGCAAATTGAAATCAAAATCGCTCAAGGTGCCAAGCCGGGAGAAGGCGGTCAGCTACCGGGGACAAAAGTTAGCCCTTACATCGCCATGCTGCGCCGTTCCAAGCCTGGGGTGACGTTGATTTCGCCGCCGCCGCACCACGATATCTATTCCATTGAAGATTTGGCGCAGTTAATTTTTGACTTGCACCAAATTAACCCGAAAGCGGGAGTATCGGTGAAGCTGGTAGCAGAAGTTGGCATCGGTACCATCGCGGCTGGGGTCGCCAAAGCAAATGCCGATATTATCCAGATATCCGGTCACGATGGGGGTACGGGCGCTTCTCCGCTGTCGTCGATTAAACACGCCGGAAGCCCTTGGGAACTGGGGTTAACCGAAGTGCATCGCGTCCTCATGGAAAACAGCTTGCGCGATCGCGTGATTCTGCGAGTAGACGGTGGCTTTAAGAGTGGCTGGGATGTCGTTATTGCCGCTTTAATGGGCGGAGAAGAATACGGTTTCGGCTCAATTGCTATGATTGCCGAAGGCTGCATTATGGCGCGGATTTGTCATACCAATAACTGCCCTGTAGGCGTAGCTTCTCAGCAAGAAAACTTGCGGAAGCGCTTCCCCGGAATGCCAGAACACGTCGTCAACTTCTTCTACTTTGCAGCAGAAGAAGTGCGGAGTCTCTTGGCACGGTTGGGATATCGGTCGCTCAACGACATCATTGGTCGAGCCGACCTCTTGAAGGTGCGCCCAACGAAACTCACCAAGACACAGGCGCTGAATCTAGATTGCCTGACCCGTCTTCCCGATACCCGTGAAGACCGTTCCTGGCTGGTTCACGAGGCCGTTCATAGCAATGGCTCGGTTTTGGACGATCAACTGCTCAACGACCCGGAAGTTAAGGATGCGATCGCAAATCAGTCGAGCGTGACCAAAGCTGTAACCGTGGTAAATACAGACCGGACGGTTGGGGCAAGAATTGCGGGAGCGATCGCATCTCAATATGGAAACACCGGCTGGAGTGGCAGTCTTACCCTCAACTTCCAAGGCAGTGTGGGTCAAAGTTTTGGTGCCTTCAACCTCCCTGGCATCACTCTCAACCTGGAAGGTGAAGCAAATGATTACGTAGGCAAGGGGATGCATGGTGGCGAAATTGTCATCAAGCCGCCCCAGTCAGCTACCTACGATCCAGCCCAAAACGTGATTGTCGGCAACACCTGTCTCTACGGTGCCACGGGCGGCATCATGCTTGCCAATGGTCAAGCTGGTGAGCGCTTTGCCGTTCGCAATTCCAAGGGCATGGCGGTGATCGAAGGTGCAGGCGACCACTGTTGCGAATACATGACTGGCGGCGCGATTGTCGTCTTGGGCAGAGTCGGACGCAATGTGGGCGCGGGGATGACCGGGGGTTTAGCTTACTTCCTCGATGAGGATGGCAGCTTTACATCGAAGGTAAACCCAGAAATTGTCAAGCTGCAACGAGTCAGGACACCTGCCGGTGAGCAACAACTCAAAGAGCTGATTGAGCTGCACGCCGAACGTACAGGTAGCCAGAAAGCGAAAGATATTTTAGCCAACTGGGCTGAGTCTCTAGCCAAATTCTGGCAAGTTGTGCCTCCTTCCGAGGCTGATTCTCCAGAAGCCAATCCTGAAGCAACACCAGAAAAGGTGCTTAGCTCGGTGCAGTAAGCACTAAAAAGTGAAGGGGAACCATCGGGTTCCCCTTACCAGCATCATAGAGAAGAAATTTTCTCTATAAATTCTATAAATGCCGCTACATCGTACAGGTCAGCAGTAATGAAAGTGATGATTGATGAGTGAAAATAAATTTCTTTAATTCAAGACTCACCACTCAAAACTTAAAACTTTTTCCCAATCACCAGCCACCTCTGTATCGTGCCTGAAAAGAGGAAATATTCTCTTCCCTTATTCAGGTTTTGGAACAGCCGATTGAACTTTTGGAGGAACTCGTTTAGCAGCGGCTGCCAACTTAACTTCTTTGTCTTGCATCTCCATCAGTTCTGGCACCGTGACAAACCTGTAGCCACGCTTTTTGTATTCGGTGATTAATTGGGGTAAAGCCCGCACCGTGTGGTCTCGATTGCCACCTCCATCGTGCATCAGGACAATTCCGCCTGGTGTGATTCCAGTTAGCGCGTGCTTGATGAATAATGGCACCGAAGGACGGCTATAGTCTCTTGAATCAGAAGACCACATCACAACCGCGTAATTCTTCTTATGGGCGTAGGCAGCTAATCCGTTTTTAAGATGACCACCGGGTGGACGAAATAGAGTTGTCTTGATGCCTGTAGTTTGATAAATCATGTCGGATGTACGGTCAATTTCACTGGAAGCTCCAGTTTCGTTGAAGCGATGGTAAAGGTGGCTCCAAGTGTGATTGCCGATCGCGTGACCATCCAGGGAAACTTGACGCGCCAAATGGGGAAAATTTTTCACGTTCTTCCCCACCATAAAGAACGTTGCCTTGATGTTATTTTTCTTGAGGATTTCCAGCACTTCCAACGTGCTTTTAGGCCAAGGTCCGTCATCAAATGTCAGGGCAATGACTTTCTCTTTGCTGCTGAGGGTTACTTCCTGAAAGGTTTTGCCCTGAAATTGCGTAGGTACAGAAACCATCAGGCGTCTGTCTTGTGCCTCCTGTTCCAATCGAGAGAATACCTTTACAAATGCCTCATCTCGCTGTGCCTTTAAAGCTTGGATATCAATGCCACTTTTTTCGGGGGTGTGATGCCCCATTTTTTCAGTAGGGGATAGAAGAATTTCTGGATCGCTACCTTGTGGGTTTACTGGCAACATGAGACCAGCAATAAAACTACTAGCAGCCGCAGCCAGAGCAATTAATGTTGTTTTTTCCCGCCAGAGAAATCTGTCATACTTTGCCACGTTAAGTCCCCTCCACTCCTCCTTTCATCCGGGCGGCAATTCATCTGCCGCCACTTCCAGACACCATGCTTCTCAAAAATTTTTTCACAACTAGCGGCGCAACTTGCGCGAGCAAGACTGCTAGCTAGAGGACGTGCGTCTACTGTCCTTTGTTCGTCTCTAGAATCCCTGTCTAGAGCGCTAAAAGCTAGAAACTATATCATTTATCGTTAAATTGCTTATTTTTTGTACAGGGCAGTGAAGTCTGCCCTGTTGCAGGCTACAGCAGAATACTCACCAACCAGAAGTTAATCCGGGTTAAAGTTAGTTTTGACTGACCTTGTATTTTTGTTAAACCGTACATTCAGAAAGCAGCTGCTAGACAGGCACAGACAGCCTTTGATGATAAAGGCTGACAATTTGTGCAGTGACTTCGGCTATGCTCAGACCGTCGGTTTGGATCTCGATGGCATCGGCTGCCTTTCGCAGGGGTGCCAAGGCGCGGGTACTATCGCGGGTATCGCGTTCTTGAATGTCCCGCTCCAACTGCTCTAAACTGACTTCTGGCTGAGCTTGGTTTTTCAGGTCTTGCTGACGGCGTTGCGCCCGTGCTTGAGCGGAGGCGGTTAAGAAGATTTTGAGTTCCGCATCCGGGAAAACGTGGGTGCCGATGTCGCGTCCTTCGGCGACGACGCCTCCTTTTACTCCCCAGCGCTGCTGTTGTTTTACGAGTTCTCGGCGGACGTAGGGTTGAGCAGCGATCGCTGATACTTGAGCTGTGACTTCTCGCGAGCGAATTGCCTGGGTGACTTCGCGGTCATGAATCCAAACCCGCACTGGCGTCTGGAGGTCGTCACTGGTGCTTAGCTGAATCTGAGAACCGCTCGCTAATTCGGCGATCGCGGGTTCATCTTTGACGCTGGTTCCTGATTCCAGAACCAGCCAAGTCAGGGCGCGGTACATCGCCCCGGTGTCTAAATAAAGTAGTCCTAAAGACTGGGCAACCGTGCGGGCTACGGTCGATTTTCCTGCTCCGGCAGGGCCATCAATCGCCAGAATCGGCTGGCGATCGCGCAAAGTTACATTATCAATCAAACGGGTTGTTCCTAGCCGCGCCGCGATGCTTAACAGTCCCGCCTCGTCAACTTTTTCCAATCGCATGAGAGTTGTTGGGTGAACCAGTTCAATATACTCGATCTGTACCTCTGGGACGAGTGCAAATTCCTTTTGAGCTGCCTCAATGAGAACAATGCGATCGCGATCGCCCGATTTAAATTTCTTCTGCGCTTGCTGCAAGCCGCGATACAAGACAGACGCCTGCTCTTTCTGTTCAGCACTTAGATACTGATTGCGGGATGAGAGTGCCAGTCCCGACGCCTCCCTGACGATGGGACACCCGATAATCTCTACCGGCAAATTGAGATCCGCCACCAGACGCCGGATAATCGCCAGTTGCTGGGCATCTTTCTCGCCAAAATAAGCATGAGTCGGTTGTACCAGGTTCAATAGCTTCGCCACCACTGTCGCCACTCCCTGAAAGTGTCCGGGACGAGAGCGACCGCACAACAATGAGGTCATGCTCTCCGGTGGAACTACCTGAGTTAAGTCATTGGGAATGGGTAATTGGGAATCGGGAACAGGCGCAAGCGTCCTTTCCACATTCCTCATTCCGTACATTTCTTCAGGAGCGGGGGCAAAAATCGCATCTACCCCCGCTTGTTCGCACAATTGCCAATCCTGCTCTAGCCGACGAGGATATTGTTGAAAATCCTCTGTCGGGCCAAACTGTAACGGATTTACGAAGATGCTGACGATGACCCGATCGTTGTCGCGTCGAGCGTGTTGGATTAAGCTAAGATGCCCTGCGTGCAATGCTCCCATTGTCGGTACAAAACCGATTTTCAAGGGATGCCGGTATAAATCCAAGTAGCAGTGCAATCCAGCAGTTGTCGTAAACAGGCGCACCAAACCCCCCTTTTTTGGTTGTTAGTGGTTAGTAATTGGTTTTCGAGCAACTAACTACTAACCACTAACACTACTCTCTGCCCAGTAGTCTATCTCCAGAAAAGAGGATTGGGCGTTTTAGGTGAACAGGAGGTTCAATGTCAAGAGTCTGGGCTTAACACCTTTGTGGCTAAAAGTTTAGTTGTCATCAACTGCTACCTTCTGCGGTTTGCCCAGAATTTCTACACGCACGGGTGCCACACCACTGCTGATCATGCCTAGAACTCTAGCAGCCCCGGCTGACACGTCAATGATCCGACCCCGGATAAAAGGCCCGCGATCGTTGATTCGCACGACGACAGAACGCCCGTTGTTTGTGTTAGTCACGCGCACTTGGGTTCCAAAAGGTAAGGTACGGTGAGCCGCGGTCATTGCATTCTCATTAAATCTTTCACCGCTGGCACTTTGAGTGCCATTGCCAGCGTAACCATACCAGGATGCCATGCCCTTAAGCTCGGAGATGACTGGTCTGTAGGCAATGGCGTTCGATGGTTGTTGCACGACGCGCGATCGCTCGTTCGCGACTCTGGAAGCGCTAGGGCGCTTGGCAATCTGGCGCGGCTTGGGCTTAGATGTGGGTACACCTGCAATTGCCCGTAGCGGCGGCGCGTTCCCCATCAGGCGTCTCAGCCGATTGGTTGCTTGTAAGGCATCGGTGGCAACGTTACGAGTGGTGTCGGGCAATCTTGTTTTCCCGTTTACCTCCACCAGTTCCTCGCCATTCACTTTAATGCTGTAGTTGCTCTTGTCACCATTCCAAACGACTGCGATCGCTTTCGCATCCACTTGCTCTCGGCTCAACTGATTCAGCTTCGCAGCGACAGTAGTGGCTCGCCAAACCGGATCGTCTTGAGAAGTGTTGGCATCCGCTTGACGCGACCCGTCTAAAGTTCTCTGGGTTTCCCCTACTTTCGTGCTTTCTGCGGGAGCTTGACGGGAGCCGAGAAAGGTTAAAACTGGAATACTGCGGACATAGAGTGTTGCTGCCTGATACCCGTTTAACTCATGGGGAAGAATTTTAGCAACAACCGCCCGATCCATTGCGCTTGGACAAGGTTTTACTAAGCAACGGAGCGCGGCTTGAGACTGGTATTCTCCCAATTTGACACCGTTAGTCGGCTGAAGGTTTGACGGTGTTGAGAGTAAGGGCGAAGAGACTGCTTGCCGAAGGTCGTTTTTAGTCACTCTCGATTTGCTGGTCTGTTGCGCCTGAGAAACACGGGATTCGGAAGCTTGGTTAACCCCCTTGATTGACTCCGCATAACTAGATGTAGTCGTACCCAGGAGGGCAGTCGTTAAAAGGGTTGCAAACATTCCGAAACAAAATCTTTGGTTCATAGAGTCCTTGTGAAAAGTACTGGGAGGTCGAGCTTAGAGCCAAATGCCAGTGGTAGCGCCAGACGGCTCATTTGCCCAATCGATAACTCGTACTCGTTCTGTGTTCACCCTGGTCTGTGGAACTGCAACAGACTACCATGAAGTTTTTGAAAAGGGGATCGGGGATTTCCGCTAGGAAGCAACAACTTTATGAAACCTTCACACAGTAATTTCCGAAAAAATGCGGTTATGATGTTGAAGTCAATATGGTTTGAGACAAAAATCAGGTTTCCGAAACTTTATCAGAACTTCACAAACGAGGAAGCCAGTTTGTGAATAATTGGTGAAGCAATCGGGGCATAGTGCTGCCCAACGGTACAAAATTGCGATCGCTGTCCTATCTGTCGCGTTAGCCAAGTAAAATACGTCTCTTGATCGCTGCTGAACAGGTTTGAATTCATGGATTATCGAGACGCTGGTGTAGATGTTGAGGCGGGGCGGAGTTTTGTAGAGAAAATCCGCAGTTTGGTGCAAAGTACGCACCGCTCAGAAGTATTGGGTGGTTTAGGCGGCTTTAGTGGTTGGTTTCAGTTGCCAACTGGATACAAAGAGCCGGTTTTGGTTTCAGGGACGGATGGCGTAGGCACCAAGCTAAAACTCGCCCATCAGCTCAACTTTCACCACACCGTGGGAATTGACCTTGTAGCAATGTGCGTCAACGATGTGTTGACGTGTGGCGCAGAACCGTTATTTTTTCTGGATTATTTAGCCACAGGGCAACTAAACCCAGAGCAGCTGACTCAGGTGGTTGATGGCATCGCTGCGGGATGTCGCGAGTCGGGGTGTGCCCTCCTGGGAGGAGAAACCGCAGAAATGCCGGGTTTTTACCAACTGGGCGAGTATGACTTGGCGGGTTTTTGTGTGGGGATTGTAGAAAAGAGCCAGATATTGGATGGTTCTCTGGTGAAAGAGGGAGATGTCGCGATCGCTCTTGCCAGTCAAGGTCTCCACAGCAATGGTTTTAGTCTGGTGCGGAAGATTGTTGAACGTAGCGGCGTTGACTTGCACGCCTCCCCAACCGATGTTAGGGGGGAAGGCTTTGCGCCCTTAGACGGTAAGAATTTTGGGGAAGTTTTATTAACTCCCACCCGGATTTACGTCAAACCCGTTTTAGCAGCACGGAAGGCTGGGCTTGACATTCATGGCATGGCTCACATTACGGGTGGCGGCTTGCCAGAAAACTTACCTCGCTGTATTGGTGCCGATTTATCTATCCAGATCGATCTTCAATCGTGGAAAATTCCGCCTATTTTTAATTGGCTTGCTGACGCTGGTGAAGTCAAACCCGCCGATATGTTTAATACTTTCAATATGGGCATCGGTTTTGTAGTCCTCGTGCCCCCAAACCAAGCCGACCAAACCATCAGCTGGTTTGAATCCCAAAATATCCCCGCCTATGCCATCGGCAAAGCGATCGCTGGTAGCGGGGGTTTGATTGGAATCCCAGATTAAAAAGGCGGCACCCGGATTTGAACCGGGGGATAAAGGTTTTGCAGACCTCTGCCTTACCACTTGGCTATGCCGCCGCAATTGCAGATTCTTAGTATACCAAAATTTTTTCCGGACGCATTGACTCTGTACGAATTGGAAGACTAGTCGCTATATTCAAAGCTGATGCAGGTTATCTGATGTGATGACGATCACAGGAACGGGGTTCCTAGATCGCAAGTCTTTGATGATCTGAAACGCTAATCTAATACGAATCTCCAAATGTAAGTGGATTTACGGAATGGTTGACGTTCGCCTACTGCTGGGGAAGTTCGTCAGCTTTGGTTATCTCTAAACGGAGAATCGCCTTGGTTTGACCAAAAACAGCCATCTGGGTGTACTGACTTGCTAAGTATTTTTTTGAGCAGCGACCAGAATACCTTTTCATTACAGAAACTATGACTCAAGCCAACCCGCTTCTGATTGCTCAAATTACAGACATTCACTTGTTCGCAGATACCAAAAAGGAATTGCTAGGGCTTCCTACTGCCAAGTCTTTTGATGTAGTTTTAGAGCAATTGCACCGAATGTGCCCTCAGCCGGATTTGCTATTGCTAACAGGAGATTTGTCCCAAGATGGTAAGCCGCAATCTTACACGCGGTTGGCAGAACTGCTGAGTCCTCTGGGAATTCCTACTTACTGGCTACCGGGCAACCATGACCAACCATTGGTTATGCAAGAGGTATTAAATGAGGCTCCGATTTGTCCGGAGAAGTCGTTTGAAGCGGGAGGGTGGCAGTTTTTATTGCTCAATTCTCACGTACCAGGTTGCGTCTATGGCAAACTATCTTCAGAAAGCTTAGTTTGGCTAGACCAGCAGCTACAGCGTGCAGATAAACGTCCTACCCTAATTGCTTTACACCATCCCCCTTTTGTTGTCGATTCCGATTGGCTGGATGGCAGTTCATTACAAAATTCAGAGGAACTATTTGCCGTCATCGATCGCCATTCTCAGGTGCGGTTGGTTGTTTTTGGTCATATTCATCAAGAATTTTATCGGCGGCGCGGTGAGGTTCATTACTTGGGTAGTCCCTCTACGTCAATTCAGTTTGAACCGCATAGCCACCAGTTTTCCTTAGATGAGGAAGCGCCAGGATTTCGTTTATTTAATCTGTATCCAGATGGCAGGATTGAAACTAGGGTGGAACGGGTTGCTTACGCGCATGAGTTGGATTTGGCAGCTACTGGTTATTAGGATAGAAGTTGGTATTTTTAAAAACCCGTTTTCTTGAAGAAAGCGGGTTTTTTTTGACGCGATCGCGCTTCCAAGCGATTATTTTTACTGACAATAGTTGCGCGATCGTATCCAACATGGGTGAAAACACTGAGCCGTTATTTGCTGAGAGGAGGATATCCTTTGAGTCAAAGGTTACATCCCACCTCTACTCCCCCATTACTCATGACACCACCAAATTTTTGGGAATCACTCACTAAGACAGCAACAAATCTTGGAGAAGCTGTCGGCAACACTGCATCGCAAGCAACTCAAGCCGCAGCAGAAACAGCGACAGGCTTTGGGGGAGTTGTTAGCAGTGCTGTATCACAAGCGAGTAAAGCAGTAACAGAAACGGCTATGGCGGTTGGAAAAACTACCAGAAAGCCAGTAAGTTTACCCCAAACGTCTGAGGATGATCGCTTAGCCTTTTATGGTGTGCTTTTTGCAGTTGCAGCAGCAGATGGCTCAATTGATCCAGAGGAGTTGAACCTAATTTTAAATACTCCCGATCTGGATAATATGTCTGAATCTGCAAAGCGTCAGGTGCAGTCTTATGCTATTAATCCGCCTACCTTAGAGGACTCTTTAAAAAAACTGTCTAAGGCAGATGATACGCTTCGCTTTGGTTTAATGTTATATATTCTGAACCTTGTTTGGGTGGATAAGGTTCTTAACCCTGGTGAAGCAAAAGCAATCAAGCTAGCTCAAGCAGAACTGAAAATCACAGATGAGCAGGTGCAAGCTATACAGGCATTTGTTCAGAAGATGGGAGAGATTCGAGAACGTGGATTAAATGATGATTATGCAGTTAATGCCATGAAAGAAGCAACTTCAGTTCTCGTAAAAGCAGGGATTCCCGTCACCCCCTTCTCTTCATCAGAAACAGCAAATACCCAGACAAGTTTTGAAACTACTTATTCAGATGATCTGTTTTGGGAAAAGCTTGGAAATTTTGCAGTGCAAGCTGGAAAAAATGTTGTTGAAAACGCTTTAATTCTTTTCTATGCTGCTGAGCATCCAAACACTCCAACTAACCAAAAACTAATTGTATATGGAGCATTAGCTTACTTAATATTGCCCGTAGATGCTGTTCCTGATTTTCTTCCTGCTGTAGGATTTGGGGATGATATAGGTTCCTTAACGACTGCCCTAAGTATGATTGTTTGGAATATCAACTCTGAAGTAAAAGAAGCTGCAAAGCAGAAAATGCAAGAGTGGTTCGGCAAGGATTAATAAAATTAGTTGATAAGATTCATGAAAGCGATCGCTTCCTATGTGACAAGAAGCGATCGCTTTATTATTAATCTTCAGTGATAAAGGCACGCAACTAACACTTACTACTAGACTTCACAAAGACGAGCGATATTTCAAAAGCTGATAGATAAAGCGATTTTGAGCGATTTTGCAGGAGTTTATTCGCTGGCTTGCCAATGCACGAAAGGACGCCCAGATGCCACAGTTTTAGAAACAATCTTGGTATAGCCAGGAACCCAATCGAGATTCACGCGAAAATAGACTTTACCATTGCGAAACTCGAAGCTATAGGAGTGTAAATCTGGAGAACTTGCCTGACCGACGCAGGAGGCATAAGCTTCTTGCAGTGGAGCTTCATATTCCACAAACGTATTGCCTGAAGATGAAATTTTCCCATTACTCGCGATCGCTTTCGTGTCAGCGACAACTGTATGATCGGCAGCACCTTCAGAAGGTAACAAGACTGTCCAAAGTCCGACTGATGCGGGACACGTTCCTGATTGCTGTTCTACAGTCAATTGCTGGTTGGGTTCTTCTGAAGACACATCGGATGCTGGCTGAGCTAACGTCGAAGTAGATGTATTCAGCAGCAACGCAGACAAAATTCCTAAAGTGGTCACGAATTGTACGGGTTGAAAAGGGGGAATTTTGGAGAGGAATTTTTGGGAAATTAAAGTCGTTAGTGCCATTTGAAGTGCCTGCCAGCGTCTCAAGTGAAGAGCCTCTATAAATAGGATCGCTTGGCGCAGGCGCGATCGCCCTCCTACAGATTGGTTAACCCGATCGGGTGATAGATCCGTATTTTTTCGGAAATCGGAAAGATAAATCTTGAAGATTAGATGATGAATTTGTTCCCAATTCATCATTTTTCATGATGCTTTTGGAAAATTCATTCTTCTGACTGCTGCCTTTGGCTTTCAACCCATCAAAAGACTTTTATCGGCGCGAAGGATGAAAGCCTCCACTGCAATCGAACAAAAGGGTTAAAAAGTGAACAAAACCATAAGTCAGAGTCAAAAAATTTCCTATTCAGAAGAGCGTGTTTCTACTAGACTGTATGCGAAAACTAGCCCCATGTATTGCTCTAATCTCCTACAAAGTGTGGCGGAAGCGACTCACCAACTGCTGACGAATCGCGATTTTGCAGTCGGCCTGAATCAAGCTTTAGCAACTTTAGGCAGAGTAACGGGAGTAGATCGAGCTTATATTTTTGAGATTCATCCTCATCCAGAAACCTGTGAATTAGCCTTTAGCCATCGATTTGAATGGACAAAAGAGTTTGTAACGCCTCAAATTCACAATCCCAATTTACAAAACCAGGCATTGGCGGCTTGTCGCATCAGTCGGTGGTACGAAGATTTGCAAGCTGGGAAGGCAGTTCGGGGTTTAATTCGCGAACTTCCAAATGACGAACGGGAAGTTTTAACAAACAAGCAAATCTCCTCTATATTAGTTGTCCCAATTTCTTGTAATGGCAAACTTTGGGGCTTAATTGGCTTTGACGATCGCCGCTACGATCGCCAGTGGTCAAAAGATGAGGAAGCTTGTTTGATAACGATGGCAGCAAGTTTCGGGAAAGCGATCGCTCATCAGCAAACGACTGAAACTCTACGGCAGAGCGAATTACGGCTGCAACAAATTACCGCTAACGTACCGGGGATGATTTTTCAGTTCCTTCAGCGTTCGGATGGTTCCCAGGCTGTCCCCTATGCCAGTTCCGGTTGCCGCGAACTGTTTGAATTAGAGCCGGAGGCGATTCAGGCAAATTGTGGCAAGGAGTTAATTTATCCCGACGACCGCGAGGCTTATGAACAATCCATCGCGGTTTCGGCTGTGACACAGCAACCTTGTAAATGGGAAGGTCGGATTCAGACTCCCAGCGGCAAAATTAAGTGGATTCAATGCGCTTCCCGACCGCAGAAGCAACCCAATGGAGATATTCTCTGGGATGGGTTGGTAATGGATATTAGCGACCGAAAGCGGGGTGAGGAGGCGCTGCGAAGTTCTGAGGAGAAGTTCGCATCCGCTTTTCGTTCCAGTCCTGACTCGATAACGATTACCACCCTCAAAGAGGGACGATACATTGATGTCAACGACAGTTTCCTCCATCTTTCAGGTTTTCAACGCCATGAAATTATTGGTCATACGACATTGGAATTAAATATCTGGGTGAATCCAGAAGACCGCATCAAAGTTATCCAGCAGGTACAGGAAGAAGGTGCTGTCCGCAACCAGGAATGCGAGTTTCGCAACAAGTCTGGAAAGGTAATAATAGGGCTTTTCTGTGCAGAAATCATCAACTTGGAGGGTGAGCCGTGTTTGCTGACAATTGGGAACGATATCACTGAACGCAAGCAGGCGGAAATGAGGCAGCGCTTGGTGCAAGAACGCGATCGCTTGTTGGCAGAAATGGCGCTGCGAATTCGCAAATCGCTGGATTTGGACGAAATTTTTAACACTACCGTGGCAGAAGTCCGGTCGTTTCTGAAAGCCGACCGCGTCTTCATCGCTTCCGACACAACGGGAAAAGGCAGGGTAATGGCTGAATCCGTAGAACCCAATTACCCGCCGATTATGAACTGGGTACTTGACGATCGAAGTTCCCTGGAGGAGATGCGAACCTTGTTTGAGGCGAATCAGGTTCGAGTCGTTGAGGATACAACCCAGGCGACGGTTCACCCAGCGATCGCATCCTATTACCGCGATTATCACGTCAAAGCCGCCGTGGCTGTTCCAATTCGCGTGAAAGGCGATCGGCTATTGGGTGCATTAATTGTTAATCAATGCAGTGGAGCGAGGCGCTGGGAGCCGATCGAGATTGATTTGCTGGAGCAATTAGGAACCCAAGTTGCGATCGCCATTCAGCAATCTTGCCTCTTCCAACAGGTACAGGAACTCAATACCAACTTAGAATGCCAAGTTCGGGAACGTACCGCTCAACTAGAGCAAAAAATCCAGGAAGTTCAAGAACTATACGAACTGAAGGATGTCTTCCTCCATGCCGTTTCCCACGACCTGCGGACGCCGCTCACCGGCTGGTTACTAGTGTTGCAGAATTTGTTAACAGCAAATGGCAACGAACAAAAGACAATTTCAGTGTCTCGCTCAATTTTAGAGCGGATGATTCAAAGTAGCGATCGCCAACTCCGCTTGATTAACTCCTTGTTAGAAGTTCACACCAGTGAAGTGCGAGGTTTTGTCTTGCAGCGCGAACCAGTTCAACTTAACTCTCTCATTCAAGAGATTGTTGAGGATTTTGAGCCGTTGTGTGTCAAAAATCAGGCAATTCTGATCGATCAAATTCCTTCTGAACTGCCCACAGTGAACGCCGATCCGCTTCAGCTGCGGCGTGTGTTTGAAAATCTACTCACGAATGCTTTTAACCATAACCCACCCGGACTCAGGATGATTCTTAAGGCGACCATTGAAGAACAGACAATTCGCTGCACTATTGAAGATAACGGTGTTGGGATGAATCCAGAACAATGCGATCGCGCCTTTGAACTTTATGCCCGTGGTTCGCAAGCACGACGCTCAACGGGTATTGGTTTGGGATTATATCTTTGTCAACAGATTGTACAAGCTCACGGTGGCAAAATTGGCGTGACTAGTTCTCCAAAAGCTGGTGCAACCTTCTGGTTTACTTTACCTTTTGCAACGTCACCATAAACAGAAAGATGTTATTAGTCTAAGAGCTGTTTTATGCCTGCTTACTAGACCAATCTGATTTAATTTATAAGATGCTAGTCCTTTAGATACCCAACTTCTTAGAGAAGTTGGGTATTTCGTCTTCAATCCAACCGAGAAACGCAATAATAGGACTCTTGTGCTGACTAGATTCCTATGCTGACTAGATAAAGATGCCAGATGAATGAATCCTGGTACATCCTTAACGATGGCTACTAACCAATAACTAAAGCATGGTTAAGAATCACCCGATTGGGTGATTCGCTAAAAGAAGGTTAAATGTATGGTTCCCTCTTAAATTAGAAAATAAACCTTTGAGCGATCGCTCAATCAGTGAAAATAATTGAAAATCAAGTTTTGCTTGTTATCGTGGCAAAAAAATTATTACTTTTGATAGAACAAAGAGATTAGGCTTTACCTTTTCTATGCCAGTTTTCTTACAATCACCTATGGACTGCATTTTTGAAGCAGGGATGGGAATACTAAAGGATGAAGGCTATAAAAAAATGAAAAACCAGAAAAGTTGAAAGTTACCCCAAAGCGTAGCTTTTCACACTTCGGACTTCATTTTTCAGGGTTTTCAGCCTGTTAATCTGGTGAAATTGTTGAAAAATGGTTGAGTTAAAAAGAAGTGAAGTAATTGCGAATGCCTGAATATCTAGAAGCCATCCGGGAGTGTTGTCGGGACGAAGCCGCCTTTGAAAAGCTTAAACAAATTCTGGCTGACGGCGAGATTGAAACGATTCAGAAAACGACAGACAAGCTCAGACAGCAAGAATCGAAATTTCAAAGAATGGTTGCCAACATACCGGGCATGATTTACCAGTATCTGCGGTGCCCGGATGGTCGTGAGTCCATCGTCTGTGCCAGTCCCGGGTACCAAGAATTGTTT
This sequence comes from Trichocoleus sp. DQ-A3, assembly GCF_039961975.1. Lineage (NCBI taxonomy): Bacteria > Bacillati > Cyanobacteriota > Cyanophyceae > Leptolyngbyales > Trichocoleusaceae > Trichocoleus > Trichocoleus sp. DQ-A3. The sequence goes on along the minus strand of NZ_JAMPKC010000004.1, from coordinate 269,259 downwards.
GAGTTAGAACCAGAAAATATTCAGGCGAATTTTCAACTGCTTAAGGATTTAATTCATCTCGACGATCTCAAAGGGTATGAAGAATCTGTAGATATTTCTGCCACCACGCTGCAACCTTGGGCTTGGGAAGGTCGTATCGTCACGCCTACTGGCAAAATTAAGTGGGTACAATGCGCCTCCCGTCCGGAAAAGCAGGCGAACGGTGATATTCTCTGGGATGGCTTGCTGATGGAAGTGACAGAACGCAAGCGAGCCGAAGCAGCACTAGAGCGAGAACGCAGATTATTTATCAGAGGGCCGGTTACGGTCTTCCGCTGGATTGCCCAAGAAAATCGACCCGTGGAATACGTCTCGCCCAACATCAGTCAGTGGGGCTATCAATCGGATGACTTCATTAGTGGCAGGGTGACGTATGGTAGCGTTATTCATCCCGATGACTTAGCTCAAGTTGAGGCTCAGACTCAAGCGTATGATGCGGCTGGCTTAAATTTTCAGGAACAGGACTATCGCCTGATTCGCTCTGATGGCGAGGTGCGATGGGTTTATGAATTCACCAGCGTTGTCCGCAATGACCAAGGGAACATCACCCACTACGAAGGATATATTCTCGATATCACCAAGCGAAAGGAGGCGGAAGTCCAACTCCGGGCTGCGGGAGAACGCGATCGCGCTAGCATCTGCGCTCTGAGTGCGGCTCGCTTACTAGGAGAGATTGCGCTGAGAATTCGGCGATCGCTGGATCTCGATCAAATTCTCAACAACACCGTTCAGGAGGTTCGGCAATTTCTGCAAGCTGACCGAGTTTTCATCGCTCACTTAGATACCACTTCTCAAGGCAAAGTTGTAGCAGAATCAGTGGTACCGGATTGTCGATCGATTCTCGGCTGGGTGACAAGTGACCGTTACCTCAGAGAACTTAAATCTTTCTTTAAACAAGGTCAGGTTCAGGCAATTGATGATACAGAGAAAGTCGTTAAATCTCGCTTTCATACTGCCTACTACGCTCAATATCAAATTAAAGCCAGTTTATGCGTTCCCATTCTGGTGGGAAACGAGTTTTTTGGAATGTTGATCGCCAATCAATGCAGCGGATCGCGTCATTGGCAGCAGTTTGAAATTGAATTGCTCTGTTCGCTAGCAACCCAAGTCGCGATCGCTATCCAACAAGCACAACTTTACGAACAAGTATCCACTCTGAATACCTGTCTAGAGCGCACTGTCGAGGAGCGCACTGCCCAATTACAGCAGGTAGTGGCAGAACTCCAAGAAATGAACCAGCTCAAGGACGTTGTTTTACATACAGTTTCCCACGAACTCCGGACTTCGGTAATGGGAACTGTGATGGTGCTAAAAAATTTGCTCAATCAGCCATCGGAAAAAATCATCCTTTCTCGCTCAATTGTCGAGCGCATGATTCAAGGGAACGATCGGCAATTGGGAATGATTAATTCCTTGTTAGAAACTCATTCTAGCGAGGAAGAGGGCATTATCCTCCATCGCGAGTCTGTTCAAATAAAGACTCTGTTTGCAAAGATTCTCCAAGACTTAGAGCCAATGCTGTCGCAAAATCAAGCGACACTAACGAATCTCGTTTCCGCTGATTTCCCCTTGGTTATGGTCGATCCGGCTCAGTTACAGCGAGTTTTAGAAAACTTATTCAACCATATTTTGAAGCATAATCCCCCTAAACTGAGCCTACATCTGAGCGCCACCATTGAGTCTCAAAGACTGCGCTGTACGCTTCAGGATAACGGTATCGGGATGAGCCAACAAGAGTGCGATCGCTTATTCGATCTTTATATCCGAGATCCGAGATCCAGTTGCTCGACTGGCACTGGTTTAAAATTGTATCTTTGCAAGCAAATTATCACAGCCCACGGCGGGGAAATTGGAGCGAATAGCAGTCCTGGATTAGGGACAACCTTGTGGTTTACATTACCTCTAAATCGGGATGCTTCTTAGCCTTTTAGTCTTTGAAGTTATATCGAATCCGGTTAATTCATCAACCTTATAGAAAAATTTCTTGACGCCTCTCCGTTCACGGAGAGGCGTCAAGAGAGGGAAGTTCCTTCTTTAGTGAGGAATCTTACTCAAAGCGTGCCAAGTGCGCTCGCCAACAATTCCATCCGCAATTAAACCAGAACGCTTTTGGAAAGAGCGCACCGCTGCATCTGTTGCTGGGCCGAAGTTTGGGCTAGTTGCAGCAGTAAAATCGCCAGTTGTCTGTAAAAGACGCTGAAGCGTGACTACGATTTGACCTTTGCTACCTTTTTGCAGCACTGGCATATTGACGGGCGCACCCTTGTAAAGCGCCTGCCAAGTTAGATTTCCTACGATGCCATCTTCTTTCAAAAAGACGCGGTGCTGGTAAGATTTCACTGCATTTTCAACGACGATATCGAAGATTCCATCAATGTCACCGTTATAACTTCCCCAGTGAGTTAAAAGTCTTTGTAGTTCCTCAACCGATGCTCCTTGGGAACCGCGCTGAAGTACAGGTTTGTTGGTCTGGATGTTAGCATTTGCTTGAGTATTAATTGGAGCTTGCATGGTTAGTGTTCCTTAAAGTGATTTGGTGTTCCTTACACTTACTAAGGTAATGTTTAGCTCTCAGCTTCCACTTCACCCAACTAGCTCATTCCTTTGGATGATATTGATTCTTATCTCCTTGTAAAAAGGTTTTTATTAAGTGCTAATGTTTGCCCTTTCTCGAAATCATCCATTCGGGTGAATCAAGAGCATGAGGTAGATAAAATAAATCATATTATTTTGATAACTACTGTTTTTTTAAACAATTGAATTGTATAGATAGGATTTTTTTTAAAGTGTTGTTGACCATCTAAGTAGCTGGACACGATTAAACTAAAGACTCTTGAGTTAGTTGGCTTAGCCTTTGCAATCTTTCATCTAGCTTAAGACAGAATAGATGTTCACCCAGTTGGGTGAGACAAGGGGATGAAGTGCGATCGCTTCTAATCGTCTTAACCTGAGACCTGACACTGAATTCAAGGGTGCATGGTCATGTTGTCATTCTACTTATACGCTCGACGCATGGGGTTTATTCTGATTCACCCGGAGGCAATTACAAAAACTCCCCGTCTGACTAGCAGACAGTCTTTAATTGAGCCAAAACTACAGGTTTCGACGCACCAACAGTCAGCACAGTTTACGGAAAGTAGACATCAAATCGCACAACTTTATCACTTGGAGCGTCGGACATTTCTGTAGAAATACAATGAATCGCATTCCTACAGAATTTGGTTTACACCAGTCCAGAACGAAGCGCGACAACAGCTGCCTGAACCCGGTCATCGACAGACAGTTTGTTCATGATGCCACGGACATGGGTTTTGACCGTATTGGGGCTGAGGTAGAGGGCGGCAGCAATCTCCGGATTGCTTTTGCCTTCTACCATTAATTTCAATACCTCTAACTCGCGCTGCGATAGCGTCGAAACAGTGCCGGTCACTGAAGGCGGTTTAAGATGGTCAATTACTCGTCGTGCAATTTGCGGATCGAGGTAGGTAGCACCTTCTTGGGCGGCAGCAATCGCAGAGAGCAAGCGTTCTACACTGGCACCTTTGATGCAGTAAGCATCTGCACCACTAGAAAGGGCGGCAATAATCTCGGTTTCTGTCGTATGGGAGGTCAATACCACTACCCGGATATCAGGAAGCGCTGCCTTGATTTGCTGGGTGGCGGCAATTCCATCTAGTCTTGGCAGACCAATATCCATAACCACCAGATCCGGTTTCAGTTTAAGAGCAGCTTCAACGCCTAAATAGCCATCTTCGGCTTGTCCGACAATCGTGAACTGCGGATGAGCGGCTAATGACTGCTCCAAACCCAACTGCATCATGGGATCGTCTTCTACAATCAAAACTCGCAATGGCTTTGACTCGGTTGGTAGATTCTGGGGTGATTCTGTTTCGGAGGGCATGGAATTAAATGGCACTTTACACTTATGGTAAAACCACGCGGATTGGCAGGTAATTCGGATAAAGCGGATTTCCTCAGACCAATCCTAATCCCTTCCGGAATTTAAAAAGTAAAAGTTAAAATTAAAAATTGCCAAAGCCCTATATTTTTGAGGGATTTTGAATTTTTATAGTATTTTGCGCTGATTACTGCCTGGAATCTCCCTCTCTTAACCTCTCTCCCTCTCTTCCTTCCACTTGCAAGGGGATGCGGTATTGTCCGGCAACATAATAGAAGAAGCGATAATAATTGGGAAATTGTTTAGAGGGCGATCGCCCCTGCCAGTAGTAGCGTATCCTTCCCTGAATCAGTGTCAATCGCATCAAACTGATATCTGAACGTAGTTCTACATAAAGTTTTCCGGTAACTCCTTGTTGGGTAGTAAAGTTCTTCTGCGTGAATTGATGGGGAGTTTTTTGCCCTGATGGCGCAAGTTCAATTTCTGGCAAGCGATCGCCTGCCACTCCTAATATTTCCACCTCTGGGTCTTGAGGATCTCTAAAAGCTCGTCCATCCCGATTGTCTGGCATTGGCGCAGCAATCCAGGTACTGGGATAAGGAAACTCAAAGCTATAACGCGGGTTTTTATAAGTTTTCCAGGTTGGCGACTGGGTATCCGAGGCGCGACAACTCCACAGCGTTACACAGAGTGCGATCGCATAAACAACAACACGCCAGTTGCAACAAGCTTCGACTCTCTGACTTCTAACAACCGATCTAGGACGCCGGACCCCTCTGGGAAGGTTATTTAGCAATGGACACCGCCGAAACCTATCTCCGTTCTGCTTGCTTATATTCCTTACGCCAGTTCGTCCGACTCTGCCGGAAACTGTTAAGCAATGTAACAATATTGCCGTCATGCTGGCATGATGTCTTGACAGCCCGGAATAAGGCAGATAACCTGTGAAATATACCCGGGTAGAACAACTGAAAAGTTATATGCAAGACAAGCAAAAGGTTACGTTGTATCTTCCTCCAGGTCTCCATCGCCAGCTCAAAATTCGCTCAGCTGTTGACACGGAACCCATGTCAACAATTGTCGAAAGAGCGATCGTCTTCTACCTGGCTAACCCAGAAGTGGTTGATGAGGTAGAAGCAATCCAGGGAAGGACTCATCGAGTCTATTCCTGTCCGGAGTGTACTAGCTCTGTGGTACTGCGAGATGGAGAAATGGTTTCCCTGGATAATCAACCAGGAGTAATCGCTGAAGAGCTGACTACCCTTGAAAATGCCAGAGGTGAACTTGGCACGGATTCTCAGGGAGAAGAGGCATTGGTTCCCTGTTAAAGTTCCAAATCCTCCAGACTGCTTGAATTCCTCGCTTGCTCACGTTGGTTGCGGTTGATAAATGTTTGGCTAGTGGTTGTGCCGTCTCTAATGGGTCGATAGATATGAAAGAAGAGCTAGATATTCTGGTTCAGGCTCAATACCCCCTCATCTACCTAGTAACTTCCGAAGAAGAGCGGGCGGAGCGAACAATTGCCAATATTGCTCAGACAAAATCCCTGGCTCGGCGCGTCTACATTTGGACTGTCACCCACGGCATAGTCGAGTACGGTCAACCCCGCCATATTACCCAGCACAACACCGTCTCCCCAGAGGCAGCGATTGAATGGGTAGTACGCCAAAGAGAGCCTGGTATCTTTATTTTTAAAGACTTACACCCCTTTATTGACTCACCGGCAACAACGCGGTGGCTGCGGGATGCGATCGCCAGCTTCAAAGGGACACAGAAAATTATCATTCTCATGTCACCCGTTCAGCAAATCCCCATTGAGCTGGAAAAGGAAGTCGTCGTTCTAGACTATCCTTTGCCAGATTTGGCAGAACTGAACCAAGTGCTATCTAGCCAGTTAGAGCAAACCCGTTCTCGCCGCACCACAACTGAAGTTCGGGAAAAACTGCTAAAAGCAACCTTGGGTCTGACGCGGGATGAAGCCGAAAAAGTTTATCGGAAAGCTTTCGTCAAAACTGGGCGTCTGACGGAAACAGAAGTCGATATTATTCTTTCTGAGAAAAAACAGCTAATCCGCCGCAACGGTATCTTGGAATTTATCGAAGAAGATGAAACCATTGATTCGGTTGGCGGTTTAGAAGAGCTAAAGCGATGGCTGAGACAACGTTCCAATGCTTTTACAGAGAAAGCAAGGGAATATGGTCTACCCCAACCCAAGGGGATGTTAATCCTAGGGGTACCGGGATGTGGCAAATCTTTAATTGCCAAAACGACTGCCCGCCTTTGGAGCCTGCCACTTCTGCGCCTAGATATGGGGCGAGTGTACGACGGCTCAATGGTGGGGCGCTCAGAAGCTAACTTGCGGAATGCCCTAAAAACGGCTGAATCAATTTCCCCAGCGATTCTCTTTATTGATGAACTGGATAAAGCATTTGCCGGTACTTCTGGGTCTGCTGACTCAGACGGGGGTACTTCCAGCCGCATCTTTGGTTCTTTCCTTACCTGGTTACAAGAAAAAACGTCTCCGGTGTTCGTGATGGCAACTGCCAACCGGGTTGAACGTCTACCGGGTGAGTTTCTCCGCAAAGGACGCTTCGACGAGATTTTCTTTGTAGACTTGCCGACTGCGGAAGAACGCAAAGAGATTTTCAATATTCACCTTAGCAAGCGGAAGCGAGACATTTCTCGCTTTGACCTCGACCAGCTGGCTAAGGTATCGGATGGGTTTTCCGGGGCAGAAATTGAGCAGGGATTGGTTGCGGCAATGTACGAAGCTTTTGCCCAAGACCGAGAATTTACCCAGCTCGATATCATTGCGGCAATTAAAGCCACTCTGCCGCTTTCCCGAACCATGAACGAGCAGGTAACGGCCCTGAGGGACTGGGCCAGACAGCGAGCGCGACCTGCTGCGTCCTCCGTCGCCGAGTATCAGCGATTGGAGTTCTAAAAGCTTTCTCCTGCTCCCAACAGGAGGAAAGGCTAGCAGTTTGCTAGCAGTTTGACAAAAAAAAGCCGCCCAGTAATGTGTCCAGGCGGCAGACTCACATCCACAAGTTGTCGTTTCTCTTAACTCTCTACTGGAGGAAATCCAAATGTCTCACTTTAGCACTCTGCGTACCAAAATCACCGATGCCGAAATCCTGAAAGCTTCTCTCCGCGACCTGGGTATCAGTGTTAAGACCGAAGCAGATGTTCGGGGTTATAACGGTCAGCGGGTTCGTTCTGACATCGTTGCAGTTCTGGAAGGCGAGTATGACCTCGGTTGGTCTCGCAACAGCGACGGTTCTTTCGACCTGATTGCTGACCTGTGGGGCGTCGCCAAGAAGCACAACCAAACCGAACTGATTAACTCGATTAATCAGAAGTATGCCGTGAACAAGACCTTGGCTGAAGTCAAGCAACGCGGTCTGCAAAATGCCAACGTTAAGTTGGTTGTGCAAAAGTAATTTGTGTGCGCGTTCCCAAGCTATCGGGTTAATCAACTTTAGGTTAGCCCGTTTTTCCTATCACCCAGCTCTAACGAGAGCTGGGTAATTTTTTTATGGGAGTGATGACGATATAGAGGGGCGATCTCGTTGAGGCAGTAAAATGTCCTATAACCCAGACAAACACCATCGTCGCTCCATTCGCCTCAAGGGATATGATTATGGGCAAGTGGGTGCATATTATGTCACTATCTGCTGTTATCAAAGGCAATGTTTGTTAGGAGAAATTATAGATGGAGTAATGCACCCCAATCTCATAGGTGCAACTGTTGAGGCAGTTTGGAATAATTTACCTCATCATTTCCCTTTTATTGAACTCGATGCTTATGTTGTAATGCCTAATCACTTGCATGGGATTATTGTTATTAATGAAAGCGAAAATAATATTAGCAAGCGGGAATTATTAGGAAGTAAATCAAATTCTAAAAATAGCTTATTCAATGGAACTCAATCAGGTTCATTGGGAGCAATTATTCAAAGCTTTAAATCAACAGCAACACGCAGAGTTAATCGCGTCAATAGAAGTTCTAGCACATTATGGCAGCGCAATTATTATGAAGAGATTATCCGCAACGAAAAAGCATACGAAAACATCAGGCGTTACATCTTAGAAAATCCGTTAAATTGGGATGAAGACGAGGAAAATCTCATCAATAAATCACCAATCTTGTAGGGGCGAAGCATTCGGGCGATACCTTATGAAACCCACCGTAAATCCTTATACCCGAAAGCTTCGCCCTTTCCTGTGACAGGGCGAAGTCAGTACATATAAATTATCTGTGAGGCAGGGCGAAGCTTTCGGGTAGATCAATTATCGTCAATAGCCTATTTTTTCGCCCGAATGCTTCGCCCCTACAAAGATGGAATGCGATCGCATTCTCCGAAATTTTATCGCTTGACAAATTAACCCGCGCAGGCTGGTTTCGTCTATGTAGACGCGGTTTATAACTGCCAAGTTTTGCAATCTCTTCATAAACCCTCCTTTAGATAGGTGTATAGATAAGTTATCTTAGAAACATCAAGATCTCTACGGGGTTTTGGAACAAGTCGTATGTCTTTAGCAAAAGCAGGTTTGGTGGTAACGATTATCGGTGTTTTGATTGGTGCTGCTGCCTTTGCAAACGATGTTATTAATAACAAGAAGCCGCCGTTACTATTCAGCGGAAAAAATGACCGCTTTACTTGCGAACTCCGACCTTACTCCGAGGAAGGTGAAATTTGGACAGTGGTTTATCATAACGACAAAGAGGTGCAACCTTGGCTGAGAATGGTAAACACCTTTGGTGATGAGTGGAATACTCCAAAACGTTGTGGCGAGATTGAAAGTCGTTTGGAAAATTATCGCCAAGATGGTCTGGTTGAATTTAGTTATCGCGATGATCCCACAACTCCCAGTCAATCTGTTATCTGTGCCAAAACTAAACTGAGTGGCGACAATTGTCCCCTATTGGTGACGCTGGATGTTGGTGTTGATCCCTATAAGTCTCTGAGCAAGATGATTGAGGCTTTAGAGAATAAGAATACTGTGGATCAAAACAGTAACGGTGAACCATCTACTTCTCTGTTGTCCCCAGCTTCGCCGTCTGTTCATTTGGGAAACTTTTTGGCAGATGAGGATCTGAAAGCTGGAGAAACTGCTAAAAAATAATCTGCTGTGACTGGGACAACATAGCTACTTATAACTATTCCGCATACCGCATAGGCGCTAATTGAGAAAATCCGAAGCTGCTGTCTGTGACAAGTTATAAGTTTAGCGATGTTGTCCTAATAAATTTCCGCTATTTTGAGCGTCCTAACGGAGTTAGTAACTTCTTACGATTATTTATTGCTAATTGGAAGTCAGGCTTGAATTGAATCGCTTTGTCATAAGATGCGATCGCCTCTTGGTACTGTTCCAACGCCACTAGCGCATTGCCTCGACCAGTCCAAGCTTCATGGAAGTCAGGCTTGAATTGAATCGCTTTGTCATAAGATGCGATCGCCTCTTGGTACTGTTCCAACGCCACTAGCGCATTGCCTCGGTTCTGCCAAGCTTCATGCTTGTCAGGCTTGAATTGAATCGCTTTGTCATAAGATGCGATCTCCTCATCGTACCGTTGCAACTCCCCTAGCGCCACGCCTCGGTTATACCAAGCTTCTTGGAAGTCAGGCTTGAATTGAATCGCTTTGTCATAGGATGCGATCTCCTCATCATACCGTTGCAACTCCCCTAGCGCCGCGCCTCGGTTATACCAAGCTTCATGGAAGTCAGGCTTGAATTGAATCGCTTTGTCATAGGATGCGATCTCCTCTTGATACTGTTTCAACTCCTCTAGCGCAATGCCTCGACCAGTCCAAGCTTCATGCTTGTCAGGCTTGAATTGAATCGCTTTGTCATAAGATGCGATCGCCTCTTGGTACTGTTCCAACTTCCTTAGCGCAATGCCTCGACCAGTCCAAGCTTCATGCTTGTCAGGCTTGATTTGAATCGCTTTGTCATAGGATGCGATCGCCTCTTGGTACTGTTTCAACTCCCCTAGCGCCACGCCTCGGTTATGCCAAGCTTCATGGTAGTCAGGCTTGATTTGAATTGCTTTGTCATAGTCAATAACAGCTTCTTTGTAGCGTTCGGAGGAAACAAATCATTGCCGCTATTCAACAACTCTTCCGCATTTGTTGTCGCCGCCGCTTCGGCAAGCATCTTGGAAAGATTTACCTTATAGGTATTGCTAGGGATGCCCCATTTAAAAGTATTTTGTGCGTCCCCATCAGCGGAATTTACATTTTGTGCAGACTGCTGTTCTGGCGGCAGATTTCCGTTCGTGAGTTCTGCCTTTTTAACAAGTTCTCTCTCGCTGGGTCCATGAACTGCAATTATCTTCCCTGCTGTATCTACCACCGGCCCCCCACTCATTCCCCCAGCGGTTATAACAGGGTAGGAAATCCCATAGCCATCAGATAGCTTGCCAAGTGCTGACACCGTACCCGGTACAAACTGCTGTGCCGAAGAACCACCAGGAAAACCAGTAATGTAGATGCCGTCTCCCACGTTCACTGTGTCTGAGTCGCCCAATTCAAGGGCTTTATAAGGGCAGTTTTCGCTACCTGGATCGAAGGTGATGAGTGCTAAATCTTGATTGGGGAAGTTTTGAATAGTCGCCGAGTTCCAAAATTTTCTATCGTTGGTTTGCAGCTTCAATTGACTACTGGGTGCCACCACATGACGCGCTGTGAGTACGGTGCAGACTTTCTTTTCTCCCGACACGAAAAAGCCGCTGCCATTTCCTTGTGCGTCTGCGTAGGTAATCAGAACTACACTGTTTCCGACTTGCTTGGCAATCTCTCCAGATGTGAGTTGTTTAGTACAGCCGGACGTTAAGAAAGCGATGAAACCAGAAGCAATCAACCAACGCCAAGACACCATATCCCACCTACAGAACTTAGCTTTTAAGATGTCCGCAGCCTGTAGGCTGGGGTTACACAAACAAAGCCTGACAAAAGCAGGCTTGTCGTATTGTTCTTTATTGTTGTGGCATCAAAAACCTATCTGAGGGTAGAGGAAAGCGATCGCATTTTGCGAATTCAATTTCTGCAACCAAAGTAAAACCCGCGAAGGCGGGTTATCAGAGTCTGCGAAGGCGGACTTTGTTTGTGTAGACGCGGTTTCAACCGCCCAGTGGTTGATAAGCTGGCACATTTTCGGAAAAATGTCAAATCTCATTCAGGAGCGATCACATTCCAGAACTAATCAAAGGTAGCGATCGCATTCCCAATACCTCTGGCATCAGACTTGATCCCCCGCCTGCGGCGACCCCCTTAATAAAGGGGTTTTGAAGAATCTAGCCGCCTTTTAAAGGGAGGTTGGGGGATGTACTGGGAGCGATCGCATTCCATCACTAATCAAAAGTAGCGATCGCATTCCATCACTAATCAAAAGTAGCGATCGCATTCCAAAACTAATCAACAGTAGCGATCGCATCCATAAAAAAGGGTGAGCCTTTGCCCACCCTTGTAACTCTAAGCTAATGCAACAGCAGGTTCAGGCCAACGACCTACAGCTTTACCAATTACAGACATCTCTAGCATCAGGCGGTCGAAACGCTCTGGTGTCAGAGATTGAGGACCGTCAGAAAGCGCTTTCTTCGGGTTGGGGTGGACTTCAATCATCAACGAGTCAGCACCAGCAGCGATAGATGCCATCGCCATCGCAGGCACATACTCAGACTTACCAGTACCGTGACTGGGGTCAATCATAATCGGTAGGTGAGTCAAAGTTCTCAGCACTGGAATTGCCGATAAATCCAGCGTATTCCGTGCATATTGACGGTCAAAGGTGCGGATACCGCGTTCGCACAAAATCACGTTCGGGTTGCCAGCAGCCATAATATACTCCGCCGCCATCAACCAATCTTCAATTGTCGCCGCCATTCCCCGCTTCAGCAGCACAGGCTTTTCTTGCGCCCCTACTTTCTTCAACAGGGAGAAATTTTGCATATTTCTGGCACCAATTTGGATCACGTCGGCAAATTCTGCCACGACATCCAATTCAGGGCTATCCATCAATTCCGTAATAATGCCCAAGCCTGTCGCTTCCCGCGCCGCCGCTAGCAAATTCAAGGCACTTTCACCGTGTCCTTGGAAAGCATAGGGCGAAGTCCGAGGCTTATAAGCACCGCCGCGCAAAAACTGCGCTCCCGCCGCCTTAACTCGACGTGCGGTTTCAATAATCATTTCTTCGTTTTCGACCGAACAAGGACCAGCCACCACTACTAAAGGATGATGTTCGCCAAAAGTGACATTACCGTTAGGTGTTGATACCACAACGTCACTAGCTTCACCGTGACGATAATCGCGGCTTGCCCGTTTAAAGGGCTGCTCAACTCGCAGAACCTGTTCAACCCAAGGGCTAATTTCTTGCATCTGGAGGGGATCTAAGTCAGCCGTCTCACCAACCAGACCTAATACCACCTTATGCTTCCCAACAATTTTTTCTGGTGTCAGTCCCCAAGTGGCGAGTTCAGAGCTAACGCGCTCAATCTCGACCTCTGGAGTGCCAGCTTTCATGACTACAATCATTTTTCCAAATCCATAATTCGGTTGTTTATCTGCCGAATATCTCCTTTTTCAAAAGTCACCAGAGATAATACTTCTCTAGCTTTGCCTAGATAGACCGCCGAGTTTATCTCTCCAGCAAAAAATGAAAATAGCCTGGGGTTCAAACCCCAGGAAAGAGCGAGACCGATGGCAATCGTTCTCTCAAGAACTTATAAGTAAAACTCACCTTTGGACTACTGGTATTTGCGCGGGATTTATGAATCCTTTTGCCCAGCAGAGCGCCATGCTGCTGTCATCCGTCCCCAGTTCGTGGTGAACTCGTTCCAGCCGATTTTACTACCCGGTCTCTCTTCGTCCCAGGAGGCTGAGAGAACCCCGTAACTTAATCCCAGAACGCCCAACCCAAAGAAGCCCATACTCACAAGTACAACTGCGGCGTTGGGCAACTTGAACCAGTGCTGGCTAACCACGACATAACTGACAATAAAAGTCAAAATGCCTAAAGCGCTAGGAATCCCACAAAAAAGAGCCATCCGGCGAGCCATGCGTTTGCTCACCACCTCTGGGACTGCCGAAGATTCGAGCTTTCTTGGAGAAGGCGCTTGACCTTCCGCTTTGGCAGTGCTTAGGGTTGTTGGTTGGTTTTTCGCTGGTTTTTTGCGATTCTTCTTAGCGGGTTCAAACGGTAAGCGATTCCGTTGGGATTCTTCTGAAGACATAAGTTTATCGGCGGTTTAACCGCGAATACCCAGGCGACCAATCAAGGCTTGATAGCGAGGTCTATCTTCCTTTTGCAGGTAGGACAGGAGACGCTTTCTGGTACCAATCATTGTCAACAAACCTCGCCGAGAAGCATGATCCTTCTTGTTGGCTTTGAGGTGAGTGCTGAGACGATTGATGCGTTCTGTCAGCATCGCAATTTGGAGATCCGTCGAGCCAGTATCAGTTTCGTGAACCTGATACTCCGTCATAATTTCGTGTTTACGCTGTTGCGGCAGAGTCATGGATAAAGTCTATTTTTAGAATGCAGCAATCTCTCATATTATCATCTGATTTGGAAATCGGTGATGGATAATCGGGAATTGCGAATCAATTGGGAATTTCCGATGTCTGTGCCTGTGTCTCTATCTGTGCGCCAGACGCGATATAGGTTGTTTCTACAAGTTGCTTGGCGACTTTGTTTGCGGCTCGACGTTCATCTAACCAGCGTTGCAAAATCAAAGCTGCCGCCTTGCGGTCAATTAGAGGCTTATTTTGGGAGAGCGATCGCCTTTCTGTTTTCAGCAGTTCCTCTGCCTCATAGGACGTGAGCCGCTCATCCATATATTCCAGTGGTAACTGGAGAGCCGCTGCCACTCTTGTCGCAAATTTCTGCACCTGCTGCGCCTGAAATCCTAGGGTTCCATCCATCGCATAGGGTAAGCCGACGACCAGAACTTGCACTTGTCGCTCCTCAACCAGGCGTCGCAGTTGCTCGATATCCCGGTCAAAGGAAGTGCGTTCGATCGTAGCGATTCCGGTGGCAATCAATCCAGTGCCATCGCAGCCAGCTACCCCAACCCGCTTTTTACCGACATCCAAACCCAGTGCCGAGATTCTCTCCATTCTCTTCTCCCCGCTCTGTGCGGCTAGCTTTCGTGGCATCAAGGGATTGGGAATTTAGCACGATTCCCCCTTTTGGAGGCAACGCCACAGAGGACGATAAATCCTTCTGCGGTTCTACCTGCGGCTTCTTATGCTTCGACTTCAGCCAAGACATCCGCCCCGGTACTGCTTTGCGAGCGGGTTGGAGACCCTGAAGCATTTCAGCCAACTGTAGCCCTTCTAGGGAAATGGGCTTTGCCTCCCGCAGCTTGTGCCACACAGAACGAGACATCAGGAGCGAGTGGGAGATTCGTTCTGCCCCTAATTGTTCCAAATATTCTTCTCGTTCTGGCTGATAGTCGGCTGAAGCCAGTTGTAAGGACTGGGAAGGGTAATCCTTAGCCATCCGAGCCATTTGGGAAAGTAGCTCCGGATATAACCAAGTGTAGGCTGGGTGTACGGTCAACTCAGCGACATGGGGTTGGGAGCCATCGCGGGACAGAAAAATTTGAAAATAGCCAATTGCTGCCTTGCGCTGCGGTTCAAATACGTAACCACTAACGCTAACTGTCTTGCCAATCCATTGCTTCAAGCTGGTGAGAAACCCGCCAGCGAAGCTAGTTTTGAAGTCATGGATGTGACGGTCATAAACTTGGCGTAGCAGCGGCGGCATTGACACCGTATCGAGTTGGTAGAGTAACTGGGCATCAGCATTGCTGACTGGGAGAAGATTGGGTAAATCCGGTTCGCGCTCTTGCAGTGACGAAAGCAGCTCTGGAGCGATCGCCCAATAAGTCAGCTGAGCCAAAGGTTGAAACCCATTCTGGCGGTAGAGAGCCAGTGTTGCTTTGTTGTTAACATTGACTTCCAACACCCAGGTACGCGCTTCCAAGATTGACTCGAAGCAATAACGTAAAAGCTGCGAGCCAACTTCCGCCGGTACCCCTGTCTCCAAAACTACCTGCTCAACCCGCCAAGTGCTGCGCGTGCGGTTGAACGGTGAAACCTGGATCGTACCGCGAACTTGGTTATCCTGCTCCGCGACATAAACGCAAAAAGTGTGCTGACAAGGATTGGGAAACCAGCTCAAGAACTTCAGCGGGCCAAACCAGGGTCGAATTTGATGAACTTTTCTACCCAGATTGTCCGTTGAGTAAATTTGGTCTCCTGCGTCAAAATCTTCTGCGGCTAGCCGTTCCAGCGCATCTAGATCGCGGTATTGAACGGGACGGATCGCAATTTTGGTTTCTTTAGGCAGAAATGAAGTCATGTTAAGTACATGCGCCATGAAGCCGATAGGGTCGAGCGAGCTGCTCTTGGAGAGCAAGCCCAGCTTAAAAACGCAACCAATAGGTTTTTAGTGAAAAAGCCTTTTAAGTGTTGCTGCCAATATCTTAACTGCTTTCCCCTACTGACCGCCGACCAGGAAGAGCCAAAAGCCGACTGGCGAAGAATTTATTTGATTGTCGTTTTTCCTTCTCTCGAAGTCTGGAGTCCAGCAGCAGCCTTAAACTTCGGAGCATTCCAAAGGTTGATCGAGGTCGTTGTGCTAACGGGTGAATTGGACTTCTGACACGAGATTGGGAGACTTCCAACTAAATTTGGACTCTTAAGCCACGACTAACGACGACAGCCGCATAAGCATGGGGTTATTTGACAAACATTTGTAAACTACTATTAAGAACATACAGAAGTAAGAATTCTGCAATGAAGCAACTTGTCACTGTCGAGCGTTTCTGCCTGATTGGTCATATTGTAACGATGGTTTTTGGACTGGCGGGGCTGGTGCTGGTCGTACCCCATCCTGAAATAATTATGAGTTTAGGGGAGACTGGGCAGACTGCATTCCAGTGGAGTATGGCTTGGGGTGGAGTGGTGAATATCGTCTTGGGAACGGTCGCCGTTGCCATTTATGCCTATAGAAAGTTAGGACTGTGGCACTGGCTGACTTTCATGTTGCCTGCGGTGTGCCTGTCCTTGGGAAGCGAATTGCTGGGAACCAGTACAGGCTTTCCATTTGGGGACTACAGCTACCTGAACGGCTTGGGGTATAAGATTGGTGGACTGGTACCTTTTACCATTCCCTTGTCCTGGTTTTATATGGGATTGGTTTCTTATTTAATTGCCTGCGCGGGTCTAAAAACTCGGCAAAATCCGAGCTTGGTTCGCTATGTAGGCGCGATCGCTGTAGCTGCTATGATGTTCACCTCTTGGGACTTTGCGCTGGAGCCAGCGATGAGTCAAACAATGGTACCTTTTTGGTATTGGGAACAGCCAGGAGCCTTCTTTGGCACACCTTACGGAAACTATGCCGGTTGGTTTGGCACTAGCTCGCTCTTTATCGGTGTGGGAGCAATATTGTGGAGAAAGACGCCAATTTTATTGGATCGTTCTGGGCTAGGTTTCCCGCTCATCATCTATCTAAGTAACTTTGGTTATGCAGCCGGATTGAGCTTGGCAGCTGGGTATTGGATACCCGTCTCCTTGGGCGTTCTGGTCGGTGTCATTCCAACTTTGACCCTCTGGCAAATGGCACAACCCGCAGAGATTCGCGAATCCACAGCGGAAACTCCTGCGAGTTTGAAGCCAGAAATTCCAGTGACTCAAGTCAAAGTGGCGGTGAAGTGAACGTCGATTGGTTAACACTCCAGAGCGCACTATCGCTGCTGCTGCTACTCGTTCAGGCACCAGCAGTAGCGATAGTGCTCTCGCGTCTATTGAAAGGGCCGTCTCGGCGATCGCCTATTCAACCCGACACTGCCACGCCCGAACTCTTAGGTGCTGTGAGTGTCGTGGTTCCGACTTTAAATGAAGCAGAGCGAATTAGCCCAGCGCTGGCTGGGCTAACCCGCCAAAGCTACGAAGTCCGGGAGATTATCGTTGTTGATAGTCGCTCCCAGGATGGAACTCCAGAGTTAGTTAAAGCGGCACAGCAACAAGATCCCCGGTTTCGTTTAATGACGGATGACCCCTTACCGCCTAGTTGGGTAGGGCGTCCTTGGGCTTTACATACCGGATTTTTGCACAGTAGCGAACAGAGCGAGTGGATTTTGGGAATGGACGCCGATACTCAGGCGATTCCCGGATTGGTTGCCGGTTTGCTCAGGACAGCAAAGGAAGAAGGTTATGACCTAATCTCCTTGTCGCCGCAATTTATCTTGAAATATCCAGGCGAGTGGTGGTTGCAACCAGCACTCTTAATGACCCTGCTTTACCGATTCGACCCGGCGGGTACAAATACTCAAGATCCGGAGCGGGTAATGGCGAACGGTCAGTGTTTCCTGTGCCGTCGCTCTGTTTTGGAGGCTGTAGGGGGTTATACCAGCGCCCGAAGTTCTTTTTGTGACGATGTGACCCTTGCCCGCAATATTGCCTCCCGTGGTTTCAAGGTGGGCTTTCTAGATGGAGCCAAGGTTTTGAAGGTAAGGATGTATGAGGGGGCAGCCGAAACTTGGAAAGAGTGGGGGCGATCGCTTGACCTAAAAGACGCTGCTTCCAGGGGTCAGATATGGGGGGACTTGTGGCTGCTATTCGCCGTTCAAGGTTTACCTCTACCCGCGTCCTTGGTTTTACTCACCTGGCTGGTGATGGGAACTTCGACACTCCCAGTGGTGGCTGCTGTCGGGTTAAATTTATTTCTGCTATTAATTCGGTTTGCGTTGCTACTCGCGATCGCGCCATCTTATGAAAGCACAGTGCGATCCCCCAGCTTCAAAGGATCGGAATCAGGCAAACGGGAAAGGAACTTTGACTTTTTACTTTTACCTGTTTACTTTTATCTTTCCCCTCTGGCAGATCCTTTAGCTGTGTTGCGAATTTTTCTGTCTGCTATCCGTACTCCTAAGCAATGGCGCGGTCGGAGTTATGGATAGTTTTGAGTTTTCAAGCAAAGGGGTAATGAGAGTAATGAGTGTTGGATTTTGAGCGATCGGAGAGTTCTTTAATTCAAAACTCAAAACTCACAACTTTTTCCCAATTCCCCAAAACCAAAACTCATTTAAGAATCGAAATTACTGTTAACGGCATCTACCCGTTCTAGCTGCCAAAGAATTTGATTGCCCTCACGGCGAACCCGCGACACAATCCAATTGCGCCATCCCCAGTGGTCTCCGCGACTGGTGACAGCGCTGGCATTGACATCCATCAAGTCAGCTAATTCAGAGCTAGTAATTAGGTAGCCTTTAGCAGCAATTTCGTCAGCCACGTGGAGAGTTTCTATCAGATTACGCAGCTGGGCGACTCTCACCTCACGGGGCAGATTGTCCTGAGAATCAAGAGCAGATGGAGTAGTAGAATCTACCATGACTAGGCCGAGGTTAGGAGGGTCAGAAGATAAGTCACTCGATTGTATCGTTTTGTTATCAATAGAATTAGTGGCGGGTGAAACAATTGACTCTTCTGCTATGGGTTGTTGCAGCGAAGGAGTCTTCCCCGTCGCAAAAGCCCGCGCGATCGCATCGCAGCGCTCATTCCCCTCATTTCCTGCGTGACCCCGGACATATCGCCACTCGATCCGGGGAAGATTGAGTTCATCGAGTATTTCCCAAAGGTCTTGGTTGAGGACGGGTTTCCCTTCTGCCGTCTTCCAACCCTTCTTTTTCCAACCTTTTACCCATTTGGTAACACCGTTTTTCAGGTATTCGCTATCGGTGTAGAGGGTGATGGGTTCTTGTTGTCCGAGGCCGTTCACGAGTTTCAATGCGCCGATTGCGGCTTGCATTTCCATCCGATTATTAGTGGTTGCCGGATCGGCGTCGCCCATTTCATAGACCGAACCATCGGTGAAATAGACAACAACACCCCAGCCTCCAGGACCTGGGTTGCCGACGCAGGCACCATCGGTATAGATACTTTGGATTGTCCGAGTCAAGGGCATGAAAGTGATTTTGCGAGGTTGAATGGTTATTGTACAAAAAACGGGCAGCCCCAAGTGAGGGAAAACTGCCCTGTCAGATTATTCAGAGGGTTGTCCTAAAGATTGCTGGAGTTGCAGAAGGTCTTGTAAAATCTCTTGATGCAACTCTGGAAAATCCGCTTCGGGGAGGCTTGATAGCACCTGTTCGTACTCAATGATGGCTTTTTGGCGCAACGGATTAGGTTCTGGATTAACTTGCGATCGCTCATAGTAAGCATTGCCGATTGCCTGATGCAATCTACCCCAACCTTCTGGGTGAGTGTCTTGAGAAACGTACTTCAACCCTTCCTCATAGCTTGCCAACTGCCCTTCATCACCGCGCTGGTTCAAGGCTGGATTATTTTGAGCAACCTTACTTAAGGAACTCAGTAGAGGGTCCAAATTTGTTGAAAGAAGCGCTGATTTGCCGCGACCGATCCAGGAGTCCCAGTCATCCAGTTTGAGTTGCAAAGCTTGGTCGTAGCTGGCGATCGCTTCCTCATATCGAGCTAAGCGGTGTAGGGTCTCGCCTCTTACCATCCAGACTTCTGAATAGTTGGGTTGGAGTTGCAGCACCCGGTCAAAACTCGCCAGCGCTTCTTCATAGCGGTTCAAGTTTTCCAGCGCTAATCCCCGATTGTAGAAGGCTTCTGGGTCGTTTGCTTTAATTTCTACTGCCTTGTCAAAGCTAGCGATCGCTTCTTCTAAACGGTCTAAGTCTTGGAAAGTATTGCCTTGGTTGTTCCAAGCTTCGTAAAAGTCGGGTTTAATTTCTATCGCCTTGTTAAAGCTAGCGATCGCATTTTGCAACTGTCCTAAATTTTTCTGCATCACGCCTCGGTTGTTCCAGGCGATATAGTTATCCGGGCTAATCGCTAAGCAACGATCGTAACAAGCGATCGCTTCTGACAATTCTCCAGCACTGGCTTGTTGATTGCCTTGATTAAACCAAGCTTCGGCTTCCTCTGCACTCGATGGATTTTCTGCTTCCTCGGCGCTGGATGGATTTGCCGCATTGAATTGATTCATCAATGCCTGCACAATCACTTGTGGATCGGTCGTCTCAATTTGCAGTTGCTCGGAAATTTGCTGAAGTAAACCGCTATCCTGCTGCAACATCACCAACAACTCATCTAGGGTGACTGTTTTGAGTTCACCTTCCTCTCCTTCCTCACTAACCGCAGGGACTTCCTCCTCCGGTGCGTCGAACTCCTCGTATTCAAAGACAGAAGAGACAGGTGGGGGGGTTACTGCTCGTGCCGGAGCATTTCTCGTCAGCAGTTGCATCCCAATATCATAAGAAACTTCCCCGATTTCTCCGCAGCCCACCTGACCAAGCTGCACCATTCGCGCCGCTAACTCATTATTAGGTGCAGGGGAAGCCAATAATCTTTCCCCAAAGCGGTTCAGCCACCCCACCCATAGGGATGATTGACCGCGATCGCCCAGAGACTCAAAAAATCGTAAAACCCGGTCTTGCTGCCAGCCATGCGCGACTCCTTCGAGCAGTTGGCTGTACAAAAATTCATAATCTGTATCCGTCAGGGGTTTAGGGGGTTCCGAGCGAACCGAGGCGGGTGTTGGGTTTCGCCTGCCGCCCGTTCCAAATAAACGCTGAAACCACCTTACCAGCGATCGCCATAGTTGCTTGAGCATTTGCTAGAGTCCCCCCGCCCTTACTTTCTCAGATTTTATCTAACGGGCTTGAACAGTTTACTGGCTATTATGAGCTTTTGATCGGTTAACCGTAATGTTTGCCTTCCAGAAAACCACACCAATTCTCTAAAGACAACCAGAAGGCGATCGCATCCGGTTCGACTAGAGCAACACGTTACACTTTTATCGACACCTCTGTCGCTTGTCTAGCCTGACGAATCCCTGCCGTGACCTACCAACCCCTACATCACAAGTATCGCCCTCAGACGTTCGCGGATTTGGTGGGACAAGAAGCGATCGCCCACACACTCCGCAACGCCATCCGTACCGAACGGATTGCTCCCGCCTATTTATTCACGGGTTCCAGAGGAACGGGCAAAACCTCCAGCGCCCGGATTCTGGCAAAGTCGCTGAACTGTCTTCAGAATAGTCAGCCGACAGAACAACCTTGTGGCGTTTGTCCTGTTTGCCAAGGCATCGCCAAAGGTTCAGCACTGGACGTGATTGAAATCGACGCCGCTAGCAACACCGGCGTGGACAATATCCGGGAAATCATCGAACGCGCCCAATATGCCCCCGTTCAGTGCCGCTACAAAGTGTATGTGATTGACGAAGTTCATAGTCTCAGTTCAGCTGCGTTCAATGCCTTGCTGAAGACGCTAGAGGAGCCACCCAAGCACGTTGTCTTTGTCCTGGCGACCACCGATCCGCAGCGAGTGTTACCGACAATTATTTCTCGCTGTCAACGCTTTGATTTTCGCCGCATTCCCTTAGAGGCGATGGTGGAGCATCTGAGAAAAATTGCCCAGTTGGAAAATATCAACATTACTTCCGAGGCGATTACCTTGGTGTCTCAAGTGGCGCAGGGAGGCTTGCGAGATGCGGAAAGCCTGCTCGACCAGCTCAGCCTATTATCCGGTCAAGTGACGGTAGAGGCGGTCTGGGATTTAGTGGGAGCGGTGCCAGAACGAGATTTAATGGAGTTGTTGAAGGCGATCGCGCATTCCGATCCCGAAGCGGTTCTGGAAAAAGCTCGTCACCTCATGGACAGGGGGAGAGAACCGCTGATTGTCCTCCAAAATCTTGCCGGTTTCTACCGGGATTTACTCATTGCCAAAACTGCCCCCAAACGCCCGGATTTAGTCGCCGTGACCGCGCCCACTTGGACTCATCTGTGCGAATTTGCGGATCTGGACATCCCGACCATTTTGCAGGGGCAAAAGCACCTGAAGGACAGCGAAGTTCAAATTAGAAATACGACTCAGCCGCGCCTGTGGTTAGAAGTGACGCTATTGGGATTGCTGCCAATCGCGAATAGCGGTCAGCAGACACAGGCGGTGGGCAGTGTTAATCTGACTCGCCCCCGTGTCGAGAGGCAAGAGGCAAGAGGCGATCGGGGATCGTCCACGCCCAACACTCAACACTCAACACCTGCCCAACCCGCTACGCCAGTCGTTGACACCCCTCCCCCCAATGTTTCGCCGATTCAGCAGGAAGCACCACCAGAGCCGCCCTCAGCGGCACCACCGCCACCAGAAAAGCGAGAATCGACCGAAACCCCTGCGCCAGTTTCTCAGCCTGCGGAGGGTCCGGATCGAGGAGTCGAACTCGATCGAGTTTGGCAACAGGTGATCGATCGCGTCCAGCTATTTGGGACGCAAGAATTTTTGCGTCAACGATGTCGCTTACTAAACTTTAATGGTCGGGAAGCAATCCTGAGTGTCAGTTCAACGGGTTTGTTAAAGTTAGCCCAGACAAAACTGCCAGATGTGGAAGCAGCGTTTTCAAAAACCTTTCAATCTAAGGTAAAAGTTAGCTTTCAAGTTGCCGGAGGGACTGAGGTGAAGTCGAATAGTGCCTCAAAGCCGCCAAACTCTGAAAAGTCTGTGGGAACATCGCCCAGTCAAAATTCCGTAGGAGCGATCGCGTCTGGGACACCGGCTCCTCAATCACCGCCCGTACAGCCTTCCGGGGAAGTCAAGAAAGAGAATGGCGCTAGCAACTACTTAGCACCCGCTTCAACCAGTCCGCTGCCGTCTAAGATGGCACCGCAGACGAAGCATGAGTTTAAAAACGGCAGTTCTACAGCTTCGCGGACTCCAGCAGCGACAGCCCAACCCCCCGCACCGCCAGATGTAGAGTGGGACGATGAAGTCGCGATCGCTGCCAAACGCCTCGCGGACTTTTTCAAAGGGGAAATTGTCAAGCTGGCTGACGAGCGAGAGGAAAATTTAGAGACTTTAGATTTAGAGTCTCTTTCCGAACCGATGCCGACACGCTTGCCACTCGCAGAGATGATCGAGCCTGCCGATGAGCTACTCAATGAGTGGCAAGAGGATGATGATGTAGGGTTTTAGAGTAGAGACACAGGCAGTGCCTGTGTCTCTACTTCAAAACTCGAAACTTTCCTCGCTGCTGCCTTGATGCACAGTTTTTATCCATTTCAGCCGCTTCGGTCGCACTGACATCCGGGCGGTGGTACTCGCGATAATCGCCATCCAGTGGAGCATATAAAGGACGCCGCGTAAGGTTTGCACCAGGGTGGCAAAAAAGACCGATGCAGTCAATTTCTCTTCTTTTCTGGTGCGGCGCAGACCGACGAACATCCCCATCAGAAAGAGGGTGAACGTCATTCCGGTGACGGGACTCAGAATCGGCAGACGATTCCGCGCGATCGCCATTAGGCAGTCGGGCACGGCAGCAGCGGGGAGAATATACTGGGTGAGCAAAAACGAGAACGCATCAATGCTTTTGAGGGTGCCCATCCGGTTTGACACCAGGAAACGCCAGTAGTCCAGATAGCGCTGGAATCCCCCTTCTGCCCATCGATTGCGCTGGTGCCACAGTGCCAGCGCGCTGGTGACGCCTTCCTCATACACGGGGGGAAAGATCAGAAATTCGATATCCCACCGATCCAGGTGTAAGCGGATCGTTAAATCCAAGTCGTCCGTGATGGTTTCCTCATTCCACCCACCGCAATGCTCCAAGGCAGCTCTGCGGACAAATTGACCGTTGCCTCGAAGTTCCCCGATGCCGCCAATGGCAATGCGCTGCTCCTGGAAATAGGAGTCCAGTGCCATTTCTGCCATCTGACCGCGAGTCCAGAAATTCAGCGATGGGTTCGCGATCGCTTTTCGCATCTGCACGGCTCCCACCTGTTGCCGCTCAAAACTTGGGCAAACCCGACGCAGCATATCTGGTGGCACTTGGGCGTCGGCATCAAATACCCCGACAATTTCTCCTCGCGTCAGGGACAACACTTGATTCAGCGCTCCCGATTTGCCGCCAACCCCATTCGCACCTCGGCGCAGGACTTTTAACTGGCGATATTCCTTCGCCAGATGCTCTAACACTAGGGGGGTTCGATCGGTGCTGTGGTCGTCAATCACCCAAACTTCATACCGATCTACTGGGTAGTCCTGATTACACAGCATTTTCACCAGGTTACCAATAACAGCTTCCTCATTTTTAGCTGCCACCAGTAGGGAAACAGAAGGCCATTGGTCTTTTGTTGCTTCCGACAACGGCGCTGGGACTGGTCGGGGTCGCGCGAATACGACGCGGAACGCTTGAATCACCAACAGTCCGGTCAGTCCTAGGACTAACCACGAACCCCAAACAAACAGATGTAGGGCAATGATGCTGCCCCAAATCACCGTTAAGGCGAACGCCGCTTTGCGTCGGCGTCCTGCCAGTCCCTGAAAAAAGTCGCTCTCAAATTCTTCTGTAGAAACTTCATTGATTGCGTCTCTACATTCAGACAACAGAGAATCGAGCGGTTCAAGCTCGTTGTAAGAATCTTTTTCGGGCCAGGAATTCTCCGGCATAGGTTACTTGATTCAACCACCAATACTTATCTACACCCATAAAGAAGCTGGGGATCAGGTAACACCATACCGTACATCCTTCGCACACGGACAGCTTGCCCTGAGATTGGCGGTAGGATTCTACTTCCTCTGACTGGCGATAGAGGTCGTAAAGCTTACCGTTAATGGGAACGCCGGTTTGGGCAAAGTGATAGCAAGGTAGGAGTAGCTTGTCGTCGGGAGAAATCGCAATTACTGCATCTACCGCTTTACAGCGGGGATTTTTCGTATCATTCCCCCCAGCTTCAATGAACGCCAGTGCAGCCTTATTGTATCCGACATTCTTATATTTCTTGGCGGCGGCTTGAATTGCTGCCACCATGTCTGGGGTGGGATTCTTGTTGGAATTGTAGTGGTCGTGGGCGGTGAAAGCTGGGTTGAGCCATACCCTGACGCCTAGGCGCAGACCGAGTTCTGCGACTTCGTTAATGTGCTGATAATTTTGGGCGGTGACGGTGTGGTTGAGAACGGGTTGTTCGCCGAGTTCTTGTGCTAGAGCAACCGACTCAACCAGGGTGTCAAAAATTTTCACTCCCCGCGAATGGTCGTGGGTTTCAGCATCTGCACCATCTAGCGAGAAATTCAAGAAGTCAACTAATCCTTGAATTTCTTTGGCTTTTTTCGGGTAAAGAATTGTATTCGTCGTCATGCTGGTCCAGAATCCCTGCTTTTTGGCTTCAGCGTAAATCTGACCAACATCTGCACGTAGCAGGGGTTCGCCACCCGTAAAGTCTATATACTTCAGACCCAACCGGCGCAAGTCCTTTAAGTTGTGTTGAATCGTGGCAAAGTCAGCTTCTTGGGGTGGCTCTAATGCCCAGATGTTACAAAAATGACATCGGGCGTTGCAGCGATAAGTTAAGTAGTAATTAGCAACTAAAGGAGGCATAGATTTCTCGCGTGAATAATTCCCTAACTTTATTCAGTCAGCGTAAACTAATCGGCAACAGATAGGAAGTTTTACTCAGGAATCGGGGAAAAGGGGAAAAAAATTCGCTACAAAGGGAAAAAAGGGGAAGGAAAACGAAAATTTCTCTACTACTCTTTCCTGCTCTTTCTCCCTCCCACATAGTCCTTAATTCCTTTAATGAATGAATTTATCCTGGGGAGGACGCGGGAACCTGTATATTAAGGTAGAATCACCATTAGCTCCACCGTCCAAGGCTAGAACTCTAAGCTATTGTGTTCCCAATCGGCTGTCAGAGCGCAGAAAATTAGGGACAACGCCCTACTGCCAGTCAGACGGAAATTGAGGAAGATTTAAGACAATGTCAATTGACCAACTTCAGCCTGCAAACCAAGGGGATGTCAGTGTCTACATGCCCTACTACCAGGGCAATAAGCGAAATATGTTGCCCTTGGCAATTAGCCTGTATCAAAAAGGGTCTTTAGAAGGGAATCGCAAAATAGAAGGCGGCGATAGCATTCCTTTTGTTGCCACCTGGTATGTGTCTAGGCTCCCATTGGATTTGACCCGTTGTCGGTTGCAGTTTGATGGAAATGCGGAACTGAGTTACGAAGTGATGATGGCAAATTCAGAGTTAGTCGATTTTTTAATCGATGTAATTATGAATTTCAAGCGCACTCGCACAATCGACTTTTCCCACGCGTTCTATCGTAAGCTGCTACGAGCAGATGGTTGAACACTGTAGAAATGAGGAGTGAGGGTGTGCCAAAAGCGGCTAAATATTTGCTTATCGGGTCAACAGAAGCTTACAGTGGCAAGTCAGCAACGATCTTGGGGATTGCCCATCAGCTGAAAGAAAAAGGTCTGGATATCGCCTATGGGAAACCGCTGGGCACCTGTTTAAGTGAATCGCAAACAGATGCGATGGAGGAGGATGTCCGGTTACTCGCTCAGGTATTGAAATTACCAGAAAACCGAATCAGACCGACTCTGCTGTCTCTGGATGAAGAGACGATTCAAAGACGCCTATCTGGAGAAGACCAGACGGATTACCGTCTGTCTCTGGAGCAGTATCGACGGGTGCCTGGTGCCCCAATGGTTTTATTAGAAGGGCCAGGAACTTTGGAAGAAGGCAGCTTATTCGACTTGTCTCTGGGACAGGTTGCTGAGGCGGTTGATGCGGCTGTTTTACTGGTGGCTCGTTTTCACTCGGTTCTATTGGTGGATGCGCTGTTGTCAGCCAAAAAGCGGCTGGGCGATCGCTTAACGGGTGTTTTGATAAACGATATTCCCGCAGCTAATCTGGAAGCCGCTGAGACGCTCGTACGACCTTTTCTAGAGCGGCAGGGGATTCCTGTGTTGGGAATGTTGCCAAGAAGCGAGTTGCTGCGGAGTGTCAGCGTTCGGGAACTGGTCAGCCAGTTGAAAGCAGAAGTTCTGTGCCGTCCAGATCGATTGGATTTAATGGTACAGAGCTTGACAATTGGCGCAATGAATGTAAATTCAGCGCTGAAGTATTTCCGCAAGGGAACGAACATGGCGGTGGTGACGGGAGGCGATCGCACGGATATCCAGCTAGCCGCCTTAGAAACTTCTACTCAGTGCCTGATCTTGACTGGACAATTGCCACCACAACATTTTATCCTCAGCCGCGCTGAAGATTTAGAGATTCCGATTTTGTCGGTTGACCTGGATACGCTGACGACTGTAGGAATTATTGACCGTGCCTTTGGTCAAGTGCGGCTCCACGAACCGATTAAGGTCGAGTGCGTTCGCCAGATGATGGCTGAAAACTTCGATATTGAGCGGTTAATGGCGACTTTGGGTTTAGAACCGGCGGTTACGGTGCAGTAAGCGAGTCCGAAGCGTGGTGAATGTTGAGTTCTGAGTTAGGAATCCCTTTCATTCAAAACTCAAAATTCAAAACTTTCAAGAGCGACCAATGACCAAAGTTATCGTCTTCGGCAGCATTAACATGGATCTCGTGGCGCGATCGCCCCGATTGCCAGTTGCTGGCGAAACGCTACGGGGTCATGACTTTTTTACGGCTGCGGGTGGGAAAGGAGCGAATCAAGCGGTAGCAGTGGCGCGGCTGGGGATTCCAACTCAGCTTGTGGGGCGTCTGGGTGCCGATAATTTTGGACGCGAACTCCTCGCCAATCTTCAAGCGTCTGGTGTCGAGACTGGGGCTGTCTTGGTGGATGAGGCGGCTCATTCTGGCGTCGCAGCGATCGCTGTGGGTGGGAGGGGAGAAAATCACATTATCATCGTCCCCGGTGCCAATGGGCGCGTGAACCAGGAGGATGTCGGACGCCTTAGCGATTTGTTACCCGGTGCTGCTGCATTGCTCCTTCAATTCGAGATTCCGATGCCAGCCGTTGTAGCCGCGGCTAGGGCAGCCCGACAAGCCGGTGTCCAGGTGATTCTCGATCCCGCACCTGCTATCGAGATGGGAGATTTTGCGTCTGTTTTATATCCGTTGGTTGACATTATCACCCCCAACGAAATTGAGGCGGGGCAATTGGTGGGTTTTGCGGTGGATGGGCAAGAAACCGCTGCCAAAGCAGCCGCAGCTTTACGTCAACAGGGCGTCGGTACTGCAATTGTGAAACTAGGCGATCGCGGTGTCTTCTGTGCCACAGAGGAGGAAACATTCTTCGTCCCCGCTTTCCCTGTTCAGGCAGTTGATACTGTTGCGGCTGGGGATGCGTTTAATGGGGGATTGGCAGCAGCTTTGGCTTCTGGGCATCCTCTCCGGGAGGCAGTGGTTTGGGGTGCTGCCGCTGGTGCGATTTCGGCAACCATTGCCGGTGCCCAACCCTCTCTGCCCGATAGAGAGACGTTCGACACATTTCTCAGAAACAGAGGGATTCTATAGTTGAGTGGAAAAAGGGAAGGATATTCAGTATATTTTTATGATTAATCCCGTATTTGGTAACGATAATTCCGCCTTTTCAAGGTATATTTAAATAATAGAAATCCGTTTTCAATAAATATTGAAGCTTAGTTCTTCCTTATCAAGTTTATTATATCGAAAAAAATAAATAACTTCTAGAGGGTAAAACAAAAAGTTTTCCCTGATTATTTAAATTTAAAAGCTATTTTCTGGGAAATTACTTGCCAATATCCTCATTCCATAACTGGGGATTATTATGGATGAAATCGCTCATCAACTGCTTGCAATCATCCAGGTTTAAATCAATCACTTCAACGCCATGAGATTCCATGAATTCCTTGGCACCAGAAAAAGTTGCAGATTCACCGGCGATGACTTTTTTAATCCCAAATTGGACAACAGCACCCGCACAGAGGTAACAAGGCATCAAGGTAGAATAAAGTGTTGTATCTTTGTAGCTGCCGATTCTGCCAGCATTGCGTAAGCAATCGATTTCTGCATGGGTAACAGGGTCGTTGTCTTGGACGCGCTTATTATGTCCTCTCCCGACAATTTGCCCATCTTTCACCAGAACTGAACCAATGGGAATTCCACCCTCACTGAGTCCCTGTTTAGCTTCGGCGATCGCATCTGTCATAAAGTCGTCCATAACAGTCTAATTGTCAACAATTTAGTTTGTTTTAGAATACTGCTTTTCTGTGCAAAAGGTTCGGTTTTCAACGCAAAGGTACGCAAAGGTACGCGCAGAGGTACGCAAAGTTTAGACTTTCTTTGCGTACCTTAATTGGTGAGGATGGGGACTATGGGTTTAGTACGCCGGAATGTCCGGGGATGTCTCCTAGCGGTTCACAGCGTCCACCCAAGTATTTAGAGAGAAACTCTTCTGCGATCGCGTAAAAGTGCAGTCGGTTTTCGGGACGGGCGAAACCGTGTCCTTCGTCGGTGTAAAGGGCGTATTCTACAGGCTTATTTGCCTTTTGCATCGCCTCGACGATTTGTTCGCTTTCCGCCTGCTTCACCCGTGGATCGTTGGCACCTTGGGCGATTAGCAAGGGTTTAGTTATGCGGTCAACGAAAAATAAGGGCGATCGCGACTTGAGAAATTCTTCTTCCGTCTCCAAGTTGCCAACCCGATAGTAGAAATTCGCCTTCAGCGGTTCCCAGTAGGGTGGGATACTTTGCATCAGCGTAATCAGGTTACTGGGGCCAACAATATCCACACCGCAGGCAAACACATCCGGAGTGAAAGTTAATCCCACTAGCGTCGCGTAACCGCCGTAAGAACCGCCCATGATAGCAATCTTTTGTGGGTCGGAGATGCCTTGTTGTACCAGCCAGTTGACGGCATCAATGAGATCGTCGTGCATTTTCGCCGCCCATTCCCGGTTGCCAGCGTTGACAAAGGCTTTACCGTAGCCAGTGGAACCCCGGAAATTCACTTGCAGCACTGCGTAACCCCGGTTTGCCAACCACTGCGCTTGCGGGTCGTAACCCCAAGTATCTCGCGCCCAAGGGCCACCGTGAACCAGCAATACGGTTGGTAAATTCTGTGCGGTGATTCCCACAGGTGTTGTCAGGTAGCCGTGAATCGTCAAGCCGTCTTGGGCTTGGTAAGAAATCGGTTGCATGGATGCCAGCGACAACCCTTCGAGTGTGGGTTTGTTGCTAAACAGGAGGGTGCTGGTCTTGGAGTCTCGGTTATAGGCGTAGTAGTAGACCGGGCCGTCATCGGTGAGGAAAGCGACTAGCCAATTTTTGTCAGCGAGGTCGCGGGAGGAGATACCGAACTCTCCGGGACGAATTTGGGCGATCGCTTCAAAGTCTGCGGCGATACTTTGGTCAAGTACCTGCCATTCTTGTTTCTCTTTGTAGAAGGAAACTGCCTGGATAACTCGCGTAATTGGGTGAATGACGATGCCGCCTAGATCGTATTGCGGATCTTCGGCAATTACTGTTTCTTCGCGAGTAGTGACATCGAAAGCAATCAGGCGACTAGCGTTGGCATCGTGACTGCCACTGATATAAAGGGTTTTGCCGTCTTCCGAGAAGCTAACGGCACCGCCTTCATCATCTGGCCCCCAGTGACGCAGCGTTTCCCAATCACCTTGGGTTGTTTCCCGGAATAATAGGTCAGAACCCCCATCAGGCGTAGCAGCGGTGGCGGCACGGACTTGGAATTGGGCGTCTACTGTCCAGCTAACGACATTGCCTGGGTTTTCGGCGTATAAGTCAACCGCACCGTTAGCCAGGTTGATGCGGTAAACGTCAAACTTTTGCAAGTCCTTCAAGTTCATCCCCACCAACACTTGATCGGGGAACTTGGGGTCAAGATCCACTGGCTGTGCTTTCACCCCTTGAAATGGCGTTAAGTCGCGGACAATATTGGAGTGAATATTGACCGAATAGAGGTGAAAGTTCTCGTCGCCATCTGAGTCTTGCATATACATCAGCTGGTCGGCGTTATAAGTCCAGAAGAAAATCCGGATACCGCGCTTCTTATCTGCGGTGAGTTGGCGCTCGTCTTCCTGTCCGGCTGTCCGCAACCACACCTGCAAGACATTCTTCTCGTCGGGGGCGATGTACGCCAGATACTTACCATCCGGCGATAGTCGCGGACTGGTGCGTTCTGGGTTGCCGAAAAGAATCTCGCGGGGAATCAGCGGCGGTAGTTGGGTTGCCGATCGCTCAATAGTTGATTGCATTTTTACCTCTTACTACTCGATCTCCTTATTCTTACTTTGCTCATAGAACTCGCGAATCCCCCAGTATGGTTAACCGACCCGATAAAGCGCGAACTGACAAGTCAGCGCAAGCTATCGCGTTTCTTCTGTTGGGGAGAATGCGATCGCTTTGGCTGTGACGGGGCGAGGATGCGATCGTGTGCCGATACAAATTAGGATAGCCAAACAGTTGTCTTGACGACGCTTGTGGATTAAATGACATATCATACGACGTAATATATGATGTGTATAATATTGGCACGCTGAGGAAGAATCAATGGCACGTTACTCCTTGAACTTACCGACTCAGTTAAAGCAAGATGCCGAAAAATATGCAGCTTCCCAAGGTATTTCGCTAAATCAATTCATTTTGTGGGCTGTGGCAGAGAAGGTAGGGGCGCTAAGCCAGCAACTCGACGATCCGGCATTTCCTGAAATTACATACCGTCGCGGCGCTAGCGGTCAGCCAATGCCTTTTCTGCGCGGGACTGGCTTGCGCGTGCAGACAGTGGTAGTTGCTGCGAAACTTTGGGGTTTATCCCCGAAGGAGATTGCTGCTGAGTATGGGTTGAGTGAGGCTCAGGTGAAGCAGGCTCTAGCTTACTTTGGAGCGCACGCGGCGGAAATAGAGATGGCGATCGCATCTGAAGAAACTCTTGAAGCGGCAAATGTCTAAACCGCTGTTGCACCTTGATGCCGATACATCTATTAAAGCCCTACATCAAGCCTTAATTTCTCGCGGTCACGATGTCACCCGAACACCAACTGATTGGATGCCTTTAGATGCCAGCGATGAGGCTCAGTTATTAGGGGCTACGGCACAAGGACGGTGTATCTTTACCTTTAACATCCGCGATTTTTTGATTTTAGCCGAATACCCCCAACATGGGGGCATTATCCTGGCGGCTCAAAGCAGTTGGACACTCTCGGATTTAATTGCTGCTCTAGATCGCCTGCTGTCAGAGACACACGCATCTGAGTGGATCGGGCAAGTACGCTGGCTGAACCAGTGGCGAACATAAGCGATCGCACTTTGTCTTGGTGAAGGATGCGATTTACTGGGTTTGCTCTGTTCGCTTCACACACGATGCCTGAAATGAACTGGGAGAATTTTGAGTATGATGAAATTACCATACCCAAAACTCATACTGATGCAGAAAGTCACAATCTCTTTAGAAGATGACATCCTGCGATTTGTAGATCGGCAGGCAAAAGGCAACCGCAGTGCCTATATTAACGATTTGCTTGCAGAACACCGCCGCCGTATTTTGGAGACACAAATGATTACCGCCCTCCAACAGGATGCTAAAGATCCAGAGTACCAAGCTGAAATTGCAGCTTGGGATAGTGTCGCTGGGGATGGCATGAATGCCAGCGAGTAATTTAACTTATCGGCGGGGAGAAATCCGTTGGGTAACACTCGATCCAACAGTGGGGGCTGAGGCGCAAAAAACCCGCGCTTGCTTGATTGTGCAAAATGACATTATGAACCAGTATGGGCTTCTGACAATTGTGATGCCATTTCGACCGGGAAATAAAGAAGCCCCTTATGTTGTGAATGTTAAAGCAACATCCTCCAATGGATTAGACCAAGACCGTTTTATTGATGTCGGGCAAATTCGTGCTGTCGATCATCGTCGCGTTTTGGGTTTAGTGGGTGTGCTGGAAGAAGAATATTGGGAACAGATTCGCTTTAGTTTAAATGTGGTTTTGGGGTTTGCGATCTAAAGATATCAACGGATTAAAGAAAAAATTAAAATCAAGCGATCGCGCTTTGTGTTGGGGAGGATGCGATCGCGTTTATCATTTACTCAGCTTGCTGAATTGGATCGCCTATTGGTGGATGCCGCCCAATTGCTCGATCGGCGGCACGAATATTTATAACCCATTCGCGATTTAATCCTAATGCAACGACTGTAGCCCTACCAGTGGGTGTTATACCAACGATTGAGAGTACATCACCAGACCAAATGAAATGCTCCTTCCAGATATCTTGTCTGGGGTTAAACAGCAGAACTTGTGCATCAAACTGAGGATCTATCGCTGTTATTTTATCGGCTTTTCTTCGATTGCAATGGAAACAAGCTAAAGCCAAGTTTTCGATAGTATCCACTCCGCCTTGAGCAATTGGAATTACATGATCTACTGTGAATTGCACGTATTGCCATTGTTCTGATGCGTGACAATATTCGCACAAACTACTGGCTCGCTGACGTACCTGCTGCCGAACAACTTCGCTTATTTTACGATGAGGAGGCAAATTTATAGATATCCTTGATTTTGAGCTAGAAAAAGATTCCGAACAGTGCGATTAAGAAAACTCAGATAATCATCAATTTCTTCGTAGCTATCAAGTTCTTGTTCTTCTGCTTTACTAAGAGGGGAATCTTTTTGTTTAGACAATAACTCTTCGATTCGAGTTTGCACAAAACTTGAAGCCCGAAAAATAGGTACTCCTTCTTCCAGTTCGATTCGGACAGCACCTTCTACTGGCAGGCTATTGGGTAGGCTACGAAGTTGTGGAGGAAGAGGTATTGTCATTTGGATTCAAAAACACTTTGATGGTTTGATTATAGCTAGCGGTAAGCTTTGTTAATTGGAGGCGAGGCTGAGAGATGCGATCGCTCGCGTTTCTTCTGCTGGGGAGAATACGATCGCGCTTGTTGTGTTGGGAAGAATGCGATCGCGCTTTTGGTGTTAAAGAAGAGTGCGATCGCATCCTTGCGCCCATAAGAGAGAGTTTACTGTAAACCCCTTTCTACAATTGCGCGAATTTCTCGGATGAAATCGGCGGGAGTCTGAATAATCAGCCTACTCTGTACAGCGACTTCCTGGGTAAAATCTTTCGTGTTTAAACTCAACAGACGATCAACATTTGCCACTACAGCAGCAGCCAAAATTGGTGCATCTTTTGCTTCGATAATAGCTGTCCATTGAGCCGATTCTTGTAAGGGTGGGTTATGTCGAATTTCAGGAGCGATAGCAGTCAGAAGTTGTGCAAAAATTGGTTGGGCAGCGGGTAATTTTTTGCGAAGGTTGCGCTCGCACTCATCTAATACTTGCTGGGAGATGACCAGCTTAAATAAGCCTATTTCAGCCATTGTTAGTACAGCACGGCTGGCTCCACTGCGAGACCCTGCTCCAGCAATTAAAATACTTGAGTCAGCAAAGACTCTACGCATCTTGTTGCTTTTGCCAGATTGCTTCCCGTTCTGCGTGTATTCCTTCTAGCAATTCAGTCAAGCCTACGCCTTCATCTTCCATGAGGGCTATGATTTTATCGGCTAGTTGGGGAACTTGGGGCTGTTTGGGGGTAAGCAAGACTATATTGCCTACTTGCAACAGCGTCAGCATATCTCCTTCGGTTAAGTTGAGCTTATCTTGCACCAGCTGGGGAACGGTAATTTCCCCCCCTTCCCGCAAACGAATCGGAAATTCTCTGATCTCTACGTCCGTGTCTTGTGAACTTGGTGTCACGGTTTTAACCTGTAATGGGTATCAGATTTTCTTATTTTACAAGTGCTGGCTGGAGGAGATGCGATCGCGTTTTGCTGTGGAGGTGGAAGAGTGCGATCGCACCCTTCCTCTTCCTCGAACCCAGGCGCGATCGCTCCCACTTATCCTTTCCCTCAAAATCCGCATTATGGCAGACGTGGGAAAACAGACACTTGGGTAAAATCGGACAACTTAAGTGCCGAAAATAGGGAAATATGGCAAATCTGACACAAGAAAAGTGTATTGCCTGTCATAAAGATGCACCGCGCGTAACTGAGGCGGACATTGCAGAACTCAAGCCGGAGATTCCAGATTGGAACATTGTGGAAGAGGAGGGAGAATCGCGGCTCAAGCGCACCTACAAGTTTGCAGATTTTCAGACGGCGCTAGCTTTCACTAATAAAGTCGGCGAAGCAGCGGAAGCGGAAGGGCATCACCCGGCTTTGCTGACGGAGTGGGGTAAGGTGACGGTGAGCTGGTGGACTCACGCGATTTCTGGTTTGCACCGGAACGATTTTATAATGGCGGCAAAGACAGATCGGATTGCGCCGGAATTTACTCAAAAGTAAGCTGCTGAAACGTTTGGAGCCTGGGCAAACAGTCGGGCATCTTGAGCTGGTCGTACTGAGAAGAAGACTTGAGGATGAGTGAGACGGAGTTAGAAGCGGCACAGCGAGACGCTGAAGCATCAACAACAGCGCTAGCTGTTAGCATTAGCGAAGCGGCTGAGCAGGAAGTAGCGGCACGAAGTGCAGCAGAGGCACATCGGCGCTTTGTCGAGCTAGTGCAAGGACTAGATGCGATTGTCTGGGAAATGGACGCCGTGACGTGGAAATTCACGTTTGTTAGCGATCGCGCTCAAGATATTCTTGGCTATCCGATCGGTCAGTGGTTAGATGAGCCGACGTTTTGGCAGGATTGTTTGCTGCATCCGGAAGACCGCGACTGGTGCGTTAATTTTTGCGTGAGTGCAACCAATCAAGCTAGAGACCACGAATTCCAGTATCGGGCGATCGCATCGGATGGTCGCCTCGTCTGGCTCAAAGATGTGGTGCGCGTGGTGTGCGATGAACAAGGTTGCCCCAAGCTGCTGCGCGGCGTAATGGTCGATATCACCAAGGAGAAGGAAGCTGAGGAAAAAACTCAGCTTCTATTGCGCGAACAGGCAGCACGAATCGAGGTGGAAACGGTGCAAGAAGCACTCCGCAAGAGTGAAGAACGCTACCGTTCGCTTGTGGAAGCCACAGCTCAAATTATCTGGGACACCAAAGCTGAGGGAGAATTTGTCACTCCACAGCCGGGTTGGAGTGCGTTTACCGGGCAATCCTACGAACAGCTAAAAGGCTGGGGGTGGCTCAATGCCGTTCACCCAGATGACCAAGCGCATACCGTGCAAGAGTGGTCGAATGCGGTTGCCAATGGCACCCTTTACCAAATCGAGCATCGTCTGCGGCGTTCCGACGGTATTTATAAATATATGAGCGTGCGCGCCGTCCCCGTATTTGAAGCGGACGGCAGCATTCGGGAATGGATTGGCGTTCACACCGATATTAGCGATCGCAAAAGTGCCGAGGAAGCCCTTAAACAGAGCGAACACCGCTATGCCCAGATTCTCGATTCCGTGCAGGATATGGTGTTCTGCAAGGCTCCCGGCTCAGTTGTCGTGTACGCCAACAAAGCTGCCTGCGAATATTATGGAATGACCCTTGAGCAGCTGCACGGCATCACGGATGTCCCCTACAATCAACTCGATTACACTCAGCAGTACCTGCAAGACGATCTGCAAGTCTTCACAACAGGTCAGCCAATCGAAGTTCTGGAAGAGCCGAATGTCCGCGCTGACGGCGAAACTCGCTTCTTTCACACGATTAAATCCCCAATTTTCGATACCAACGGCAACGTTGTGGAGATTGTAGGGGTTTCTCGCGACATCAGCGAACGCAAGCAAGAGCGGGAGATTCGCGATCGCGCTTTAGCCGAAGCCCAAGCAGCGCGTGCTGAACTACAGCGAGTCTTCATGCAAGCACCGGCGGCAATTGCCATCACCCGTGGCCCGAACCATGTCACCGAAACGGTTAACCCACTGTATATGCAGATTGTGGAAAAGCGGGATATCGTCGGTAAACCCGTGCGCGAGGCGTTCTGGGACTTGCAAGGGCAAGGCTTTTTCGAGTTGTTAGACCAGGTTTATACCAGTGGCGAACCTTTTGTCGGCAATGAGATGCGGGCGATGTTCGACCGCAACAGCGATGGCATTCTAGAAGAGAGTTTTTGGAATTTTGTCTACCAACCCTTAGTAGATGCTAATGGTAAAGTCAACGGCATTATGACCCACGCCGTGGAAGTGACAGAACAAGTGCGATCGCGTCAGGAAATTGAGAAGAAGGCGGAAGAACTGGTTCAAATGACCCAAGCACTAGAGCGCAGTAACCGGGATTTAGACCAATTTGCTTACATTGCATCTCATGACTTGAAAGCACCTTTAAGAGCGATCGCTACGCTTTCAGAATGGATTGAAGAAGACCTCGCAGATAAACTGACTGAAGACTCCCGCGAACATCTGAATTTATTGCGGGGACGAGTTCATCGTATGGAAGCTTTAATTAACGGCATTCTGCAATATTCGCGGGCGGGTAGGGTACAACAACAGATAGAGGCGGTGAATGTGTCCTCCTTGCTATCGGAAGTCATCGAACTGCTCGATCCACCGCCCGAAGTTGCGATTGTTGTACCAAATATGCCGACGTTGCAAACCGAACGGGTGCCCCTACAGCAGGTGTTTATGAACTTGATCGGCAACGCCATCAAGTACGCAAATCGCTCGGATATGTGCATTCAGGTTGGTGTTCGGGAACTGGGAACATACTACGAGTTCTCAGTCGCTGATAACGGGCAGGGAATCGAACCCAAATACCATCAGAAGATTTGGGGCATCTTCCAAAGACTGGAAGCGAGGGACAAAGTTGAAGGAACAGGCATCGGTCTATCGGTGGTTAAGAAAATTGTCGAAAGTCGCGGTGGAAGGGTGTGGGTGGAGTCCGCAGCGGGCACTGGAGCGACATTCCGCTTCACTTGGAGCTAATTGAAAGCCATCACATAAGCTTCTCGGCGGACGGTATTCGTAATCGTAGCGATCGCTTGATTTTGAGCGGTACTCAGATCGGCACCGCGACTGACAAAAAACTGAGTCAACTGTTCCAGTCGCTGCTGCGTTGCCGGCGTTGCTTCCGAACTGCATCAGGTTCCGCCACTGGTTTCCTCCAGATTAAATTGAAGGATTGCCAACCAATATAGCCATTTGAATTCATTCATAAACTTTTCTTTTTTCTTTCTTTCTTCCCTTCTTACTTCGCGCCTTTGCGGTTCAATCACACTCTTTTTATGATCGCTAGGGAAGAATGCCAATTTTCGTATAAATAGGGCAAACCAAGCGTCTTATGTCAGGAAGCTGTTTTGTAAATACGAAAGAACCGAGAATACAAAAGATTCCCCCAATCATTAACGTATTGGGAGCGCCGATTTGACTTGCTAAAGAACCCGCAAATAAATTTCCTAAGGGAACGACGCCAAAAAAAGCCATCGTGTAGATGCTCATTACCCTGCCACGCTTATCATCCTCAACAATCGTTTGGAGAACTGTATTACTAGATGTAAATTGCAAAGTAAAACTCAAGCCAACTAGTAACATCATTAGTAAAGAAAGTCCCAGCATGCGAGACAAAGAAAAACCAATCAATCCCATCCCCATGAAAGCCGGAGAATAAGCAATCAATCTGCCCAAGCCTAAAACATTTTTCCGCGTACTTAAATGAACTGCACCAATTAACGCTCCTACTCCCGCCGCCGCCATCAGAAAGCCCAGAGTTTCAGCATTCCCATGAAGAATTTGCGTGGCAAATATTGGTGTGAGAACGGTATATTGCATTCCCATAAAACTAACTAACGCTAGCAGCAAGATGATAGAACGAATTGGTGGAAAGCCAAAGGTATACACAAATCCTTCTTTCAATCTTTGCCAAGGATGATCGTGAGAGACTGCTATTTTACTGGGCTTTACCTTCATTGCTAATAAAGCAGTAATGACGGCAATATAGCTGAGACCATCAATTAAAAAACAGTAACCTGCTCCAACTGAGGCAACAAGGAACCCTCCAATGGCAGGACCAATCAATCGCGCCCCATTAAACATGGAAGAATTCAGCGCGATCGCATTCGCTAAATCATCTTTTCGTTCGATAATTTCTGGTACGAAAGCTTGACGAGTGGGGGCATCAAAGGCGTTAATGATTCCTTGAAATATACTCAAAACAATTAGATGCCAGACTTGGACGATTCCGGTTAGTGCTACAAAAGCTAGCGCCAACGACTGGAGCATGGCGAGGCTTTGAGTAAGGACTAAGAGCCGATGACGAGAGACTCGATCGACTACAACCCCACCAAATGGAGTCAGTATAAAACTGGGAAATTGTCCTGCAAATCCAACTATACCCAGTAATAAGGCTGAATTCGTGAGACTATAAACTAGCCAAATCGTGGCGATTTGCGTCATCCAAGTTCCAACGAGCGAAAGCCCCTGACCGGCAAAAAATAACTGATAGTTTCTCGATCTCAATGCCGGTAAAACTGGCATGAACTTGATGGCGTTTTTTTTCATAAATCTTGAAATTCAGGGGTTGCTTGTAGGTAGTTCTGATTGCCTATCTACTGTCTGTTGGGCTGTTGCTAGAGGACCAACACGTTCCTCTAGAGAGGCATCTGTCCTTGGTTCAGTTTGTTGTTATCAGTTTTTACCTGCTCGGCAAAGTATTTAATAAGCGGTCATTCCGTATATGTAATATTTGTGAAATCATTGGTGAACAGCATTTATTTCGTATACGTAATATTTTTAGATGAATCCCTAATGCCGTGCTTCACCCAGTCGGATGAAGATTGTCGCTATCTTCTACAAGCCTTAAGAGAGATTCGCGATCGCTTGATCTACCAATTGAGAAAAATGTTCGCGTTCAGCCATCGGAATCCCTTTCATCGCCTGTTCCCGAATTTCTAGCGCGATTGGCGGTAGGACTTCTTGTAGTTGCTTGCCTGCTTCCGTCAACCAAATGCGCCAAATCCGGCGATCGCGAAGGTCGCGTTCCCGACGAATCAGCCCCCGTTCTTCCATCCGATCTAGCACCCCGGTGATCGTGCCTCCGACTTGCTGTAGTTTTTCCCCAATACTGCAAGTGGCTAAGCCGTCTTCTTCCCACAAACAGCACAATACAACCCAGTGAAAGGGAGTCAGTCCCAAAGGCTCCAGCCGTTCCTGAAACTTGCGGCTAAACACCTGGGAGAGCAGTTTGATCCGGTAGCCCAAACTATAGGGTGCCATTACTTCGTGCCATTGCTCAAAAGGCTTGCTCTCAGCAGATGTAGAAGACATTGGTTAATTATTTAGCGTGCGTAATATTAATTTAGCTTTGTTTCTCGGTTGCTGGCAAGGGAAACCCCGCCAGGATTTGAAAGAGGGTTTTTTAACGCAAAGAACGCCAAGGGGGCGCAGAGGGATGCCAAGTTAAAGTGAACAGCCGTCACGCTCAAGAGTGTGGCTTTAGCCTACGGGCATATCTTTACAGTTCGTAATTTTTCTAAACTGGTGATGTAAAGATAGCTTCAATTTTAGGTGATGATGCTGCGACCGAATCAACGCACTAAGTTAGATGATACCGATGATAAGGAGTTTTACTCCTATCCGCGCTTTGTGACCCACGTAGACGAAGGGTTTATTCAACAACTGACGGATCTCTACCGCGATCGCTTGAAGCCGAATACCCGCATCTTGGACATGATGAGTAGCTGGGTTTCCCATCTACCAGAGGAGATGAAATTTGCTCACATCGAAGGACACGGACTGAACGAAGAGGAACTGGCGAAAAATCCCCGCTTCGATCGTTATTTTGTTCAAGATATCAACAAAAATCCGAAGCTACCCCTACCGAATGAAGATTTCGACGCCGTTCTCAACTGCGTCTCGGTGCAGTATCTGCAATATCCGGATGCTGTATTTGCGGAAATTTACCGCATCCTCAAGCCGGGTGGAATCGCAATTATCAGCTTTTCCAACCGGATGTTCTATCAAAAAGCGATCGCTGCGTGGCGGGATAGTTCCGAAGCTAGCCGGGTTGAGCTAGTGAAAAGCTACTTCACCTCAGTCCCCGGATTTAGCTCCCCAGAAGTCATTACTCACCAATCCTCCGCGCCGAAGCTCCTACAGTGGATGGGTGCCAGTGGGGGAGATCCTTTCTACGCTGTCATTGCTCACCGCGCTTAAGCGGCATAATCTCCTCCCCCTTTCTCCACAGGGATTCCGAGGCACCCAATCCCTCCGCTTGATTGGCGCTACACTTCACTTCTCTCTCTCCCTGAAAAAAGGGTTTGGGGAATTCTGATGTAAAATCTCGCGCAAGTAGAATGTAGGGAGAAGAAGAATTGGGGTTGAGACTTGTCACGGCTTAAGTGAGTGAACCTCTTGAGAATCGCTTAAGTTTCTCCATAGCTAGATGCCAAAAATGTGAAGATGGTGATAAAAATGAAACCTCAAGCTATCAGGAGGCGGTAATGATTTTTCAAAATGGGCGGAGAATTTTCGCAGCGATGTTGCTCTCGATGTTGCTGCTAGTAACTTCTTGTGCAACCCAAACTCCCTCTCGTTACGACCAAGCGCAAAAGGAAAGCACTCAAAGGAATGCTCCTCCAGCAGTTGCTAAACAGGCTGAACAGGGAAGCAGCTTTAATAAATTCTTTCCAAAAAGTAGCAGTGGCTTCCAAACTGTACCAGCTCAAGAGAAAAAAGGCTTTGCTGAGTATAAGTTGAAAAAAGACGGCAAGGATGTTGCCATGCTGTCTATTTCTGATACTACTAGCACCCCCGCAGCCGCAGCAAAATTTAAGAGCAGCAGTAAAACAATCGCTGGCTATCCAGCGGTTAACCAGGGGAGTAATGGCACTGCTGTTTTAGTAGGCGATCGCTACCAAGTCAAAATTCAATCCCGCGATGCTTCCTTTACTCAGAGCGATCGCGAAGCTTGGCTGCAAAAATTTAATCTCAATGGTCTGTCTCGACTAAAGTAAGTAGTCCTGAGGAATCAGTCATGAGTCATTCGTTTGCAATTTATGACTTATGACTGATTACTGCTGACTACTGATGAATGACGACTGAAAAAACAAGGAGACTACGACTGTGAGCAAATCGATTTTTGAACTGGTTGATGAGCTACCAACCAATAACATCACCACGATGGCTTTGCGATCGCTTGATCTTGTCGTTCCAGGGCAATGGCAAAATATTGTTGGCTTTGACAACACAATTCGTGCTGTCACTGGCGAAACTGACGAAGCGTTAATTCAGCAAATTGGCGAACGCGCCGTCTATCTGTACAACGACAAATCGCAGGGATATCAGCGAGCCATGTGGCTCTATCAAACTGTTGATAGTGCAGATAAAGCTCTCGGTACAGCCGCCTTGGCGAACAAAGTAGGCGAAAAAATTCCGCTTTTCGGTTTTTTAAACAACATCACTCCTAAAGCGGACAAAGCTCAAACGATTGATTTGTGTATAAAATTGGTGGTTGAGTTGGTTGCCTTTTGCCAAATCAACGGCATCCCAGGAGACAGCATTGGAGATTTTGTCGCCTCTTTAGCTGATTATAGTGGCGAATCTTTGATGCGGATGGTGGCTTTAATTAGCTTTGATGGTTTAGTTCCCCTTGGCTCTGACTTCCTCCTCAAAGCTACCTCCGGATTGAATCAAGCGAGTCCCGCAGAGTTAGAAGGAAATCAGACATACCAGCGTGTCAACGATTTGATTCCTGGCGGCAGTCCGGAAGGTAAGCTCAACTTTATCGGTCAAAGCTTTGATTCAGTTAAAGGCTGGATGAGTGGTTTTGTAACCTCTCACAATTTAACCCCACAAAAAGTTGTCAGTAACCTGCAAAATTTTGTGGAAGTTTCCGGTGACAAGTTGGACTATCTGGGTGCCTTTCTAGATGTGACAACAAACTATTACGAACACACAGGCACTCAAACCTTGGCTCGTCGCTTGATTGAACGCGCCTCCGCCGAAATTTAAAATCTTCGTGCTGGTATGTATTAGCACTGGTATGTATTAGCACAAGTGTATTTAGCTGCCGGTATCTGCAAATACCGGCAGCTTTAATTTTTGTCAATATTTTGTGACTTGTATCACAGAAATCTTTATCCTAAAAGGTAACTAGATTCAGCCGACATGACATGCGGGGTAGAGACTTGTTTCACCTCAGATGTGATGCCGACTCGATGCACTATCTCAATATCTTTAGTGCATCGGAATCACGCATTTAAATCACACATATTTAATGGAGATGTATGGTCATGGCACAGGAAAGCGCTGCCAGTTTGTTCAAAGCAGTTAAAGAAGATCAAGCATTACAAGCAAGACTCAAAGCAACCACTAACCCAGAAACCTTCATCCAGATTGCCCGTGAACGTGGCTATGACTTCACGGTTCAAGAACTGAATAATGAAATCGAGAATTTATCTGAGGAGGAGTTGGCAGCCGTTATCAATCCAGGTATTGGCCCCCGGAGACACCTAACTCCTAGATAATCTGATTGATTCTTAGTAAAACTACTCAATCATCAATTAAAAATGCAAAATTAAAAACTTGGCATTTTTAATTTCTAATTTTTAATTGATGATGGTGCTAAGAAATATTCATGGTTTTACTGGTGGGAAACGCGATCGCGCTTTAATGGCATTTTAGACGCGATCGCACGGTGCAACCTAAGCGGGCGCGTCCAATTGAGCCAGAATTTCTGAGGCTTGGGCGCAAAGCGTGTCGTGACAGTGACCATTACTCCCAATCAGACAACCCCATTGATTCACATCCCCCTGGTTGTACTTGGGGGGAGTGCCATCAGCGTGGGTGAATTGTCCGCCTGCTTCCGTCAAAATCAGCTCTGGAGCCGCCATATCCCAATCTTTGGGAGCAGATTTACCAGACAGAGAGATATAAACGTCTGCTTGGTGGTCGATGATGGTGGCAATTTTGCAGCCGACACTGCCGACATAGTGTTTATTTTTAAACGGCAGGTGTTGCACTAGCTGATTGAAGCGCTCATCTCGATGGGTGCGGCTAACGACTAAGGTGAGTTCCTCAAGGGCGTTGCGTTCCGATACGCGAACTGGCTTGGGTTGGCCTTCACGAGTTTCCATATAGGTGCCGCCGCCTTTGGTTGCGTAATACAATTTTCCTGCCTCTGGCAACGCGACCACTGCCAGAATGGGACGCCCTTGGTGCGTTAAGGCAATATGAATTGCAAATTCACCCGTCCGATCGATAAAGTCTCGCGTTCCATCGAGGGGGTCAACGATCCAAACCCAAGGTTGCTCTACTGCTGGTGTCTGAGATTTATAAGTTTCTTCGCTTAAATATCCGAAATCCGGGCTGTTGAGAGACGCCTGCAAGTTATAGAGGATGTATTCGTTGACGGCGACATCTGCTGCCGTGACTGGGCCATCTTTTTTGTTTTCAACTTCCAAATCATCGGTGCTACGATCGCCGCGATAGTAAGACTGGAGGATATCGGCGGCACCCCAACCTACACTTCGAGCGATCGCGACAATTTCTTCTAGCCCCTCATATCGGTTTTCGCCCAACGATTTTAATACTGTCACTTTAAGCTTCCTCGGCTGTCGGCACTTGGGTGGAGGCTATCCAGTAGCGGCGACAACTCCACAGCAGCGCAGCGCCAACCGCTATGTAAATTAAACCCCTCACTTCAAAACTAACACCCGCACGACGTAATCCGATACCAATGGTCATCATTGCCACAATTAAGGCAATCGTTTTCCCTCCAAACATT
Source organism: Trichocoleus sp. DQ-A3 (assembly GCF_039961975.1). Taxonomy (NCBI): domain Bacteria; kingdom Bacillati; phylum Cyanobacteriota; class Cyanophyceae; order Leptolyngbyales; family Trichocoleusaceae; genus Trichocoleus; species Trichocoleus sp. DQ-A3. The sequence goes on along the minus strand of NZ_JAMPKC010000004.1, from coordinate 224,910 downwards.
TGGAAAATACTCTTAAACGGGTTTGGTTCCTGTAGCATTTCTACTCGATTAATGACGCGATTTGCAGTGCGGTCAAGAATCAATTTTCCCTTCATTAGACCAAGACTAAAAGCTGCTGCACCCCACCCCAAATGTTGTCCGTCTAACAATCCCAAATAAGGGAATTTAAACCAGAATACCAACCCCATGCTAAAAAGCCCTAATCCGACTAGCGTCCAAAGGCTACCAGCAATCCAAAGATGTTGTCTGCGGGTCAAACCGCTTTTTTGATAAGTGCTTTCCATTTCTGAGAATTTCTGTCCTAAGCCAGTTGATTTATTATATGCTGCCGGTTCCCTCTCCCAAGTTTAAGATTGGTTAATTCTGATTACTTTGGTGCTGTTTTCTGCATCCATCGACGAGTGCCAAAAAATTGACAGGAATGAGAGGCAATTTTTGCCGCCGATGCGATCGCATCGGCAAAACTTTTCCGTAGGATATAGTTACAAAAGGCACCATGAAAAATGTCCCCAGCACCCATCGTATCAACGGGATTTATTTGGGGAACTTCTATCGATCCGCTTGTACCCTGCGAAAGATATTGGATAGGTTTCTCTCCGCCAGTGATAGCGATGTGAGGAATCCCTAGTGCGGATAGATAAGAAAGAACTTCCTGCTGTGCGCGATCGCAACTTGGGGGATGAAAATTTTCCGAACAAATGGCGTAATCTACAAAGGGCAATATTCTTTCAAATCCAGGCTTCCAACTGCCGCCATCTATGACAACAGGGATCTGATTTTCTTTAGCTAATCGGGCAATTTTCTCGCCAGCTGCCATTTGGTGCCCATCAATGAGTACAATATCAATTTCCTGTAAAATATTGAGGGGCAGACATTCACCGCTAACTTGTGTTTTCGTCGCATTGATCGAGATCGCCGCGCGATCGCCTGTTGCCTGAGTCGTGATAATAGAAGAAATCGGCGGAGGTTCAGATTGGCTAGGTGACAGGTCTATCAGCGTCACTGAGTGACTGTCCAAATCAGTCCGGATCAGGCAATTAATTGGATGAATACCAACTATACCCAAAAGGCTTGCTCGATTGCCCAAATAACTAAAAGTCACGGCTGCATTGGTCGCAGGGCCTCCTGCCGCCACCGTATAGTCAGATGCAACAATTTTCTGATTTTGTTCGGGTAGACCCGTCGTTAAATACACCAGGTCTAAGGTAACTAATCCTACAAAAAGTCCCTGAAAAGCCATTGATTATTTTTCCTGTTCCGACTGACCCAATTCTCTACGGACAAGTGGGTTAAATGCTAGTTGCTAAAATTATTACCGACAACGATTAACACATAAAAATTAACTCAAAAGTTTATCTAGAAAGCCAATTAATTGTGAAATGCAGCAAATTTTTTGGGCATCCTAAAAGTAGCGGGAACCTTTGTTGAACATCCTTGCAGATTAATCAAACCTACCGCTAATCCTTAAGGATTCACGACTAATGCTGCAATTTTTAAAAAATTTAATCTCTCCAAATTGGTTTATTCCCCACGGGCGCGGCTATCTCTGGCAACCAGGGTTAGTCTCGCTGCATATCGTGGCAGATGCGTTGATTGCGATCGCCTATTACTCGATTTCCCTCGCCTTGCTCTATTTCATCCACCAACGACAGGATTTGCCCTTCCGAAGGATATTTTTCCTGTTTGGAGCTTTCATTGTTTCCTGTGGCACGACCCACCTGATGGAAATCTGGACGCTCTGGCATCCAGCTTATTGGCTTTCGGGTGCCGTCAAAGTGATTACCGCTATCATTTCCGGTTACACAGCTGTCGAACTGATTCGTTTGATTCCCAAAGCACTGGCAATCCCCAGTCAGGCACAACTAGAAGCAACGAACCAAAAACTCAGTCAGGAAGTCATCGAACGCCAGCAAGCAGAAGCAGCATTGCGGCATAGCGAAGCTCGCTTTCGCTCAATTTTTGAGGGAGCAGGCATGGGAATCGCGATCGTAGACATGGAAGGTCATGTCGTGACAACGAATCCGGCACTCCAACGGATGCTGGGTTGCAAAGAGGATAATTTGCCAGGAGGATATATTCAAGAAGATACCACTCCGAACGAAGTGGGTTGGGATCGTTACATTAACTTACTCGCCGGAAAATATGACTATTCTCAAATGGCGAAGCGTTATCTAGGAAAGGATGGACATCTGATTTGGGGTCGCGATTGCTATCAAATGGAGCAGCGTTACCTGGGAAAAAATGGGCAGATGTTGTGGTGCAACATCACTGTTTCCCAAGTGCGGGACGCTGAGGGCAAACCGCAATTTGGCATTCGCCTGGTGGAAGATATCACTGCCCGCAAGAAAGCAGAGGCAGCACTCAAACAGTACCAAGAACATCTAGAAAAAGTGGTGGGAGAACGAACTGCCGAACTCACCAAAGTCAACGAAAAACTCTCCTGGCAAGCAAACCACGATCCACTGACGGGAATCGCCAACCGTTACGAATTTGAGCAACGTTTGCAAGAAGCGGTGTCAAATACCAGAATGCAAAACCAAGAACACACGCTTTGCTATCTGGATCTCGATCGGTTCAAGATTGTTAACGATACTTGCGGTCATGTTGCTGGCGATGAATTGTTGCGTCAAATCAGTAGTTTGTTGCAAAGCAGAGTGCGTAGAACTGATGTTCTGGCACGATTAGGCGGTGATGAATTCGCCGTGCTGCTGTACCAATGTCCCACAGATGAAGCACTGCGAGTTGCTCATTCGCTCCTAGAGACCATTCAGGAGTTTCGATTTGCATGGCAAGATAAAACTTTTACGGTCGGTGTCAGTATTGGTGTCGTGACATTTGACGCCAATTCTTCCAGTTTGTCGGGCGTTGTTAGTGCTGCCGATGCAGCTTGCTATGAAGCTAAAAATCGGGGACGAAATCGCGTGTATGTCTACCAAGCTGACGATCAAAAACTGGCGCAGCAGCACAATGAAGTGCAATGGTTGAGCCGATTGAATCAAGCGATCGCGCAAAGCGGGTCTGTGAAGCTTTTGGCTACTCCTGAAAATACGTTACCAGCCAAGAATCAATTCTGCTTGTACTACCAACCGATTGCCCCTTTGAATGCCGAACTAACCACCGGCGAACATTACGAAGTTCTGCTGCGTTTCGTGGATGACAGAGGCGAGTTGATCCCGCCAATGGCATTTCTCCCCGCCGCTGAGCGATACAACCTAATGCCTGCAATAGACTGCTGGGTGATCCGTACCTTCTTGGCGATGCTTCACCAATCAGAAATTCAGAATTTAGAACCCCAATTTCAGAATTTTGCATCTTACCCTAGGGGAAGGATTCGCAACTCCTTCGTTGCTGGTGCTAGCAATGTTGCCACTTCGCCTCCGCTAACACCCTACATCCTTCCTCCTTCATCTTTTCCCCTGTATACTATCAATCTCTCTGGTGCTACCGTTAATGACGACCAGTTTATAGAATTCCTTAAAGAGCAGTTTTCCGTCTATAAAATCCCCCCACAGATGATCTGCTTTGAGATTACTGAAACTGTCGCGATTGCAAATTTGAGTAAAGTCTCAGGGTTAATTAAGGAAGTTAAAGCTTTAGGGTGTCGTTTTGCTTTAGATGATTTTGGCAGCGGGATGTCCTCGTTTGCTTATCTCAAATATCTGCCACTAGATTACTTAAAAATTGATGGAAGTTTTGTAAAAGATATTGCTGATGACCCAATTCATTTGGCACTGGTGGAAGCGATTAACCGCGTTGGGCACGTCATGGGTCTGAAAACAATTGCTGAGTTTGTCACGAATGACTCGATTTTAGAGAAGGTAAAATTTTTAGGAATAGATTATGCCCAAGGTTATGTCATTGCCAAACCCCAGCCACTAGAATTCAATTAAAAATGTAAAATTAAAAAGGAAATTGTTCTTTTTTAATTTTACTTGTTAATTTTTAATTGATTTGATGCAAACTGAGCCAAAATTGGGGACACTTTACATCGTCGGGACACCGATAGGCAACCTGGAAGATATGACCTTTCGGGCAGTGCGAATTTTGCAAACGGTGGACGCGATCGCAGCCGAGGATACGCGCCACACGGGGAAGCTGTTGCAGCACTTTCAAATTAAAACTCCCCAGTGGAGTTACCACGAACACAACCAGCAGCAGCGGATTCCAGAGTTGTTGGAACAACTCAAAATCGGGAAAGCGATCGCGCTTGTCACTGATGCCGGGATGCCGGGAATCTCCGATCCGGGCTACGAACTGGTAAAAGCTTGTATCGAAGCAGCCATTTCCGTCGTTCCCATCCCCGGTTGTACGGCTGTCACGACTGCCTTAAGTGCCGCCGGACTCCCCCCAGACAAATTTGTGTTTGAAGGCTTTTTACCCGCAAAAGGTCAAGAACGGCAAGAACGTTTGGAAGCTTTACAAAGCGAAAACCGCACGATTGTATTTTACGAAGCTCCTCATCGGTTACGACAAACGCTGCAAGACTTAGGGGCTGTATTGGGACTCAGCCGCCAAATTGTACTGGCGCGGGAGTTAACCAAGTTGCACGAGGAATTTTGGCGGGGCACCATTAGGGAAGGAAGCGATCGCTATGCCACCCGCGAACCCCAAGGAGAATTTACCCTCGTCGTTGCCGGTGCCGAGTTAACGATGCCAATGCTGTCGGAAGAGGCGCTAAAAGCCGAGTTACAACATCTCCTGCAAGCAGGAATCTCGCGATCGCAAGCCAGTCGCCAGTTAGCAAAAGCCACCTCTTTTTCCCGCCGCCACCTCTATCAGTTAGCGCTAGAAATTCCGGCTGAAGCTCTAACTGAGGAGAAAGAAGTAGATGAACCCTAAAATTAGTTATTAGCCTTTAGTGCTTAGTTAGTAGCAACATAAGCACTAAGGACTAAGGACAAATGACAATTACTCATTACCTCATCTCAATAACAGACTCGATACATAATTGCGTTAGGTTTAGCCCGTGAAAGCTCGATTTTTTCTGTCTAGTTCCTTGCTTTTGCTCATGACACTCGTGGGTTGTAGCACGGCGACGCCGCCAACTCCACAAGCATCCGTTTCACCTACCAGCACAGCGACACCCCAGACAGTGCAAGGGTCGCCTAGTCCCACCCCGGCTACGGAATCTCCAAGTCCTAGCCCAGTCTCGGAAACAATTTCTGAAAACCAGAAAATTTCAGCCACAGGGATTGGCCCTGCTAAGCTGGGAATGACTTTAGGCGAACTCAAAAAAGAGCTGGGTTCAAAAGCTGAATTTAAGGTGCAGTCGCCTTACATCGTGGATTTTGATGCGATCGCTGTCAGCCAAAATGGAAAGGTGCAATATTACATCCTCTACCCAGCCGGGAACCCCTTAGCTGATTCGGCCAAAATCGATGCTTTAGTAACCGAAAATTCTAACTATAAAACTGAAAAAGGAGTCGGTCCCGGAACCTCTCTCAAACAAGCAGAGGCAGCCTACGGAGACGCCACCTTGTCTTACAACCTTGACAATGAAGGCAGAGAATACGTCCGGTTTGCTAATCAACCAGCTAAGAGTATCTCCTTCCGTCTTGGAAATGCTAATGATGCAAGCTTGATAGGAGTTTATTCTTCAAAATCAGGATCGGGCGGATTGTCTGAGACAAAGCAATTTAAAGACGCTGCCTCTATTCGCTCAGTTGAAGTGAATTGATAAAGGAACTGCGTTTTAGATTTTCGAGTTCGCAATCCAAATTGTGAACTCCTTAGGGTTATTCCATCTCTGCCAGTAGGCACTTCCAAAAATTTATTTGTGGCGACCTTTAGGCGAAAGGGTATCGATATTCTCCCTCATCGCTTTTCAATCTATGCATGACCCACATCTCTTGAAATCTGGTAGGGTTGCAGCTAAAGGATTGTGAAACTTATCGGTAATACATAAGCTTTTCGGAAAGCTTAGAAGGTTATGAGTAGTCATTCTTAACGAATGACTACTCACTAATTACTCATCACCTCAGCCGCCCTGAAACACTTCCAAAGAAAACATTTCCGTCATCGTCCGTAAATAAGGTAACAAGATTGCCATATCATCAGCGCTCAGATGGGAGTGCATTGCCCAACCCATTGCCTGAAGCATATCTTGCACCAATCTCCAGCTCACATTTAAGCGAGGATATAACATCACGCATAAAGGAAACAGTTCTCGCTGTACGGAGCAGATATCATGTTCCAAAACGCATAAACAAAGATAAACCTGAAACATCTCAGCATCGCGAATGCTAGCGGTTCTGACGACTGCTTCGCTCAAAGATCCGCTGTAAGTGCGATGGTTGGAATGTAGGCGGCAAACCTGATTACAAACCGTTTCGGCAATTTTGCTACTAATCGGTAGAAGATGCTGAACTGCGGCTAAAACTGGAGAATCATAATTATAGTTAGCCGCTGCTGAGTAGGCAGCTCGTAGCGGCATATACATATGATCGTCCATCATTTTTAAGTACGGCATCCACAGCGCTTTCTCTGGCGGCGAAAGCCACTCCAGTAACATCTGACCTGTGTAATGAAACTGCATACTTACAAAGCCGATGGCACGGGGATCGACGTTAGTGTATTTGTCGCGTACCTGCCCAAAGTCACTACCTGCAATCACTGACACCCGTTGTGCTGTAGCTCGCTCAGCATAACCATTCAAAACTTTTTGAAATAAGTAGCGAGTATCGGCAGCAATTTCTAATGGATTGATTAAGTCTGGGTTGATGCCATGACGCCGAATCTCTTCCGATAACAGCGTTTCTGTCTTAGTCCAGGCTCTAGCACTCGCCAAAGTCAGGTTTTGCATTAGCTTGTTCGCTGTGCAAGCTCGACCTTCCTTGGACGTTACTTCTTTTAAAAATTCATTTTGTCTTAGATGCTCGGTATCATAGTCCACTGTAACTGCACGATAGTATTTTCGTGCCCACAGTGCTGCCAGAGAATGAACATTCGATTTTGATGAGTTGCGGATTGCAACGTGAGGAGACTGAACTTTAGCCGGAGCAGATGCTAATGAGGGAGTCATCACAAAATCCAAAATTGTTAAAAAAAGGGAAATTTAGCCATCCAAGGCAATTCAGCCAAGGTTTCTCAATCTGGAAAAATCAAGCTAACACACAGTAGGGTTATCCGGGTCTGTTGCCAAAAATACAAAACTTGAAAATGGTTTTGTATTTTACCAACTTTTTACAAAAGTTATACAAATTCTTTAATTAAGATTGAGTATTCAGTATTTTTACTGATTTCTGACAATCGGAGAACAAATATTTACGAATGTTAACTTAAATCAACGATTCTCATAAATTTGCTGATTTATTTGTCCAGCGGAGGGTTCTACACGCTTTCTTCACTCTGGCTAGCTATTCTGTAGTGTTACATTTAAGTAATTTCCTCTACCGGAAGTTACAACCTGAGATAAGAGTTCGGTAAAACTAAGGGTTGCGGTACTGACTCAGCTGCATACAATAACTTTAGTTAGAAACCATAGCCAAAATTATGACTAGACTCTTCATCAAATTAATAGGATTCATCCTGCTTCTGGCTGGAGTTTACTTTTTAGGTAAAAATATTATTTTTGCTAGTCACTACTTCCCTTACTATTGGCGGAACTTACCGGCAATGGGTTCCGTTTTAGCCATTATGGGCGGTGTGATTTGTCTGATGTTTTTTAGAAGAGAAACGGGCACCTTTGGGGCATTTTTGTTGGGTTTAGGAATTGTGCTAGTTTTTATGAGCGGTGGCGTAATTTTAAGACAAACTAGCCTCTGGAACTTCTTTGTCGGATTTGCTGCTTTGGCTGGCGGCTACAAATTGCTCAATGAGGGAAGAATTACTTTTTAAGTTAAGCCGCTTGTTACCGAATCGTCTATTTATGAGTAGAGACGCGATTAATCGCGTCTCTAGTGTTTTATATTGCTGTAATGATTCGTTTTGAGAAGATTTGAGTTTAGCTAGTGAGTGAGTCCCAAAAAAAAGATGCTGAAAGCGATCGCGCTTATTTCCTAATTCTTGGAATTAACGATAAACTCACTAATAATAATGGGCGTCCGGCTGATAATAGTGCTGGGATTTGCTGTTAGTTGCTCTAAGGAATAGGGTTCAATTCCATAGGTTATTACGCGCAATTGTTGCGTGGAGGCATCTACTTCAAACTCAGTCCAGCCATAGACATGAGCCGCCACATAGCTACCTTTAAGCAGGGTAGTATCAATTCCCGAACCTTCCAGCCCTAGAGGATTGTAGCCGAAGGGGATAAGACGGGCATCCACTAAATTTTTGACAAATTCATCCTTCTCGTGGATAGTTGGCAGAGCCTCATAAGCAGCTTTTTCCTCTGACGTGAGGCTGGAAAATCTTACGCTAGTAGGCCCAAACGGCTCATAGAATGCCACCGGACTCGTCATAATGTCAAAGGCATCAACCGGGATCTGAACCCCATCGGCAGACTCTTGATAGGTGAGATTGTTCACCGCTGTGCCATGAAAATCAGCGGAGATAAATACAACATTATTGATACAATTTTCCTTGATGAAACGCAGCAATTGGGTACGTTCTGCTGCAAAACCTTCATAGCGATCGTTGGCAACGGGGATGCCCAAATTTTGGATGGGTTCAGGAATCAAAATAAACTTCCAGGTAATGCAGTTATTTTGGGCATCTAGCAAATCCCGTTGCAAATCCGTAAGTTGTTTTTGACCTAAGAGCGTGCGATTTGGCTCAAAAGAACGAGTTAGGAACTCTTTTTCTTGTTCTTTAGTAGGGTTAAAAGAAAGCGGCAAATTAGCATCGCGGAAAGAGCGGGTATCTAGGATGAAAACAGCCGCGTCACTGCCATAGGTGTTGTAACGATAAAGCTTGCGCTTATTTGTCGTGCGTTCTTCGCGCGTTTCTCCATAAAATTCATCGCGTAGAGGATGATATTCCTGAAATGCTTGTAGAGCATTTTTAAACAGTTCGGTATTGTTAATTAACTCGCTACCCGTGCCGAAGCGCCCGTTCCGATGAGATGATGCTGGTGCGCCCCCTGCAAAATTATCATCAACTTCGTGGTCATCAATTGTAGCGAGGATGGAAGTAGAGGCGCGAAGATCCGCCCATGTATTTAACCCCAAACGGGCGGAATAAACTTCGTTGAACTTGATACGAAACTCGTCAAGGGTAGAAGCGGGTCTGTCTAAATCCGGCGTCTTCAGGTCAGCATAAGCAGTATCGCCATGTGCAACAAAGAACTCTAGTTGACGTTCTGGTACATTAGCGATCGCTGGGTAGGGTGCTAAATCGCCGTGCCAGTCCCCCGCCACCCCGAACCGCAAACCAGCAGGAGTCCCCAACTCAGCGGCGGTACGGAACTGACCACCAGCACACGTTCCAGCAGCGTCGGTGACTCGATAATAATAAGTTGTCCTAGGCTTTAAGTTAGTTAACTCTACCTTTACAGGTTGGTTGGAATCGGTAACTAAGCCGCTGGCAGTGCCAAGAATGGTGCAGAAGTTCGGGTGAATTGAGTATTCAAAGAAAACTGTCCCTTTGGCAGTGCTGCGCGTCCACAAAACGGTTGAAGTTTGCGTCGTATCCCCAGAGGCAACGCCATTAGGTAAGGTAGATTGACTCGAATCAATAGAGGTAAACATAGATATTTCCGAACGAGAATCTGATATATATTTTTTCTTCTCTTTAGGAAAGCCCCGTTCCGGAAACCCTCTATTTTTATTTACTTTCAGAAACTTGGAATGATTTTCCTTAACGCGCCCATTGCTGCAAAATGTAATCGTAGAATCGCTCCTTATCTACCTTTTGCATCACCCGAATTTTCCTCGCACCTGGTTCCACTTTGGTTCGTCCTTGACTGATGCCAGTAGCCACAATTATTGTCTCCTCTTCTCGCACTTCATAAAACTCCGGATGAGCAAGGTAAGCCGTCGCTAAAATATCCCAAAAATAATAATCTTGAGGAATCACCAGCGCATAACATTGCCCTGCTAAATCGGAAATAGGATAACGCCGCTGTTTACCTAATTGGCGCACTACTTCTGAAGTCACCGGCACATTGTTAGTCAGGTCTAATGGGCAAAGTACGATGGGGATTGATGTTTGCCAAACTCGATTTGCTGAGATGGGGTCCCAGTAGACATTCCATTCAGCCGAACCATCTTGTCCTGGTTCGATATCGCGGCTAACGTTACCCGGAACATTCAACGCACCTCCCATCCAAACAATTTTCTCGATTTTCCCTTCAATCTCCGGTGCCATATCCAGTGCAGTGGCTACTGTTGTCAAAGGGCCAGTTACCATCAGTGTGACGGGTGAGGGTGCAGATTGGAGCGATCGCGCCATAAATTTCTGACCCGATTCTGGCAATAGCGGTGTCTGAATTGTTTCTCGTTCGTTAAGAATTGGGAGATGATCGACAACAAACGAATCGCGGCGAAATAGGCGTGGAAATGGATTAATCCCGCGCACCGTACTTTCTGCCACTGGCACTTCTGAACGCCCCATCAAATCTAAAATCTTGCGCGTAGCACTCACGGCTGGCTGAACATAGCAATCTGCTGGCGTCACAACGATGCCAAGTGGCTGAACGTCATCCATTGTCATCAGCAGCATCGTGGCAAGATAATCATCAACGCCGCCATCGTGATCCATGAGTACCAGTTTTTTGGACATAAATCTCTGCCTGAATTAGAGTCAGAATCAGATACAACGCATTGTGCTAACTTCGCTAATTCTCCCCTCTGAAGTGGAGTTAAAGATAGCGATCGCATCTTCTGTTGCACATGGGTAAGACAACAAATATCTATCACCATTCTCAGAGATAACACTTGTTTGAGCCAGCACTACAGGGGATATGCTGATTCCCGCAAGGATGCCGATACTGATGCAGATAAGGGGTTGAATAAATGCTGACTTCCAGTGGCTTTTTAGCTTCTTATGAAGCTATGCCAAAATAGCCTATTTTCAAAATAGTTGAATTGTAGAGTGGGCAATGTCTGCCAACACTTTTTTAAACGCAAAGGTACGCTAAGGAAATCGCAGAGGTTCGCAGAGAATTTCCTTGGCGAACGTTTGGGGTAGGGACGGGTTTAAAACCTGCCCTACTGCGTACCTTTGCGTTAAAAAAATTACGCTTCTTCTCGGAGTTTATCCAAGACGCCACGATCCTCTAGCGTAGAGGTGTCGCCGGAGACTTCTTGACCGGAAGCGAGATTTCGCAGCAGTCGCCGCATAATCTTACCCGAACGAGTTTTGGGTAAGGAGTCGGTGAAGCGGATTTCGCCGGGACGCGCGATCGCGCCTATCTCCGCGACAACGTGCTTTTTGAGTTCTTTGCTCAGTTCTTCACTGGGACTATGCGTACCTTCTAAAGTAACAAAAGCTACTACTTCTTCACCTTTGAGTTCATCCGGTTTCCCCACAACCGCAGCTTCAGCAACGGCAGGATGAGAAACTAAAGCGGATTCCACTTCCATCGTCCCTAAGCGGTGTCCTGACACATTCAGCACATCGTCCACACGCCCCATCACCCAGAAGTAACCATCCTCATCGCGTCTGGCACCATCTCCGGCAAAGTAGACATACTGCCCATCTTTGGGGGGGATGTGTTCCCAGTAGGTGCGGCGAAAGCGATCGGGGTCGCCGTAGACGGTTCGCATCATCCCAGGCCAAGGGTGCTTAATTACTAGATAGCCGCCTTCGCTGTTGGGGACTGTGTTGCCTTCCAAATCCACAATATCAGCAAGGATTCCAGGGAAGGGAAGGGTAGCAGAACCGGGCTTAGTGGGAATTGCCCCAGGTAGCGGCGTAATCATAATCCCAGCCGTCTCAGTTTGCCACCAGGTATCGACAATCGGACACTTTTCGCCACCAATTACGCGGTGATACCACATCCACGCTTCCGGGTTAATTGGTTCGCCTACCGTTCCCAGCAATCGCAGGGAAGAGAGATTTCTGGCGTTGGGTAACTCTTCGCCCATCTTGATGAAAGCGCGAATTGCAGTCGGTGCGGTATAAAAAACGTTGACACCGTGCTTTTCAATCACATCCCAAAAACAACCAGGATTTGAGGCACGCGGCGCACCTTCGTACATTACGGTGGTGGCACCGTTGGACAAGGGGCCATACACAATGTAGCTGTGACCAGTAATCCAACCGACATCAGCGGTACACCAATAGACATCGGTATCCTGAAGGTCAAAAATCCACTTGGTGGTCATGTGGGTGTAGAGGTTGTAACCAGCCGTGGTATGCACAACGCCTTTTGGTTTGCCGGTACTACCGCTGGTGTAAAGGATGAACAGCATATCTTCGCTGTCCATCGGTTCGGCGGGACAATCGGCGGAGATAGTCTTTTGCATCTCATGCCACCAATAGTCGCGTCCCCCCACCTGCATATAAATTTCTTGTCCGGTGCGCTTGACAACTAGGACGCTTTTCACGCTGGGGACAGCGCCATCAGCTAAAGCTTTATCAACTTGATCTTTGAGAGGAACGATCGCATCTTTGCGCCAACCGCCATCAGCCGTGACAACTACTTTGGCTTGTCCATCGATTAAGCGATCGCGCAAAGCTTCGGCACTAAAACCACCAAAAACGACGCTGTGGGCTGCACCAATTCTGGCACAAGCTAACATTGCGATCGCGGCTTCCGGAATCATCGGCATATAAATCCCGACGCGATCGCCTTTTTCCACCCCCAACTGCTTCAACGCATTCGCAAATTGACAAACTTCCCGATGCAACTGGGCATAAGTCAGGGTGCGCGAGTCTCCCGGTTCCCCTTCCCAAATTAAAGCGGCTTTGTTCTTGCGCCAGGTAGTTAAGTGTCTATCCAGACAGTTGTAGGAAATATTTGTTTTACCACCCACAAACCACTTGGCAAAAGGCGGTTGCCAATCCAGCACCGTATCCCACTTCTGGAACCAGTGCAACTCTTGTTCTGCAAGTTCTGCCCAAAACTTCTGCGGATCGGCTTTGGCGCGGTCATAAAGTTGCTGGTATTCCTCCAGGCTTTTAATATGTGCCTTTTGTGAAAATTCAGCCGGTGGCTGGAATAAGCGTTTTTCTTGAAGGATGGATTCTATTGTGGGCTGAGACATGATGATTGCTGTAATCGGCGTTGTTACTCAAAACCATTCTGGAGGTAGATCCGACCAAAAGTGTTGTGAGTTTCGTAAAGAAAAGCAAACTGTCCTCAGCCCCCACTCTGCGATCGCTACTTAAGATACATCTAACCCCCTAATCCCCTTCCTTACAAGGGAAGGAGGACAATTGAAAGCTCTCCGATGCTGGAGAGATGTTGGGGAGAGGTAACAAGAATTGCCTATACAAACGGGATTGGCAGCCCATTTTCGGGAATTCTATCCAGTTCGATCCGGAAAGTCCCCTCGAACCCGGTTTCTCTGACATCAAACTGCCAGCCGCCGTTCACCTTCTGCATCTCCTCCTGCGGCGAAGGCTGGAAGCCTTCCCGCATAAACTGTTCATCGGCGTGGAGGTAGAGTTTCAGGTTGGGCTGTAGAGTGGTTGGTAGCAAGGCACGAACGTAGTATTGCTTGTTGAAAATCTTGTTGTCCGAGAAACCAAAGCCATAAAGATCGCGTTCGCCAATGTAAAATTCTACGCGCAACACCATGTCTTTGGCAGTGAGGCTCTTTTTCGTGTCGAGGTACCCTTGCCAGATGAGTTTGTTATTATCTGCCCAAGGAAAGCCGAGACTCTGATTGGCTTCCGAGAAGTTAACATTTTTGTCAAGCGGATCAACTTGACTAAAGGGGCCATAGCAATTTTCGGCATCTTTACTTTGATGGAAAAGCTCGAAATCTACACCCCGCGGCTTGATAGAAACGCCCAGAAAAAATTCGCTCTTGCCGAAGAAATCCTTACCACGAGTAACTTTTCCCTTCACCAAGCGCAGACGCGATCGCAAGTTCCCAAAAAAGAAGCGGGTTGCCACTTCAAACGCTTCTCGTGAAGTAATCAGCGAGTCGTCACCCCCGTGGCACTTGTGGACGAAAGTGCGCGGTGTGCCGGGGATTTGCGCCGAAGTTTGTTTGACTAAACCATCGCTGCGATTGTAGTTTGCCCCATACTCGCCCTCTAGAGAGAAAGCGCGATTTAACCGAGATGCGATCGCGGCGTCGTAGCTACGGTAGTTTGTTCCAACCACTGTCAGCAGTCGTTCTGCGGGAAAATAGTTGTGAAAATTAACGAAAGCCGCATCATTTCTAGGGTCTTTTTGAAAATCAGGATTAAAATGCTTTAACTCATCTTCCGCACTAATATTGATCCAATTTTTGAGAATTTGGAAACTGATGCCTTGGTGCGGCGTACCGAGGGTGACAATTTTGTTAATGTAATTCTCTGCCTTCTGTTGCTTCGAGGTTGGATAAGTGCGTTGAACTGCCTCGCGTGCGATGAGTCCACCCATTGAATGGGCAATGATATTCACCTTGGGCTTAAAGCCTTCCTTTTGGACTGTAAGTTCCCGAATAAAGTCGATCAAGCGAACCAGTGCTTCACCATACACGTTGAATTTTCGCTCGTCCAAGTCGTAGTAACGAAATACCCAGAGAGTTTGCCAGGGTTGCTCAACCGTTTCCAGCAGATGTAGCGCCATGCCGGGGTCGATAATGATCTTATTGCCAGAAAAATAGCCCAACTCCTTTAAGCGCATAAATTTTTCCACGATATCCTTATCTGTGGAGCGCTTCAGTTTCTCCGGTAGCAGCGGTTCGTAGGCATAAGTTTTACCGTAGTACCCGACGACGTTAGTGGTATCTTGGTACTTCCAGTTCGACTTCATAAACCGCAGAATTAGCCCCTCGTAGATGTAGTTTTCACCTTGTTTTTGAGGGTAAACAGTACCAACATTAAATCTCTGGTAGGTATCTTTTTTCTCGTCGGAAACGTCGAGTCCGCCAAAACCACGAATCAAAATGATTGGTTGGGGACTTCTTGTGGGTTCAGACATTATGACCTCTGTACTTGGGGTATGAAGCACTATTGTCTACCCATTGGAGGATCGGGACTCCAGAGTTGTTTGCAGATGTTAATAAGCGCGATCGCATCTCTTTCTACTGCGATCGCGTTTGCATGAAGTGCTGTTCGTTGCTTCGCAGCAGCTTCGGCTTGAGCTGTTGCCACTTCTGCTTGAGCGGCTTCAGCTGGCTCTTCAGGAGGCGATCGCATCGATAAACCAGTCGATGTTATTTTCTACGCATCGCTCGCAAACATGAGAGAGCGATCGCGCATTGCGCCCATTTACCTGGAAAAAGCTCCCTATAAGCTCCATTCAGCCAAACCTGATTTTATTGTTGTCATATCTATTCCGGCTTTTTATGCCAGTTCCCATCATCTCCCTTTTCGTAATCGCGCTTTACCGCACTCCAAGCAACCTTGAAGGCAGTTTCTTCCTCTGTATACTCTTCGTTAGCCTTGTTAAAGGCAGCGAGAAAAATTTCTTGGGCGTGCTTGGGTAGGTGATTTTTTACCGAATCTGGTAATTCGTCAGTTTGTTTATAAGGCATAAATTTAATCACCTGATTCATGTAATACTAACTTGCAATTTTAAAATTTTAAAATCCTATCTCTAAAGACCTATTTTCTAATTTAATTAACTAGAGATAGCAAATAAAATAACTTGAGTCTCTCTAGAACCTGAATCAATAATCTCATTATGAACCTCTACCTTGGCATTGATTTTGGCACCTCTGGCGCACGAGCCGTCGCAATTCACGCGGATGGGACGATCCAAGCTGAGGCGGAATATCCCTTTGAGGGAGTGGCATTGGCTGCAAGCTGGGAGAAAGCTTTGTTTTCCTTGATTGAGCAAATCCCTTTGGAAGTACGCGGGGAAATTAAAGCGATCGCTATCGATGGAACTTCTTCCACAGTGCTGCTGTGCGATGACGCTGGTAAACCTGTTACTGAACCTATCCTCTATAACGATGCGCGAGGGGTGGAAGTCATGGCGCAGTTGCAGGAAATTGCGCCCCCAAACCACACGGTATTAAGCGCTACCTCCAGCCTCGCCAAACTTTTATGGTTGCTTCAAAATTCAGAGCAGGTACAAGGGTCTACTCCTATAATTCAAAATTATTACTTCCTTCATCAGGCAGATTGGCTGGCATTTTTATTACATGGAAAACTGGGCATAAGTGACTATCAAAATTGTTTAAAATTAGGCTACGATGTTGAAAATTCATGTTATCCAGAATGGTTAGTAAATCTCAAGTTACCCGTTCATCTTCCTGAAGTTATTGCCCCAGGGACACCTGTTGCTGAATTAAAACCTGAAATTGCTACTAACTTGGGATTACCCAAAGATTGCGTAGTGTGTGCTGGAACCACTGATAGTATTGCGGCTTTTCTCGCTAGCGGTGCAAAGTCTCCCGGTGAAGCGAGTACCTCCCTCGGTTCAACGCTGGTGCTGAAGCTGTTAAGTCGCACTCGCGTAGATGATGCAAAATACGGAATTTACAGCCATCGTTTGGGCGATTTGTGGTTAGTCGGCGGTGCTTCTAATACTGGCGGTGCTGTGCTGCGAAAATTCTTCACCGATGCTGAATTAGAAAGCCTCAGCAGTCAGATTGATGCAGAAAAAGAAAGTTTGCTGGATTATTATCCGTTGTTAAAAAAAGGCGATCGCTTCCCGATTAACGACCCCCATCTATCGCCACGACTGGAACCGCGTCCAGATAACCCAGTAGAATTTCTACACGGTTTGCTCGAAAGTATCGCCCGTATTGAAGCACGAGGGTATCAACTTTTACAACAACTCGGTAGCACTCCTCTAACTCGCATTTATACGGCTGGAGGCGGTGCGAAAAATCCCACTTGGACAACAATTCGCGCCCGTCATCTGCAAGTGCCAATTGTTCCGCCAATGCACGCAGCCGCTGCTTATGGTTCGGCGTTATTAGCTATGCGCGGACTCAATATCAAGTGAGAATTCCTCTCCTAGTATCTAGAGACGCGATATATCGTGTCTCTACGTTTCCTTTACAAATTTGTACATCAATACACTATCGATATACTTTCCAGATGCTAATTTCATATCTTTGGGACATCTTCCTTCTTCTTGAAAACCGAATTTTTTGTAGAGAGCGATCGCGCTGCGATTTGTAGAGAATACTGCTAGAGTCACTTTTTCTATCAGCGGCTCATTAGCTGCCCAATCAAGCAGTTCTTGCAGCAAAAACGAGCCGATGCCTTTTCCTCTCCATTCTCTGCCAACAAAAATGGAGAGTATCCCACTATGAGAGGTGCGTCTTCGGTTTCCGTTCTCAAACTCAACAAATCCGACAACTGTGTTGTCAATCTCAGCCACCAAGTAAAGTTGTCCTGGTTGCTGAGAATGCTGTTCAATTGTTTCTTTTTCCTCCGATTTGGTTAAGTTAAATTCCTCAGCCTCAGTCACCATATACTTGCCTTCCTGAGCGACTGAAAATTGAAGATCGACGAGAGCTTTTGCATCCTCAATCAAGGCACTCCGGACTGTAACAACATCTCCAGTTTTCGAGTGGTATTCCTTTGGGGCGATTTTACTCACGACTCAATCAATTGTTTTGAGTTTTGAATGAATCAGCTCTCCTGACTGTTTATTCCGCTCGTTGCAGTTGAGCAATCTTAGGATCGATGATTTTTATACCGATGCCAGGAAATCTCACGGCGAGAGTAATTTTGCTTCCTTGCCCGAAAATGTTCGTAATTTGACCGACACCAAACGCTTTGTGGAGGACGCGATCGCTCACGCTCCAATTCTGCCCTAGACTGCTGGCACCATTGGATGTTTGTCTCGGAGATGTTGACGCCATACCAGCGCGACTATTAGCAGTTGCCTTGGGTAAATTACTACTCAGCAAATCTGCGGGTAACTCCTTGAGAAACTGAGAATGAATGGCTGGTTCGCGGGAACCCCAGAGGCGACGTTCGCGGGCATGGGTGAGATAGAGTCGTTCTTGAGCGCGGGTGATGCCCACATAACAGAGGCGGCGTTCTTCTTCCAGCTGCGCCGGATCGTTGAGAGTCCGAGTATGAGGAAGCAATCCTTGCTCCATTCCTACTAAAAAGACGACTGGAAATTCTAGTCCTTTGGCAGAGTGCAACGTCATCAGCGACAAGCGCGATCGCTCTTCTTTCACATCATCCAAATCAGAAGATAGGGAAGCACTTGCGAGAAAACCCTCTAAGCTTGAATCTTCGTTTTCTTCCTCAAATTGCAGAACAGCGTTTTTGAGTTCGAGGACGTTTTCCAATCGGTTTTGCGATTCGTCGGTGCCTTGACTTTTCAAATCCTGAATATAACCAGAATCTTGCATCACTCCCTGCACGATTTCCGAAGCTGGCAGAGTGTCCAATTGTAGCTGCCAGTGGCAAATCATCTGCACAAAACTGTTAATAGACTTCGCCGCCCGTCCAGCTAAAGTCTTCACAGAGGTTTCGTCTTTGAGGATTTCCCACATCGATACGCCTAATTCTTGGGCGACATCCGAGATCGCATCCAAGGTCGCTTTGCCAATACCGCGCCGTGGAGTATTAATGATTCGCGACAAACTCAGCGCATCCGCTGGATTCACAATGAGCCGCAGATACGCGATCGCATCTTTAATTTCTTTGCGGTCGTAAAATTTTAAACCCCCAACAATGTTGTAGGGAACACCCGCACGCACCAAGCACTCTTCAAAAGCACGAGATTGAGCATTCGTGCGGTAGAGAATCGCAAAACTCCCCCAGTCTAACTCTGGATCTTTATGTTTCAGGTTGCGAATTTGATGCACGACGAACTCAGCTTCTGTAATCTCGTTGTCGGCTTTGTGACAAAAAATTTGTTCGCCTGCCCCGCGTGTCGCTTTGAGAATTTTATCAATCCGCTGAGTGTTATTTTCAATGAGTTTATTTGCCGCTTGGAGAATATTTTCCCTAGAGCGATAATTTTCCTCCAGCTTTACCATCGTCCGCGTATCGTCATCCGGCAAACCATCCCCAAAGTTTTCTTGAAATTCCAGCAAGATGGTGAAATCTGCCATGCGGAAAGAGTAAATAGATTGATCCGCATCACCGACGACAAAAACCGAGCGATTTTTCCAATCCCACTCATTCTTTCTAGTTTCTCCATTCGTCGTCAGCAGGCGAATCAAATCGTACTGAATCCGGTTTGTATCTTGATATTCATCTACCAAAATGTGACCAAATTTTCGATGCCAGTAACCCAAGACTTGCTCGTTTTGTTGAAATAGCTTTACCGGAATCGCAATTAGATCATCGAAGTCAAGCGCGTTATTTTCTGCCAGTCTATCTTGGTATTTGCTGTAAACTTCCGAGATTACCCGTCCGCGATAGTTCGCCTGTTCCGCCTCAAATTCTTTGGGGGAAAATCCCTGATTCTTGGCGTTGCTGATGGCATAACGAACCGAACGCGGCTCAAACTTTTTCTCATCCAGGTTCATTTGTTTGGTAACAATCTCTTTCACCAAACTTTGAGCGTCGGATTCGTCAAAAATAGAAAAATTGCGGCTCCACTTACGTCCTCTTTCGTCTTGATATTTTTCGATATCGTATCGAAGGATACGAGAGAACAGACTGTGGAAAGTCCCAATCCATAAGTCTTTGATGTAAATTTTATAAACGCGCGATCGCAATCTTGTCTGTTCATCCGCTGGTAACGCTGTCAGCGGCTTCCCATATTCTTTTTCAGCAAGCTGTTCGGCAAACAGCTTTTCCATCCGCTGCTTCATCTCCCGTGCGGCTTTGTTGGTAAAAGTCACCGCCAGGATATTTTCCGGATCGACCCGGTGCTTCAAAATGAGATTGGCAATTCGATAAGTCAGCGCCCTCGTTTTGCCGGAACCAGCACCGGCAACAACCAGCAAAGGCCCGCAGAAATGCTCAACAGCGCGGCGCTGGGAGGGGTTGAGGTGGCTAAGGAAGTCAGTAGTGGTGGTCATGGTTCAACTGGAGGGATGCGACGCAAGAGCGTATTTTAGCAAGGCTATCCCATACTACCTAACCTGGTTGACCACCATTGCCGCCCCTCGCTTAAGAGAGTGCGATCGCCCAGCATTAACTTCTCATCCCGAATGTGGCACTACGGATAAGATTCATGCAGACATTTTGCCTGAATCAAGTCCCCACTCGTGCTTCAGAAAGGACTTGTACATATTTTCTTTGACGATCATTTGCTCGTACAGCATAATCAAAAATTCCTGTGCTTGTTCGCGGGACATATTTTGCACTTGGTCTGAGAAGCTTCTAATACTGAATTTTTGCTCTAAAGATAATTCAATTGGCTGATTCATAGCGAGTTCCTTTACTCGTTATAAGATGAACTTTGAACCGATTTTTGATTCTCCCTTGTTGTTTGTTATTTGCTAGGGAAATAACTGGGTTCTAAATGTTGTGTAGCATCAAAAAGAAAACTTGGTATTAGATGCATAGCAACTTAACCGACACTCAACGCCATTTTGTAGCCTGCATACAAGGGAAATCTGAGAAAGAGATTTTGTGAAATTTGATTCACGTTCTTGTAAACTTGTCAAGTCAACGCACCGGATTTATGCAAAATTTTAAATAAGTTAACATTATCTAGCAACCGTTACAGCGATAACCAATTGCAACGCCTCTGCTGCCGTATCCAGCAAAGCTACGAAGTGACAATTCCTTGTTCCAGTGAAGTCTAATATTGATACTATGACGAGCATTTCTTCAGGACAAACGCTGCTAGAACAGCATCGGCAGCAATTTCCAGCTCTAGTGAATAAAGCGTATTTCAACTATGGCGGTCAAGGTCCGATGCCCCAAGCAGCTTTGGATGCTATTTTCCAATCCTATGAATACGTGCAGCGAGTGGGGCCGTTCTCCAATGAGGTAGGTACCTGGGTGGTACGGGAGGCAACGGAAACGAGAGTTGCGATCGCGTCTTCTCTGGGTGTTCCCACCGAAACCATTACCCTGACTGAAGATGTCACCGTCGGCTGCAATATCGCCCTTTGGGGCATGGACTGGCAAGCAGGAGACCATCTGCTAATTTCTGACTGCGAACATCCAGGCATTGTGGCAACCGTACAGGAACTCCAACGACGCTTTGGCATTGAAGTATCCTGCTGTCCGCTCATGGGAACTTTGAATGAAGGCGATCCCGTAGCAGCGATCGCAGAATATCTGCGCCCCAAGACCAGAATGGTCGTGCTGAGTCATATCCTCTGGAACACGGGTCAAGTCTTGCCGCTGGCTGAAATTGCTGCCGCCTGCCGCAACCATTCCACCGAGAATCCCCCCATCAGAATTTTGGTGGACGCAGCTCAATCCGTGGGGTCAATGCCGTTAAATTTGACAGAATTGGGGATTGATTTTTATGCTTTCACAGGTCACAAGTGGTGGTGCGGGCCAGAAGGCGTCGGTGGTCTGTACGTGCGACCGGAAGCTTTAGAAAGCCTGAATCCCACGTTTATTGGCTGGCGCAGCATTATCGCCAATTCATCCGGTCAACCAATTGGCTGGCAACCGGATGGGCGAAGATATGAAGTAGCGACTTCTGCCTATCCCCTCTATGCTGGGCTTAGGGCAGCGATCGCTCTTCATCAGCAATGGGGAACCCCAGAATCTCGCTTCCAACAAATCCTAGAGTTGAGCCAATACCTCTGGCAACGTTTAGCCGAAGTTCCTCACATCAAATGTCTGCGAAATGCACCGCCAGAATCCGGTCTTGTCTCCTTCCAGCTTTCAGGAGGGGGCAATCACCAGCAATTAGTACAATCTTTAGAAAATCAAAACTTGCTGGTTCGGACAATCCGCAATCCCGACTGTGTACGCGCCTGCGTTCACTATTTCACCCTGCCATCTGACATTGACCAACTTGTTGAAGCCATTCAAAAATTGAGTCAGTAGTCACGGGTCATTAGACCTTAGGAATTGGCAACTAGATTAATGACTAATCATGACTGACTACTGACTAATGACTGCTAAACACCCAATTTTATACATCGCTATCACCAATCATGGCTTTGGTCATGCAGTCCGGGCGGCATCCGTCGCGGCGGCGGTTCAGCAAATGTATCCAGAAATTTTGCTGATTCTGGTAACAACAGCACCCCGTTGGTTACTAGAATCTTATATTCCAGGGGATTTTATTCATCGCCCCCGCGCTTTTGATATCGGCGTTGTGCAAGCTGATAGTTTCGCAATGGATAAAGCTGCGACTTTGGAAAAAGTGCAACAAATTCGCGCCCAAGAGAAATCGATAATTGCAAGTGAAGTAAACTTTATCCGTCAAAACCGAGTGGGTTTGATTTTGGCAGATATTCCACCGCTGGCAGCGTCAATCGGCAAAGCCGCTGGGATTCCTTGTTGGATGCTGAGTAATTTTGGCTGGGATTTTATCTATCGGGAGTGGGGAGGAGAATTTAATGCAATTGCGGATTGGATGAGTGAATGTTATGCAAAGTGCGATCGCTTGTTTCGCTTGCCCTTCCACGAATCGATGAGCGCTTTCCCACAGATCGTCGATGTCGGTTTAACCGGCGGCACTCCTCGCCACAGCGCAGACGCACTACGATCTCAATGGGGAATTACCACACCAACCGAGCAAACCATCTTGCTCACCTTTGGCGGTTTAGGGTTACAAGAAATTCCCTACAACAATTTGCTGAAGTTTTCCGATTGGCAATTTATCACCTTTGACCGGAATGCACCCAATTTACCGAATCTTATAAAAATTACAGACCAATCTTACCGCCCAGTCGATTTTATGCCAATATGCGGGCGCGTCGTTTCCAAACCTGGATACAGCACTTTTGCCGAAGCTTTGCGATTGGGAGTACCCATTGTGACGCTAACACGAGAAGATTTTGCCGAAGCGCCTCTGCTGCTTGAAGGCATCCAAAATCATACTTATCATCAAATTCTACAACCTGCTGAGTTCTTCCAAAGCAACTGGGAGTTTTTGCATCAACCAATGCTTCCACCCCATCAATCTCAGATGGTGGCGACAGATGGAACCGAAGCGATCGCCCGTGCTGTCGTCAGCTATTTCCAAAACCGTTAATTTTTTCGAGCCGCAATGACTCATTACCAACAGATCCTGACTGTTCAAACTCCTGGCAAATCTTTATACAAAATTACGCCCAAAGTTCAAGCGATCGTTGCAGATTCGCGTATACAGACTGGACTTTGCACCCTGTTTTTGCGTCATACCTCAGCCAGTCTGCTGATTCAAGAAAATGCCGATCCAGATGTTCTCAAAGATTTAGAGAACTTTTTAACAAAACTCGCGCCGGAAAGCGATCGCTACTTCCACAATGCGGAAGGCCCTGATGATATGCCAGCTCACATTCGCACTGCTGTGACTCATACTTCTGAACAAATCCCTATCGCTGGCGGTAAATTGCTATTGGGAACCTGGCAGGGAATCTATATTTGGGAACATCGGCAGCGCGGTCATTATCGAGAAATTGTTGTTCACATCGCGGGTGACTAAGCTAGATGAGCGTTCCAAAACGCTAGTGACTTCAATCCGTAACTGCGACACAACTTTGTAACTAGCGATTGATTGCTTCTGGGTGGCGCTCAGCGCTGCTGGTTTCTACTTCTATTGAGTCTTGCTCGACAGGAAGTAATTTGAGCAGCTGTAAACCCAAGAGAATCAAATAAAGAGGATTCAGTAACCAATAGCGCTTCCATAGGCGTTTGGGTTCCTGTAAAAAGCGGAAAAGCCATTCTAAACCCAAGCTTTGCATCCAAAACGGAGCTTCAGGAATGTTGCCAGAATGAAAATCAAAAGCAGCACCCACCGCAACGATCGGACAATCTAGCTGATGGCGATGATTAAAAGCCCATGCTTCTTGGCGCGGACAACCCAAAGAAACAAAGACAATTCCCGCGCCAGATTCCCGAATTTGTTTAGTGTATGCCGCATCTTCTTGCGGCGTTAAAGGGCGAAACGGAGGAGAAACTGCCCCGGCAATTATCAATCTGGGAAATTTTTCTTGTAGATTCTTCTGTAAAGTTTCCAGAACTGCTTCCGTAGAGCCATATAGAAAAATACTTATTTCTTTAGCAGCAGCTTGTTCGCAAATATTTAACATTAGCTCTGGACCCCGCACCCGCTCCGGGAGTATCTCTTCATCACGATTACGAAGAAGATTGAGCGCCCAACGCACCGGCTGACCATCAGGGGCAACTAGAGTAAATTGATTGAGTTGATAACCATGACCGTCTGGGTCAAGATAACCGGAGGTAATGCTATGGACATTCACTGCTGCAACGGTACAAGATTGGCGTGATTGGGCACTTTGAATAATCAAATCCGTACAGTCTTTATATTTAGTACGACTGACTCCAATTCCCAATATATTTGTCTTAATTGGAGTTGTTTTTAAAGTTCGGGTGTTCATCTTTACCTTGAACTCACATATATTTTGTAGAGCGATCATAATTTACCTTTGCAGTATAACTTTGCAAGTACTTTTACGAAATTTATTTTTAATGATTTTTAAGTATTGCTCTTTGAAAATAGGGCAAAAACTGAATCAACTAGCTGTAGCTTAAGATTTCTATCTCTATTTTTTTATTCCTCAGTGAAATAGGTAATTTATTACCAACTTTTATTTTTTATTTCATCAGCAAAATTGCTGAATTCAAATTGGTAGACGGGAAATGATTTTATCAACTTGGCTAGGTTCTTTCACTTCTCCTTAGAGTTTTCAATGAGTGATTATTTTCTCGTCGTTAAAGGAAAATAAATGGCTCTGATTCTAAGAAAAGTTAGGAAGCGAGCGAGCCGCGAAGCGTGTAGGGGCATTTTTGCCGAAAGCAAAGCAACCACAGACCTTACAGCCTTTATGCAGACAAGTTTATGCGAGAGTGCAGTGGCAATATATGCGTGTAATCACTGAAACCTGGAAGGGACACTCACAAATATTCAGTGATGTTCCTCACGCAATATAGACAGGAAATTAGGGAGGATGATAACAGAAGAGTTCTCACAAGCCTTTTGTCTGTCAAGTCGGCATCCGAGATTAACCGAGCAAAGAACAAAAAATAGCGATCGCGCGTCAATGATTAAGTAAGTCTAACGGTCAAAGTTTCTAGAAACGCTCAAATCTCACAGCCAGCATCCGGTAAAAGCAGAGTCGCAGTTGTAGATAAAGGACAGACAGTTAAATTTAGCTTTTTGAAGACTTGAAAACGCAACACAGGAGAAGCATCATGAATGTATCCCAGTATACAGTAAAAAATATTTCCCTGACAAGCTGGTTCTGGATGCCTCAAGAAGAGGTTTCCCAAAAGGTAGCCCCGATTCAACAACCCACAAAAGCACGGACGCGGTTGAACTTCCTGCAACCTCTGCGCGAATGGATTGACAACATACAAGTGCGCGATCGCGAACTCGCTCATCGCCTGTGCAAGTCAATCCCCTCCCAGTGCCCCTTTGAGCGCGATATCAAAGTATTTGGTCGCACCCTGTTTCACATTCCTCCAATGTGCAAGCTGAATCCGCTTTACGAAGAAGTCGTAAGCCTACGTTTCCGGGCACTTTGCTATCTAGCAGATGAATGTGGAGAAGATGTCACCGCATACTGCTAAGATTCCTTCTCAGGCGTCTTAAATTAAAGACGTGAAGATTCTGTGCATTATTGATAAGACATCATGGCTATCATTGCCCTGAGAGGCTGGTATCTCCAAGAGTATGAGCCGATTAAAGAATTAGAGAAACGTCCCCACGATCTGCGATTGAGCAAAAATAGCTTGCTGAAGTCTGGATTACGGGCAGATTTTTTAGAAGACAGCCAGGATGTTAAGCGCTCAGCTTGGTTTGGTCGTTATCTAGAAGGGGAATCGGTAGAGTTTTACATCGAAGGCAGCGGTGGCTACATAATCTCCAACATTGACCTGACAAGCCACGAGATTTATTTCACTAAACAGACGGTGATGGCGAATCTGGAACCGATTATCTTCCTCTGCCATCAGACTGAATATGCGGCGTCGAGTGAAGCCCTGCGAGAGGGACTGGCTAACGCCCTAGAAGCATTAAACACGCGATCGCGTCTTCCTTTGACGCTAGAAGTATCCAACCGCCCCACAGGTGCCTCAAATCGCCTCAACACCACGCAGATGCGAAAAATTCGGAAGAGTCTGCTATTTGTTGCTGATGGGACACCTATCACTAGCATTTCCAGGGAAGAAACGCCCCTACTCATTCCCAGTCCGAATGTTTGTGTAGAAATTGGCTACGCCTTTCAAAGTAAGCGTTCTGAACAAATTCTGCTAGCTCAAATGGAGCGTTCGGAGATGTCGGGACAGTTTCCCTTTGACCTTCCCAACCATCAACAACTGTTGTTTAACAGTGCGTCGGAACTGCATCAAACTTTACCGCCCCTGCTAGAAACCCTGCTGCATCGGTTTAATCTATTTTCCTAGTCATTCGTCACTGGTCATTACAGTATATAAATTTCAACCTGTGAAAACAGGTTCTAGCCGTGAAGCCTGAATTTTAATTCAAGGCTCTGAAGCCAGTGCTATTCGTCATTCGTTGGTTGCTACAGACTAATAACGAATGACCTTTTGAGAAAATTCTGTAGAAATAGCCTGTTATTTTCGACCATTCTCAGCTCATAATAATCAGGACGGATTGAAAATCAATCGACTGTATGCCGAGAACTCCCACCGAATACGCTGTACACCTGATGATAGAAGGTGGTCACAAAGCAGAAGTGCGTTTTGCAACCATTCAAGAGTTTCAGAAGTGGTACAGCGGCGAGCTGATGCCCAAAGCCGCCTCCACGGACTTTATCAGTGTGCCGATCAAAAATATCCAGGGCGAGTACATGGTTATACGTCCCGTCAGCATTAGGGCAATCCGAGTGGAACCTGTCTTCGCCGGAAGTGTCGATAGAAGTGACTACGAATAGCTATCACTTTCCCTTTTGGTGTAAGTAATGAGAAAGACATTGGCTTTACTGTCCCTGAGTTTTGGTGTAACTCTGGGAAATGTCACTTTGCCTGCCCTCGCTAAAGATCCCCTGTCCGTTCCGCTGATACCAGTCAACTCAAACCTTTTAAATCTCGTCTGTTGCCGGTCAGATGCACTGGGACTTGATGAGCAAATCTGGGGGCAAAACGGTCAAGCCGGAGACCGAAAAGCTTTAATCGCCTCGATTGATAACAGTCTGCGATATTTACAGACAAACAGTGCCGCTCAAGCCTACCAGCAGTATCCGGTGCCGGGAATCACCCGCGATCGCGTCCGCCGATCTTTAGTGCGCTTTCGGCAGCTAGTTCTCAACTCTGGTTCGGCTGCCGAACTGCAAGCTGCAATCAAGCGTGAGTTTGTCTTGTACCAGTCTGTAGGCAAGGACAACAAGGGGAACGTTCAGTACACCGCCTACTACGAACCAACCTATACAGCCAGCCGCAAGCAGACGGCAGAGCATCGTTATCCTCTCTATGGGATGCCGTCAAACTTCAACTCTTGGCCCAAACCCCACCCCACACGGGTTCAGCTAGAAGGGGAGGATGGCTTGCTGGGAGCGAACAGTCCGCTAAAAGGGCTAGAAATCGCTTGGATGAGCGATCGCCTGGAAGCCTTCTTGGTGCAAATCCAAGGCTCTGCTCAGCTCCAGATGACCGATGGAAGCGTGATGACGGTCGGTTATGCGGGTGGAACCGATTACCCCTACACCAGTGTTGGGAAAGAACTCGCTAAAGATGGCAAACTGCCCCTATCCGGTCTGACGTTACCTGTGCTGATCAAATACTTCCAGCAAAATCCTTTAGAGCTGAGTAACTATATCCCGCGCAATCAGCGCTTTGTTTTCTTCAACGAAACCAATGGTGCCCCAGCGATGGGAAGCGTTGGGGTGCCGGTGACAGCTGAGCGTTCGATTGCGACGGATAAATCTTTGATGCCTCCGGGTGCCTTAGCTTTAATTCATACAAGAGTTCCCTACTTTAATCGTGCCGGTAAGATCGAACAGCGTCTGGTGAGTCGCTACGTACTCGACCAGGATAAGGGAAGTGCAATTCTAGGTCCCGGTCGCGTAGATTATTTTATCGGAACGGGTAAACGGGCAGGCGATCGCGCAGGTGTCACCGGCGGCAATGGGCAACTGTATTACCTGCTGCTAAAACAGTAAATCTTTTAGCATCCCGCAACCTAAGAAATTGAGGCGATCGCGTCCTAATCCTACCTAGAAATTAAAAGTAAAAAGGCAAAAGTAAAAACTTGTTACTTTTGCCTTTTTTAAGTTTTTACTCTTTCCTTGTGTCCTATTTAATAAGGAGGTTCGCCGTACTCAAATTCATCGTGATAATCGTATGAACTAGACACCCCTGCCATCTCCATTTTGGGCGCGGGGGTTTCCTCTTTCGGTTTTTCTTTTCCGAAGTCTTGGTACTCCTCAAAAGTTTTGCAGATAAGCACAGACTCCTCAGAACTGGAAGAAATTAGATATTCTGTTAAATTCTTAGCAGTAGGATGCTCATAATCTACTGTACTAGCCACCAGAGCCGTATTTGTGCCACTGCCCCTTTCCTCCATTTCAATTAACGGACAAAAAATTCCATGAGCATGAAACAACGGCCCTTTTGGTGTTAAAGGCTGCTTTCGATACTGAGCATAAGCCTTTTCCAATTCAGCAATAAATCCACCGACGACTTGACCTTGTTTCATCTCGCAGTAGGATTTTCCAAAACTAGCACCTGCTGCACCATTCACCGTCAATTGCAATGGCAAGTGATGCAAAAGCTTTTGTTTCTCCCCCACTAAAAAAATCAAGTGGCGAGTGAATGTCTTAAACTTGAGCTTGTCTGCCAAAAAAGCATCGTAGTTATCTTTAAACGTACCCAATTTCATCCCAGTTTCACGGTCTTTCACAGACAATGGACCCCGCCGCACGATGACTAAGCGGGGGGTAGTAGTGATAAACAGCGTTTCGACTCCGGTGCTAAACTCATGCTGCACCTGGTCCCAAGTGGCATCCGGTTTAAAGCCAACCGCATTAGCGTTATCTAGCTTAATTGCCAATCCGTGCGGCTGGATGCCAGTTTTCCCATATCGAGGATTGATCATCTGGCACCAAGGGATAACTTGAGAAGGTGGTGCGTTGAACTTGTCGTCGTCGAAGTCAAAATTCGCAGATGCGTTCATGGTCTTAGGCATCCAAGTCGTGTGCTGATCAAGTTTACAAGTCTGGAGCAAGTGGTGATATCCGAAAAGATACCGTAGAAATGATAAAAGTAACACAAGTGCAGCTAACCGGCTTTATTGACACCCCTACTCCAGTTGAATGCCAGCAAGAAGCAGTGTTTCTTAGAACAGCTTGCTAGGATCGAACCAGCACATTAGGAAGAGGTTCTTTGCGTTCTGAGTGCAGGAACGGTTGTCCAGTGAGAAGATTTGGGGGAGTTGCTGCTGGATTTTTCTCAACAAACGGATTGAAAAGCGTGGTTAAAAGGGCAAGCAATTCAGTAAAGGAGCGATCGCACTTTTCTTCTGTGCCCTTTTCGCATCTACTCTATATACCCTGTTTGCATCACAGACAAATTTTTGCTTTTTCAGTAGATTTTTAGACCAAACGTGTATCATAGACTACAGATACTTGTCTCAAAATATCCGATGCAAAGACAGGTTGACTATTGCATAGCAGCCAGGAAGGGTTAATATTTACTATCCTTTACCAAAGATATTGATATTGATAAAACTTCGTTGGTTTTATCAAAATCTACAACATGGAAACATCCTTTGAACTAACCCTGCAAATCGTTATCACGGTTGTTGCAGGTATCAGCGCCCAGGTTTTAGCCCAATATCTTCAGGTTCCTAGCATCGTCTTTTTGCTGCTGTTTGGCATTCTCCTGGGACCTGATGGCTTGCGCCTGCTACACCCGCATTCTCTAGGTACGGGCTTAGAGGTCATTACTGCTCTGGCAGTGGCAGTGATTCTGTTTGAGGGGGGGCTGAACCTAGAGCTGAGAGAGTTGGGCAAGGTTTCCGGCAGCCTGCGAAACTTAGTGACGCTGGGAACGCTGATCACGCTTCTGGGCGGCGGTATGGCAGCTCACTGGCTGGGTGAATTTCCCTGGCCTATCGCTTTTCTCTACGCTTCCTTAGTGGTCGTAACGGGACCAACCGTGATCAGTCCTCTGCTGAAACAGGTGCAAGTAGATCGGCAAGTGGCAGCACTTCTGGAAGGAGAAGGCGTCTTAATTGACCCAGTAGGGGCTATTTTGGCTGTCGTCGTGCTGGACACCATTTTGAACGCCGATACCGACCCCATCGAAGCTTTCATCGGTCTCGTCTTACGCTTAGGCATCGGCGGCGGCATTGGCGTTGTCGGTGGCTGGTTGATGGGTTGGATTATCAAACGCGCCAAGTTTCTTTCAGAAGACTTAAATAACCTGGTCGTTCTGGCTGGGTTGTGGGGCTTATTTGGTTTGGCGCAAACAATCCGCAGTGAGTCGGGGTTAATGGCAACCGTGATGGCGGGAATTGTTCTGGGTGCCTCCTCAATCCCAGAAGAACGGATGTTGCGGCGATTTAAAGGACAATTAACGATTCTTGGCGTTTCGGTTTTGTTCATCCTGCTGGCAGCTGACTTGTCCATCGCAAGTGTATTTGCGCTGGGGTGGGGAAGTTTGTTTACAGTTCTGGCACTGATGTTTATCGTGCGACCGATAAACATCGGCTTATGTACCTTCAATAGCGACCTGAACTGGCGGCAGAAGCTGTTTTTGTGCTGGATTGCTCCTAGAGGAATTGTTTCGGCGTCGGTTGCTTCTCTATTTGCCATTTTTCTGACCCAGCGGGGCATCAACGGCGGCGATTCTATCAAAGCGTTGGTCTTCCTCACGATTATCCTGACCGTATTTTTGCAAGGACTGACAGCACGTTGGGTTGCTCGTTGGCTGCAAATCAACCTCCAGGAAGCAACGGGCGCTGTGATTATTGGTTGTAATCCCTTAAGCCGCCTGATTGCCCGTTTGTTTCAGGAACAAGGAGAGTCTGTAGTGCTGATTGACACAGACCCCGAAGCGTGCCAAAAAGCAGAGCAGGAAAATCTGCGGGTATTTTTAAGCAGTGGTTTGGATACGGAAGTTCTGGAAGAGGCGGGACTCGACTCAATGGGAACCTTTCTGGCAATGACGAATAATGGGGAGGTGAATTTAGTGTTGGCGCAGCGTGCTTCTGAGGAGTTTCGTCCTCCTCGTGTGTTGGCAGTATTTCCCCAAGCGAATACACCGACTAATAATAGTAAGGTTCACCAAGCTTTCATTCCTAATTTATCAATTAAGAATTGGAATCAATACCTGAACGATGGACAGGTGAAGTTAGGCAAAACGTCACTCAAAGAGCCTGGTTTTTCGTTTCAACAAGCTCATCTACAAGCCTTAATTCGTTCCGGGGAGCTAGTACCCTTACTATTTTTACGGGAGGGGCGTTTCCAAGTGGTACCTGCGACAGAGGATTGGGAAGCGGGAGATCAGATTATTTATGTGCTGCATGACCCTCGACCAAAACTCTTGAAGCGTTTATCGGGTGCGAGTCCATCTTCTCGTTTGGCGCTAGAGAAACTGCCGGAAGTTGAAGAGGTACCCATCTCATCTGCAAGTGTAGGTGTCCTTTTGGGAGAACTCAAACCAGAACCTCAAACAGAACCTACAGAAGCTTGACACAAGACAGTCGCGACTATGCCAATCTGCCTGGAAAGCAAGAAAAGCGATCGCATATTCTTGCACTTGGCGGTTGAAACCGCACAGCGACAGCAAGCACACAACCGAAACCTTCCAGGAGCAGGTTACTAAGTGAACCTAGATTTGCGACTATAAATTTGCTATTTCTGTGACTCAGCACTACTGAGGCTGAGAGATTTTGGATCGTTCTTTGCCTGCGCGGATTCTGACTCGGTGGCTAAGTTGGTGGCGGCTAATTTCATCTGAAGCTGCTTGTGCTGTCTTTCCTGGACTAATAACCCGCCTAGATGAATCAGTGCGATCGCGATCGCTCCCACGGATAAAATGTAGCTGTGTAGGGTGTAGAGGTGTTCGACAGTAGCTGTAGTAATGGCTCCACCACCTGTAACGATGTCTCGCAGCTGGGAGCCAATAAAAGGAATGGCTTCGATAGTTCCCAATTCGATGCTCAGACGCCAGTAGCCGAGTTGAGTCCAGTCGAGAATCATCGCCGTCCAACCGAGCGCGATCGCGGTTAATGTCAATAGAATGCCACTAATCCACGCAGTTAACCAACTATTCGTAAATTGTCGCCCCAGAAACATCACGACAATTTCGATTAAAGACACTGCAATTAACCCATTTCCCGCGAGATCGTGAACGCGGAGAATCACCCAGCCATTGGAAACTTCATTTGCGATCGCTTGCAGGGAATCATAAGCACCACCCGCCGCCGGTTCGTAGTAGAAAGCTAACAGAATTCCAGTCACAGCAGCGATTAGGCTCAAGGTTAGAATCCCAACAGCCAGGATCGTAGCCAGACGCCGAAGGACAAATTCATACTGCTCGGTTTTCATGGCTAAACTTTACTTTTCTTAACATTAGTCAAATGCTAGCCAGTTACAGAAGGAATTTCGTTGTCCTAACAGCGTATGCCTAAAGGCTGAATCGTTGTGATGAGTCATGAGTGATTCGCCAAGGGTCAATGACTCATCAGTATTACCCATGTCATGCCAAATACTCCACCCAAGACGGTAAAGCGACTGGCGAACCGTACCAAATGCCAGGAGTTCTGGGTGAGTGCTTGACACCTTCGATAACCAGATTGGTTGCTCCCTCCAGATGAGCCGCTTCAATCGGCGTAATCCCATCTCCCCAAGTGTTACCAATCCCGCAGGTAAGTTTGTAACTGCTGTAGGCTAGCCACTGCCCCGGACGCCTCGCCCCGAAGATAGATTTACCGGCAACGCAGATGTAACGCACCGTTGAGTAGAAGGCTCCTGGATAGTTCATTTTGACAAAATCTAGATTTTTCCGCGTCCAGCGTTCCCCGCTGATATGGGGCGTTCCCAAGGTGACAAGCGTGGCAACATAAGGGTGAGCGTGCCACAAACCAGCGTCTTCTGTGACATCTCCGTGAATAGAATAAGGTTTTTCCCCCAGGTAGATCCGGGAAATCCAGCCGCCAGCGGAGTGACCAATCAGGTTAAGCTGAGAAACGTTGTATTGCTGCAAAATTTGTTTTACCGTGCGGTCGAGTTGCCGCAAAATCGGAATCATCGACCGTCCTCCTACAGTGGGCACCCAATCCCGACTTCGCAAGGGTACGGTTACAGTGGGGAAACCCGATTCTTGTAGAGATTGTTCGAGTGGACGGTAGGCGATCGCGCCTTCGAGATATCCGGGCAAAATGACAGTCGGTAAAGGCATTTGAGATTTTGAGTTTTAGCTTTTAGATTTTAAATTTTATTGTGCAATCAGGTATCTTGTACGGCATTGGCGTGGGTCCCGGCGACCCAGAACTGATTACTGTGAAGGGACTCGGCATTTTGCAACGGGTGCCGGTGGTGGCTTTTCCCGCTGGGTTACACGGTAAGCCAGGAATCGCTCAGCAGATGGTGGCTCAATGGTTGAATCCCCGCCAAGTGCAATTAGCGTTAACTTTTCCTTACGTACAAGAAAGCGAGATTTTGACTCAGGCGTGGCAAGTCGCAGCCCAAGAAGTCTGGCAATCTCTAAAATTGGGTCAAGATGTTGCTTTTGTCTCGGAAGGCGATGTCAGTTTCTATAGCACGTTTACCTATTTGGCGCAGACACTGCAACAACTGCATCCTGAAGTAATAGTGCAGACAGTGCCGGGAATCTGTTCCCCTTTGGCGGCGGCAGCGGTGTTAGGAATTCCACTGACAATTCGCGCTCAGCGCCTCGTCGTGTTACCAGCGATCTACACGGTAGGAGAGCTGGAAGCTGTTTTAGAATGGGCAGATGTGGTGGTGCTGATGAAAGTGAGTTCAGTTTACGAGCAAGTTTGGAAAGTGTTGCAGCAGCGCGGGTTGTTGGAACGTAGCTGGGTAGTGGAACGGGCAACGCTACCAGAGCAGGTAATTTATGCGGGGTTAAGCGATCGCCCGAATCTGAAATTGCCTTACTTTTCTTTATTAATTGTGCAAGTAAACGAGTCAGTAGATTAATTTCTTCAGGAACTTGAGGAAAGTGGCAACTTTTGGGCTTTTTTTCCAGTCTTGGCGATTGGGTCAGAGAACCTGAAAATTAACTTTTAAGCATTTTAGACTGAAATAATTGAGATTAAAATTCAGAATCTGAAACTAATATAAAAGCGGAGTGCTTGTTTCGATCGCGATCGCGTGCTTGCCGCACGTACCCACCTGACCTGATTCCCAGCCTGTCCTGTCGCTGAGGAGTGTAACTTACCTGCTATGTCCTATCTCTCATTCATTAGAAACCTGCCTGAAAAGTTAACTCAGCCGCCTCTGATTGCAGCTTTGGCTTCCGTGGGCATCCACGGAGTGCTGGCGATGACCCTTCCCAGTTTATCCGCGTCCTCCAAACCGGAAGAGCAGAAGCCGCGAGGGACTGTCAAAGTTGTGGAGTTAACACCGGCAGAGCAAAGCCGCATTCCGCAACTTGCACCGCCGCCCGTGTCGCTGCCACCCATTCCCAACCAAACCCAGCTGTTGCCACCTTTGCCGCCGCCGTCTTCCGTATTGCCGCCGATCCCTAGCTCCCCACCCTACAAATTTCCGCTGAACTCCACACCGCAACCTAACACGGGGGCTGGGTTGCCGGAGATTTTTCAGAGATCGAGCGATCGCCGTCAGCAAAGAGCTAGGCAAAATCCTTTCAATCCTAACAATCCGAGTTTTAGCGTAGGACGGCTTCCCGATCCCCCCAAAGTTCCCCAATCGGGATCTCGGAAAGTTACACAGCAAGAGATTCGTCGTCGCCTGTTTCAGGGATTGCCTGCTGGTGTCGAGCCGGGGCAGGACGACATTTCCAGTCTGTTTCCGCCGCCACCGCCCACTTCCGATCAACAGACACCTTTCAACCCTTCTGAGGAATCTTCTGGAAAACAGCCCCCTATCGATTTTGGACAACAGACGCCTAGCAATCCCAAGCCACAGAGGTCAATTGATTTTGGACAACAGACACCGAATTCGGAACCACAAATAGCAGCGAATTCCGAACAACAAACGTCTAAAAATTCTGAGCAACAACCTCCAGCGACTTCCGGACAACAGACGCCTCCTCTTTCTCCACAACAAATAGCAATGGCGCGGCGCGAACTGCAACGGCAGCAAGTCCTTGCTGATATACGGCAGCAACGTCGAAACTACGCCTATGACGGCAATGGCACTCGTGATGACGATTACAGCCAAAAGTTAGCGGGTTGGGGTTCTAGACTCAACAAAGTCCCATCGAAAGAACAAGAAATTACGCTGACTTCTCAATTTCGTGCGTGCTTTATTAAGAAGCCGGAAGCAACTGCTTTAGTTGGGGCGCAGGTGGATGCTAAAGGTAGTGTCACGACCGAACTGCTTAGGAGTTCTGGTTACAACATTTTGAATGAGAAAGCGCAGGAAGTCGTTAAGGCTCATTCCTTTGGTGCAAAGGAACAAGTTTATGTTGTTCAGGTCAAGTTTGCGTACAACGAAAAAGATTGTCCGCCGATGACAGCTTCACGAGAAGCTCGAAATTCTCAAGAAGTTCAAGATTCTAGAAAACCACGAGATTCTCAAGAATCCTCTGAGCCTCAAAAACCACGGGATTCTCAAAATTCCCAAAACTCCCCTGAGCCGAGAAAACCACGAGATTCTCAAGAATCCTCTGAGTCTCAAAAACCACGAGATTCTCAAAATTCCCAAAACTCCCCTGAGCCGAGAAAACCACGAGATTCTCAAGAAGCTCAAGATTCTAGAAAACCACGAGATTCTCAAGAATCCTCTGAGTCTCAAAAACCACGGGAATCTCAAGAATCCTCGGAGTCCAAAAAACCGCAAGATTCTCAAAATTCTCAAAACTCACCTGAGCCGAGAAAACCACAAGAATCTCCGGATTCTCAAAATTCTCAACAGACACCCTGAACATAGTTCACAAGAAGCGAAGACAGTATTAGACAGTCAGTTGGGTTGAGGAACGAACCCCAACCAATACTTATGCGTGTTGAGGTTCGTTCTTCAAGCTAGCCTATAACTCTCAATAAACTCAAAACTCACGTGGGAGTAAGCAGCTAGTAGTTGGAATCCATCTGGATTCATTAAAAGCGCCCTCTTGCAGGATAATAAACCCTTGGACTTTTGCGACTTCCTCTATGGCTTTAGATGCTTCCTTCTTGGCTCAGCTGCAAAATTCATCTGAGCGATTAATTCAGCTACTGGATAACTTTGTCCAAGCACGGGTGCTGGTTGTTGGGGATCTTACCCTCGATGAGTTTCTGACGGGTCAAGTGGAACGAATTTCTCGTGAAGCACCTGTGTTGATTCTGCGCCACGAAAATACCCGGCAGGTACCTGGGGGTGGAGCAAATGCCGTCTATAACCTGGCAACGCTGGGGGCACAGGTGAAGGTGGCTGGATTAGTCGGAAAGGATGACCAAGGGCAAGCATTGCGCCATATCTTTGAAGCAGCTGGAATTGATACCAGTGGAATGTTGCTCGATCCAGACCGCCCGACGGTGACGAAAACCCGGATTTCTGGTCATGCTCGGCAGTCGGTAACTCAGCAGATTGTGCGCGTTGACCGGAAATCGGATGAGTTGCCAGATCAAGATTTGCAGCTACAGCTTGCTGAGTATATTCAGCAACATCTAGATACAGTGGATGCAGTAGTTTGCTCAGATTATGGCGATGGCGTTTTTACTCAGCCTGTAATTGAGGCGGCGTTGTCTCACCAGAAGACAATAGTGGATGCTCAAGTCGGTCTCCAAAGATACCAAGGAGCGACGCTGTTTACGCCAAATTTGCCGGAGGCGGAGCAAGCGGTGGGGTATGCGATCGCGTCTGGGCAAATCACCCAAGCTGGACGCGACCTCTTGGCGCTGACTCAAGCCCAGCAAATGCTGATTACTCGCGGTGAAGAGGGGATGAGTTTGTTTGACCGCAGCGGGACGGAGCAGCATATCCCAGCGTTCAACCGTACCGATGTGTTTGATGTGACTGGCGCTGGAGATACTGTGGTAGCGGCGCTGACGCTAAGCTTAGTTGTTGGGGCGTCATTCTGGGAAGCGGCGGTTTTGGGAAATTTGGCGGCTAGTATCGTGGTGCGCCAATTTGGAACGGCAACCACCAGTCCAGAAGAGATGAAGGCGGCTTTACTGGCGTTGTTAGAAGAAGAATAAACGAACCGCCAAGACGCAGAGTCCGCAGAGGGAAGAAAAGGAGAGAGTTTGATGAGAGGAAGCCGTCGGTTGTTGGTGACAGGTGGGGCTGGGTTTATTGGTTCCAATTTTGTGCATTATTGGGGTAAGGCTTACCCTGACGATCGAGTGGTGGTACTAGATGCGCTCACTTATGCAGGGAATCGCTATAATTTGGCGTCCTTGGAGGGGCAAGAAAATTTTCGGTTTGTCAAGGGGGATATTTGCGATCGCGCTTTATTAGACTCGCTGTTACAAGAAGAAAATATCGATACAGTGGCTCACTTCGCCGCTGAATCTCACGTTGACCGCTCAATTCTAGGTCCCGGTGCCTTCATTCAAACCAATATTGTCGGCACATTCACCCTATTAGAAGCTTTTCGGAAACATTGGGAAACAAGACAAGAGGGAATTTTTCTTCATGTTTCCACCGATGAAGTCTACGGTAGCCTCAATCCTAGCGATCGCGCATTTACAGAAACAACGCCCTATGCCCCAAATAGTCCCTATTCCGCATCGAAGGCGGGTAGCGACCATTTAGTCCGCGCCTATTACCACACCTATGGCGTCCCCACCATTATCACCAATTGCTCTAACAATTACGGCCCTTATCAGTTTCCTGAAAAGCTCATTCCCTTGATGTGCATCAATATCTTAATCGGCAAATCTTTGCCTGTTTATGGTGATGGGCAGAATATCCGGGATTGGCTATATGTTGGCGATCATTGTAGCGCTTTGGATGTAGTGATTCATCACGGCAAACTGGGCGAAACCTACAATATTGGCGGCAATAATGAAGTTAAAAATCTTGACTTAGTTAATATGTTGTGCCAGCTAATGGATGAATTAGCACCTAATTTACCCGTGCATTCTTGCAAAAAATTGATCGCATTTGTGAAGGATCGACCGGGGCACGATCGCCGCTATGCGATTGATAGCACGAAACTAAAAACTGAGTTAGGGTGGACTCCTTCTGTAACGGTTGAAGAAGGTTTACGACGCACTGTTGAATGGTATCTCACTCACCGCGATTGGTGGGAACCGTTGCTGTCTGAGGAGTACCAAGCTTACTATCGCCAGGTTTATGTTTCTTAACTAGATGTTCACAATAAAGTTTAACGATGAGAGCAGGCATACTGAATTACGTTGCCTTGAAGAGTATTGATGCTTGCTTGTTCAATTCCCTTATTAGGGTAAAAGTCGTCTGTCAAGTTATTTCCCTCAAAATTCCTAAGCCTTAAGTATTTAAAGCTACCAGAAGAACAATCAGCTAAAACATAGCTTTCGGTGCTATAACCTTCTAGAGGAGCAACTATCTTTTGCCAAAACTTTACTTGGCTTTCTCTATATAACAATGAATTTTTATCAAAATAAGACTGCTTTCCATTATCATCGTTACGAGAAATTAGTAGCCAGTTACCAGAAGGATTAGGTACATTAGGTACATCTGTTTGAGCATTTGAAGGTAATACTTCTGAAGTGGATGAAGATGAAACTTGTTGTCTCTGTGCCACTGGAGTAGGAGCCTGAATCGTGATACATCCAGTCAAAGTTGATATAAATACTAGATATAGCAGTTGTCTCATAGTTAGAAGCCCTTAGCTTAAGCTTTTAGCGTGATGCTACACACCCTTATAGTTCCCTTTTCATCCAGTTGAATTACCATTGGTTAGCTTTCTTATAGGAAATTTTTAGTCAGTTCGGCTAATATAAGCGATTTGTTCGCTACACATCACGCGAACGGGTATACAAAATCGCCTTATCATAAGTTGTTTATGCAGCCAATACTGCACGAAAATCTAAATTCGGTATAAAAAATATGTGAGTCCGCCAAAATAACTAAAATTTAGTGATTACACTGGAAAGCTCAAAATTTAAGCTGATGTTTAGCTAGATAAGATAAAAATACCTAGCATTAACTGGGAGAGTCGACCGAAATATGGCTAACTCTCCGAAATATTATCGATAAATAAGAACGATTTAAGTTTCTTATGCCCCAGCTCCAGGGGGCCAAGTTGTGTAGAGGAAAACGCTCACGGCGGCGATCGCTAATAATCCCTGAATCAAATTCCCAATCAGCGAACCCACCACAATGCCTATCCCGGCTTTCAGTGCTAGCTTGATTCTTGGCTCAAATTCTAAATCGCGTCGGTAGAGAAACTCTCCAGTAATCGCTCCCAGTAGCGGTCCAATCAAAATTCCGATTAGTGGCCCCGCAACTAGAAAAGCGGGTAACAATCCCAAAAAGCCCAACACCAAGCCAACAATGGCTCCAATCTGCCCCCACTTGCTAGCCCCTGCTTGTTGCGCCCCCAAGTAGGTTGCTAAGAGATCGACGCCAACGCTAAGTAGCAACACTAGGATAGCAACGCCCAGCGCCACAGACACGCTGCTAAAACTGTGAACGGCTCCCCAAACCACAATAGCAATCACAATCAAGCTAGTTCCAGGAATGCCGGGAACCACTGCGCCCACGACGCCAACGAGCATGAGGACAACGAGAAGCCAGTAGAGAATCGTCATGGATATTTAAATTCCAGCGGGTGCAACATCATCTAAGTGGTAGCTGAGAGTAACGTCTAGTTTTTCAGCAATCCCAGCTATCCAGTTTTCATCTTGCTTGGTGTAACTGCGCGGAGCATTGGCACCTAAAATCAAGACGCCTTGATTGCCAATCGGCTGACAGATCGCTCCTTGAGTATTCTCTGGTAGATAGTCAAATTCAATCCGTCCTGGGTATATTTTTAGAGCCACTAGATAAACGGGTTTTTGTTTTTCCAACACCCGCTGTAGAATCGGCCCTGGTTTTACTTCTGGGTTGACGCCTAAGATACCCCGCCGCAACAACACTCGTCCTTTGTACCAAACGACGAGCGATCGCGTCCCAGTGTTCGCGAGCAACAGATGCGATGCCCAAGCCAGTTCTATCTTTACGGCTTCCGGTAAGTCGGGTGCTAGTTCAAACCCTTCCTCGCCGAGCAATTCGACAGCTTCGGGCGATCGTGGCTGTACTTGCTGCCACAGCAACCCCGTTAAAATTAACACCGCACTGATTATCACGCCCAACGCATCCGAACGAGCTTGAGAATCCGCTAGCTGCGGTGTC
This sequence comes from Trichocoleus sp. DQ-A3, assembly GCF_039961975.1. Taxonomy (NCBI): domain Bacteria; kingdom Bacillati; phylum Cyanobacteriota; class Cyanophyceae; order Leptolyngbyales; family Trichocoleusaceae; genus Trichocoleus; species Trichocoleus sp. DQ-A3. The sequence continues at coordinate 184,495 of NZ_JAMPKC010000004.1, read as the reverse complement.
AATAAACGGTTAATCAACAGCAGCACCCCTGCCAACCCACCAACCACAAGGGGGAGTTGTCGTAGAACCTGATTTTGATCTGGCTTAGCCATTTTCTTAGTGCTGAGGATTGAGGGCTGAGGAATGAGTAGGAATAAAAGAGTAGAAATTTTCTCACCTTTTAACGTAATTCATTCTTCATCCTTCAGTTCAGATTTCATCCGGCTCAATGATCCGTTGAAACAGATAGCCAGTGCCTCGCGCCGTCAGTATTAGCTCTGGATTGCTTGGATCGTCTTCCAACTTTGCCCGGAGTCGTGAGATATGCACATCCACCACGCGAGTGTCTACGTGGCGTTCTGGCGTATATCCCCAAACCTCTTGCAAAATCTCAGAACGGGAAAAAGGTTCTCCAGAACGGCTGACTAACAACTCCAGCAAGCTGAATTCCATTCCGGTGAGTCGAATCCGCTCATCGCCTTTATAGACTTGCCGCTTATTGGTGTCAATCTTGATATTCCCGACATGGATGACCCCAGAACTGGGAATCCCAGAGGCACCCGTTTTGTCTACCCGCCGCAACACAGAGCGGATGCGGGCTTCCAGTTCCTTAGGGGAAAAAGGCTTGACAACGTAATCATCTGCACCCAGCTCTAAACCAGTGATGCGGTCGGCGACATCCCCTAGAGCCGTTAGCATGATAATTGGCACATCCGATTCCTTCCGCAATTCCTGACAGACGCCGTAGCCATCTAGCTTTGGCATCATCACATCCAAAACTACTAAGTCAGGAGTGGCATTGCGAAAGGTATCCAGCGCTTCTTCTCCATCGGCCGCCGTCACGACATCGTAGCCAATCATGGAAAGGCGCGTTTCCAGAATGCGACGGATGCTAGCTTCATCGTCAACTACCAGAATTTTTTCTTTATGGCTTTCCAAGCTCGTCAACGCTCCTTAAGTTCCGATTTCTAATCGTTAATTTTAGATACCATTACATTAAGATATCATTCTGTTTAGTCGGTTTGGAAAGCCTGAAATCCTCACAGTTGCTGGATTTTTATATTCTCTTATTCCTTGCGATTTATTAAGATTCTTTAACAAATCGAGAATGGTGCATGGCAAAGCCGCGAACTAACTATGTTTGTAACGAATGTGGGTCAGAATCTTCACAATGGTTTGGTAAGTGTCCCGCCTGCGGCACCTACAACTCCCTGGAAGAGCAGTTTGTGTCCCAGATTAATTCTTCCCTTCCCAGCCGGGGTTTGCAAAGCTCACAGCGCAATGGCAAATTAGCTGCCAAAGCACCCCAGGCGCGGGCATCGCTGACATTCGCGCAAATTACCGACAAGTATCAGGAACGGTGGACTTCTGGTTATGGAGAATTCGATCGCGTACTGGGCGGGGGGGTTGTTCCTGGCTCTTTGGTGTTAATTGGTGGCGATCCGGGCATTGGTAAGTCAACGCTGCTGCTGCAAACGGCGAATCAGATGTCGCAGATGTATCGCATTCTCTATGTCTGTGGGGAAGAATCGGGACAACAAGTAAAACTGCGGGCTTCGCGTTTGGGTGTTAGCAACCTGAATCCGGATCGGGAAAAAAACGGCGATCGCGTGTCTCTCCAGCCAGAAATAGAGGCATCTGTAGAGACATCTGTAGAGACTCCGGTGACATCCATCTCAGCGGGTGCGGATCTGTATGTGCTGGCGGAAACCGATTTAGAAGAGATTATCAGGGAGTTGGAATCTCTGAAACCGAATGTGGCAGTAATTGATAGCGTGCAGACGATTTACTTACCGTCTCTAACGTCGGCAGCGGGATCGGTGGCGCAGGTGCGGGAATGTACTGCTGCATTGATGAAGGTGGCAAAGAGAGAGAGTATCACCCTGCTGATTGTGGGACACGTTACTAAGGAGGGCGCGATCGCTGGGCCAAAAGTCCTAGAACACCTAGTAGATACCGTATTGTATTTTGAAGGCGATCGCTTTGCGTCTCACCGGCTTCTGCGTTCTGTCAAAAACCGCTTCGGCGCAACTCACGAAATTGGCGTTTTTGAAATGGCAGATCGAGGACTCCGAGAAGTTTCTAATCCCTCGGAGTTATTTTTGGGCAATCGGGACGAAGTGGTTCCGGGTACCGCTCTTGTCGTCGCTTGCGAAGGCACTCGCCCGATTGTCGTGGAACTGCAAGCCTTAGTGAGTCCAACCAGTTATAGTTCCCCCCGCCGCTCAACGACGGGTGTTGATTACAACCGACTGCTACAAATTTTGGCAGTATTAGAAAAACGAGTCGGTATCCCTTTATCTAAATTAGATTCTTATGTGGCTTCAGCGGGGGGGTTGAGTGTAGAAGAACCCGCTGTTGATTTGGGAATGGCGATCGCAGTTGTGGCTTCTTTTCGCGATCGCGTCGTCGATCCCCGCACTGTCTTAATTGGCGAAGTTGGCTTAGGCGGACAAGTCCGCGCTGTCTCCCAAATGGAACTGCGCCTGAAAGAAGCAGCCAAACTAGGCTTTAAGCGAGCAATTGTCCCCAAAGGGCAAACTTTCCCAGAATTGGGATTAGAAATTGTACCCGTCGCCAAAGTTATCGATGCCATCATTGCTGCTATCCCAGCCTCTCATCATCATGATGATGAAGAAATGCTAGATGATGATGATGAATAGACGGCATTAAGGTGCAAGTGGTAGCGCTTGGGGAATGATGCGCGATCGCCTTTATTGCGTTTTTTAAGCATCTTGTATCATTTTGGAATCTATCCATTTCTCCAATTTTTGCAATATACGCTTTCTCAAAAACCGTTATTAAGCGGAACCAAGGAGAAAGCGAATATAGCAATTCTATTTGAGTTGTGAGCCAGCTCTTCAGATCCCCGACTTCTCTAGAAAGTCAGGGATCTCGCTTGCCCGCATGATTTAGGATTGCTGTATATTGGCTCAAAAAAATGAATTTATTTATATTCCCAATTATAGAAATTTAACTTTCAATCCCTTAAGAAAATAAACTTTTTATAAAACTAAATAGTTTTATTTGTTAATATTTATCCGCAATTTTATCCGTAATATTACTGATGCACAAATACAAAAAAATAGGCTGAATTAAGAAAAGGGTTAATAATAATTAACCGTCTGGGTGCAGATAATCGATCCTGTTATTGATGAAGAACTCTGGTAAACCTTAACAGAGAGTTACAGCCAATCCAGCACCCAGATTCAGTTTAATTTAGCAATGAATATTACTACCAAGAAAAACGCATGGAAGCTTGAAAGCTCAGTTCCATTATGGTTTTTCGCTTTTGTTCCTTATAAAATAGGTGAAGGCCTACTAATTATACTAATGCCCCTATTTATCATTCAGGTAGTAGGGGGAACCGTCGCTGATGTCGCTAAAGTAAACTCACTGATCGCCCTAGTAGGTATGTTTGCCTTCATTTTATGGGGCAACCTATCAGATAAGATGGGCTATCGTACTCCCTTCTTGATATTGGGATTTCTAGGATTCACTCTCTGCACATCAATGCTCAGCTTTAGCGATAACCTCTCACAAGTATTAATTCTTGGCAGTGTGGGGGGCTTTTTCATGGCAACAATTACCCCAGTAGGTTCAGCATTGGTACTGGATAGTTTTCCCGAACAGGAGTGGCCTAAGTTTTTCGGTAAATTCTATCAGGTAACAGGATGGAGTTTTGTCGCTAGTGTTCTATTCGGGATGCTCTGGCTCAACTTTGCTTCCAAATGCGTGGGCAATGTTGCAGCAATGCGCGGATTATTATTATTTGCAGGTGTTGTTTCGTCGCTGAGTTTACTTCTGTGCTTTCTTTGGGTAAAAGAACCGAAATTTGTTCGCAAACGCCGAAAATTTAATCCGAAAATGCTAGGACAATTGACTGTAGGAGTGATTGAAAGGCGAGCAGTTTTTTACCCATCCCGCGCCCTCTACTTTGTACTGCGCCCAAGCTCTCTGAGCCAAGCGGTTCAGCCACTAGGAAGCCCTTTAGGGCGTTATTATCTATGTTCTTTACTATTTTTCGTTGCCATCAACCTGGTTATTGTGCCCTTCCCGGTTTTTCTCACCAACACATTAAAAGCTACGAATACTCAGGTATTCTTAATTGCCTTAGTTAAGTCAACAATAGAGTCTTGGTTGTACGTTCCTGTCGGTCATTGGGTGCATCAGCGACCTGGTATCAAACTCCAAGCGCAGGCTACCGCTCTCAGGGGTGGCGTTTTTGGAATTTTTGTCTTGTTGGCTTTAATTCCGCCTCAACCGAGCAGTCTGGCGTTCGTTGGATTAGCCCAGATATTAAGCGGTATTACTTGGGCAGCGATCGCTGTATCTAGTAGCACGGCAGTGGGTATACTGGCTGGCAAAGACAAGGAAGGTTCGGCAATTGGGTTTTACAACGCAATAATTGGGGCATCAGGCGCGCTGGGTAGCTTGGGAAGCGGATACCTTGCTGCTACCTTTGGGTATAGCGTTTGTTTTGGGATAGGCGCACTATTGACAGCATTCACTGCATGGTTGCTTTGGCAACTACAGCCTGTTGTATTAGCCAAAACGTCCTGAGTGGCTTTTGGGCTTTGTAAATAGAAGATACTAGGCAACAATTTTTGAAATGGCCGGGCAAGTGCAAACAAAGACAAATTCTTGAGCGCGATCGCTTGCACTCTGTCTGATTCTGTCTGATGAGGATGCGATCGCATTGCCCCCAATTGTTTCTTGTCTATTTTTATACAACTGTAAGCAAATGGACACTTGTCCTCCTTTGCATCCGACCCAAGTTTGATATTCTGCTAACCACAAAAACAAATCGAAGAATACGGAAGCTTTATCTAATCTTCATAATTTAGTTAAGTATTAATATTCAGCAAAACTCCTTAAAGCCAAGGAAATAGCAGCTTTATAGTTTTACCTACTCTATTTGTAGGTAAATCAAGATATTTTTTTGATAAAGATTCCGTGAACCTACTGGGAATTCATAGCAAGCTATGTAAGTATTTTTAAGTAGACGCCTGTATTTTATAAATATTATGTACAACTCTTCCGAAAGCTCACCTTTAAGCACACGTACAAATTTTGATACGCAGAGTGGATGGATTTTGGGAAATCCCATGCAAATCAGCCGACGCAGCCGCCGCTTGCTCTTTTGCGCGTTCCTGCTTTTAGGGTTTGTAGGGTGTGTTTTTGGAATATTGCTGGGAGCGGGTCTGGATATTGGAAAAGCTATACTGACATTTATCGTCTTGTGGGCAGGATTGTGTACTCTTAGTGCCCGCTAAGCGTAAAACGAGAACGATTTTATAGGTCTAGTAGGAAATTGAGCAGATTTTACTCAATTTGCCTAAATAAAGAAAAGAAGTGCTCAGTTTGCATTCAAAAATTCCAGATATCCATTGCTGAGTTCTTTTACGGCTAATTCATAGAATTGCTTGCCGTGTTCGGGTGTTGCCAAAGCGGGATTAGAACCCATACGCCCATCGGGATAACGGTTACGGAAATCAGTAGCACCATAAATTGGGTGTCCAGAAGCGACTTGATCTGAGAGGGGCGCTTGTTTAATGGCTTCTGGATAGACGTACTGAGTGAGGGCAACTTCACTAGGGGTGGCATGAGAACCTTCTTGGTCTTTATATAGCTCTTTTGCCAGCTTGTAGACAGAACTGCACATGAACCAGTTGCCGACTTGACACTGCACTAACTGGGCATTAGGAATATTTAAATCAGCTAAATGAGCGTAAGTTTCCGAGAAAGCCGCCTTTAGCGTCGCAATATTACCGCCGTGACCATTAATAAAGAAAAATTTGGTAAATCCAGCCCTAGCTAAACAGAGGATATAGTCTCGGATTAGCTGAATCATGGTGCTGGGGCGCAGGCTAATTGTGCCAGGAAAAGCCGTATGGTGCAGCGCCATGCCAACATTGATAGTAGGGGCTACCATTGCGTCAATCGCTTCGCCAACCCCGCGCGCGATCGCTTCTGCACAAATTGCATCTGTCCCAATCAACCCAGTTGGCCCGTGTTGCTCTGTCGAACCAATCGGGAAAATTATCCCCTGAGAACGGTTGAGATAGACTTCTACTTCAGGCCAGGTACTTAAGTGCAGCAGCATAATCAGAATAATCAGAAATGTTGGGCGATCGCTAAAGATAAATTTGGGCGAAACAGCGCACCGACTCCATCCTAGCTGGGTTGAGGGGTCATGTACTCGAAAAGGAATCTCTGAGGCAGCAATTTTGTTGTATGAATGAGGATGGAATTACACTCTCAAGTTCCCCAATTATGCTTTCCCTCGACCTCCCGAAGAACCCATCTAGTCCAGAATTAGGGCGAACGAGCCAGATATTAATTGTTGAAGATGAGGATCTCATCCGGGAAATGATAGTTTTGGCTCTAGAAGAGGAAGGTTTCGAGGTGGTAACAGCCGCCGATGGGCGTACCGCTTTGACATTTCTTCAGGGTGAGACCCCTGCTACGGTAGATTTCCCCTTTGACCTGATTATTCTCGATTTAATGCTTCCTCAGGTCAATGGCTTGGATCTTTGTCGCTTGTTACGGTATCAAGGAAATCCAGTCCCGATTTTGATTCTCAGTGCTAAAGCAACTGAAACTGACCGAGTTTTAGGTCTAGAAGTGGGAGCCGATGACTATTTAACCAAGCCATTTAGTATGCGGGAGTTAATTGCCCGTTGTCGTGCCTTATTGCGACGCCAACGACTTGGCGGATTGCCCCAAGCGCCAGTGCTGCAATTCAAGGATGTGACGCTTTATCCCCAAGAGTGTCGCGTGATTGTTCGGGGAGAGCAAGTTAACCTATCACCTAAAGAATTTCGCTTACTGGACTTATTTATGAGTTATCCGCGTCGAGTTTGGTCGCGGGAGCAGCTGATCGATCAGGTGTGGGGTCCAGATTTTGTGGGGGACAGTAAAACAGTAGATGTTCACATTCGCTGGTTGCGAGAAAAATTAGAACGCGACCCTAGCCAACCAGAATACGTAATTACGGTACGTGGGTTTGGTTATCGGTTCGGCTAAAAGATGCAATATGAAGAAGGAAGAGTGAATTTTCAACCTTCCTTCTTCATCAGTAGAGGGGCACAACTAAACATGGCTGGTAGCGGTCGATGGTTGAGAGGCGCTGTTTTTATGAATCATTCCCCCCAACTATTCCCATCACCTTACGTTTATTGGCACCCACCTCTACTAACTTTGTATTTTTAACTGATAGCTTAAATGACCCTCATCGCATTTTTTGTGGGGCTAACTTTAGGAATTGGGTTTTGGATCTGGCGGCGGAACAAGCTTTACCGCCAGTTAGAGCAAATTCTTGGGTTGCTACCTTCAAGTGTCATTGGGGTATCTTTACCGCTGGTTTCGCAGCTACGCAGTGGAATTGCTTTGGCAAATCAGCAGTCTCTTCAGCTAAAGACGCAGTTGCAAATGAATCAAGAGATTCTGCAAGTGGCACCCATCGGCTATCTGGAGGTGGATGAAGAAAACCAGTTGATTTGGTGCAACGAGCAAGCCCGCATTTTATTAGAGCTTCATCGATGGGAACCAGGACAGGTGCGTTTGCTGCTGGAGTTAGTGCGATCCTATGAACTCGATCAGCTAATTGAGCAAACTCGACACCAGCAAAAGCCTTGTGAACAAGAGTGGGTATTTCACCCAGATTGTTCAGATGCAGCGGTAATTGGGGAGATGCGATCGCTTACTTTACGCGCATCCAGCTTGCCCTTAGCCTACGGACAAGTGGGTGTTTTTCTAGAAAATCGTCAACCTTTAATCGAACTTTCCCAATCGCGCGATCGCTGGGTTTCCGATTTAGCTCACGAACTCAGAACCCCCCTCACCTCCATCCGTTTAGTAACTGAAACCTTGCAAAAACGCTTGCAGTCTACAAAAGAGCGCTCATTAATTGACCGCCTCCTGCCAGAAGTCAACAGACTAATGAACCTAGTTCAAGACTGGCTAGAACTAAGCCACTTAGAGCAAGATCCCAGCAAACACCTCACCCTAAAATTAGTAGAACTGCGAAGCTTAATTCACTCTGCCTGGGAAACAATAGAGCCTTTAGCACGACAAAAGCAACTCAGCTTCAGCTATTCTGGTTCCGACACCTTACTCATCAAAGCCGACGCATCTCGTCTCACCCAAGTATTTCTCAACTTACTCGACAACAGCATTAAATACACTCCCCTTGAAGGAGCTATCCGTGTTGAAGTAAATCTTATTCCGAATAAGGATATCCCTAACTTGGTTCAAATCAATATTATTGATTCAGGGATTGGGTTCCCTGAGTTCGATTTACCCCATGTTTTTGAGCGGCTCTACCGAGGAGATCCCTCCAGGCGGCGTCAGCACAACTCCTCTGGAACTTCTGAAGAATTGTCAGTTGTGGTAACGACTGGCAGCGGTTTAGGCTTAGCGATTGTGCGGCAAATTGTCATCGCTCATGGCGGCTCCGTCAAAGCGAAGAATCATCCAGAAACCGGCGGCGCGTGGCTGCAAATTGAATTACCTTCCTTTCAATCCCCGCTTGAAATTTAAGGTTAGGCGTCGTTGCAGTTTCGATATTCACTTTGAGTTTTTTGCACCATTTAAGAAAATTAGTATTAACCAATCATGCTAGTCAGACAGAACCCACAATTTAAAAGGGTCATGAAACACTAAGATGACCAAAGTATGATTCGACTAAATGATTTTTCAAGGGTTTCAGCGACTGAACTCGGCTCGTTAAGTTATTAACTGTATCTTCCAAAATCAGCCCCTAGAGATTACATCTATCCTACGATAGGTTTTCATTTAGTCTATATGCATACAGCCAAATCAACAAATTTAAGCCATCTTAGAGAGTACAGTCGTTTTGTTTTTCTACCAGCAGAGGTGAATGCTTTCCTCTAAACACGTGCATACGGAACGGATACACTTCGATCGCAGAACTAGGGGCTTATTAAGGGATGTTTTGCGAATGGGAGCCTTAGTAGAAAACTCCTTTCGCCTCTCGCATCAAGCCTTATTTTCCCGTAACCTGGCAGCCGCTAGGGAAATTCCCTTATTGGATAAACAAATTGACCGATTTTATCGCCAAATCGAGCTAGATTGTGCAACTTTAATGACTCTGGAAGCTCCGGTTGCACAGGATTTGCGTTTACTCAGTGCTTGTATGCAGCTGGTGCGAGACTTAGAACGCATTGGTGATTACGCCAAAGACCTAGCAGAAATTGCGATTAAACTCTTTCCTTACCCGCCTCATTCTTGCCTACCGCAGATTGAGGTAATGTCCCATCATGCTCAAGCCATGCTGGCGTCGAGTTTAGTCGCGCTGGCAGATTTGGACGCAGCCGCCGGGAAAGCTGTCAAGCAGCAAGACGATGCCGTGGATAGCGCTTACGAAACGGTTTATCAAACCTTAGCCTTTCAGCGGGATATCAAAGGGGTGGTTGAACCGATTCTGTTGATGGGGTTGATCATTCGGCATTTGGAACGAATGGCAGACCACGCCACCAATATTGGTCAACGAGTTGCCTACATTGTCACGGGAACCCGGTCTTAAAGGCTACAGTCACGGCACGGCAGTGCCCATACTGATTTAAAAGTAAACTTGCACTCATATAGCATTTTTTACTTGCGTTCTATACAGTTCGCGATAAGGGTCTACAGCTAGCTACCTGTAGACCCCTATCGCTGTATTTCCCTCTTATTGAGAAGTGATATAACTGTTACCCTCACTGCTGCTAATGGACTGCATCACTATTACGCTGACACAGTTAACCCGTATTTTGAAGGCAATGGCGGTGGCAATAATGCCCTATCCCGCTTTTCCGAACGCAACCCCATTTATCGGATTGGACCTTTAGGTGCTGGTGTCGGATTGAACTACAAGATTAGCAACGCTCTGAAGTTGGACTTAGGTTATCTCTCCAACACAGCCAACAATCCCGAAGATGACAACGGGGTTTTTAACGGTAACTACTCAGGTTTGGCACAGTTAGTTTTTGGGACTAACCGATTTAAGGTTGGATTCACTTACATTCACGCCTATGATAATGGCGGCAATAATGCTCCCCGCTTTGCTATGGGCGGTACTGGTACTGGTCTTGCCAATTTGAATCCAGCAACGCTAGCTGCTGCGACTACAGGTGGTCTAACCCAAGCTCAGTTGAGCAGACCCGTTTCGAGCAACTCTTACGGGTTAGAGGCTTCCTTCCAATTAACCCCTCAATTTGTTCTAAATGGCTGGGTGGGCAAAACTGACGCTCGTTTGATTGGCTTAGGCGCTGCCGACATTTGGAACTTTGCCCTTGGTCTTGCTTTACCGGATTTTGGCAAAAAAGGCAATTTGCTTGGCATTATCGCTGGGGCCGAACCAACTCTCAGAGGTCTAAATGTTCCAGGCCCAGAAAACTTCGAGCGTGATTTTGCCTATCACATTGAAGGTTTCTATAAGTATCAGATGATAAATAACATCTCAATTACTCCGGGCATTATCTGGCTGACATCTCCTAACCAAAACAGAGATAATGATGACATCATTATTGGTACAATTAGAACAACGTTTACCTTTTAATTAGCGGTCAGGGTGAGGATCGATAGTCACAACTGACAACTAATCATATAAACTAATCTAATCGCTTAATCGCCAACTTTGCTCTTGCCGATTCGGAGCGCAACTTGAAAGCCTCTAAATCGGCTTTATTTGTTGGGTTCCTAGCTAGCGGATTGTCAGGATTGCTTAACCTGTAGATTACCAAATCCTTACCTATCCCTAAACTGACACAACTAGCATTAGAGGAAATTATGTCGCCTACAAGACAATGTTGAGCTTGAGTTGGCAGTGTTTCATGTTTAATAATGATGGAGTTTCTCAAGAAGACTCCCTATAGCGTTCCGTTAATCCGGGATTGTTTCCCTTGAGTTCAGTTAGGTGTGAGGAGATTAGATGTCTAAAATTTTGTGGAATACTCTAAAATTAGGGCCAGCGATACTAGGTGCATCCTTATTAGTTTGCAGTAGCACGCTTGCCGCACAGACGCCTGACACTCAAATGGCGAGCGAACCGATAGCTGCCACTAACCAGGTGACTGATTTATTAAAACCAGCCGACCAATCCCAGCAAGCGCAGCAGACACCTGTTCAAGAACTGGCTGTTCAACCAGAAATTAGTTCTATTCCAGTTTTCACCAACGGCACGTCTGCCCAAGAAACGCCGGTTGCTGAAGCTGAATTAGTGAGTCCGAAACCAGTTTTAGCAGATAACGCGATCGCGCAACCCACTGCTGATGCTGTCCCCACGAGCCAAAACAGCGAATTAGAACAAATCGACCAATACACCACCGAAGCCGGTACAACCGACTCGATGGATCAAGTCACCAACGTGTCGCAGTTGCAGGACGTAGAACCGACGGATTGGGCTTACGAAGCACTGCGGAGTCTGGTGGAGCGCTATGGTTGTATCGCCGGGTATCCCGATGGCACCTTCCGGGGCAACCGGGCACTGTCGCGTTATGAATTTGCCGCCGGAATGAACGCCTGTTTGCTGCAAATCGAAAAACTGATTGCGGCAAGTTCGGCTGACTTTGTCACTAAAGAAGATTTAGCGACGCTACAGCGGCTAATTGATGAATTTGGGGCAGAATTAGCCACCTTAAGAACGCGAGTAGATAACTTAGAAGGTCGCACGGCATTTCTGGAAAGCCATCAATTCTCTACAACGACTAAGCTGACTGGCGAAGTTATCTTTGCGCTTGCTGACGTTTTTGGTGAAGAAAGGGCTGGCGGGGGCGACATAGACGCTAACCTCATTTTTGCTGACCGTGCCCGTTTGAATTTTGACACTAGCTTCACAGGCAAAGACCGCCTGCGAACCCGCCTGCAAGCTAGAAACATCGTCCCCTTTAATACAGGTGTAACCGGAACCAACATGACCCGTTTGGGTTTTGACGGCGATAGCGCGAATGATGTCGCAATTGACGACTTTTACTATCGTTTTCCCCTAGGTGATAAGCTCTTAATCCAAATTGATGCCGCCAACGTTGAATTCAATGACAACGTCTACACCTTCAACCCCAATTTCGAGAGTAGTGGAAGTGGCTCTATCTCCCGCTTTGGGCGTTTCAACCCCATCTACCGACTAGGTTCTGAGGGGACTGGGTTGACTGCGACCTACAACTTTAGCAAGGCATTAAACCTATCTTTAGGTTATCTAGCGCCTCGGGGTAACGATCCTTCAAACGGTTCGGGGGAATTCAGTGGTGCCTATGCCGGTCTAGCTCAACTGGTATTCCGTCCTAGTGACGCCCTTAATGTGGGTTTGGTTTACGCCCATACTTATGAAAACCAAGAAAAAGGCGTCAGCTTCATGTCGAGTACGGGCAGTAGCTTTGCTAATCGACCCTTCGGGAACATTGCGACTTCTGGCAATCACTACGGACTGAATGCCAGCTTCCGGTTTGGCCCTGGCATTAACCTTTCAGGGTGGGCAGGTTACTCAGTAGCTACAGCTGAAATTAGCCCGGCTGGTCTTGCAACTACAGGATCTAATGCAGATATTTGGAACTGGGCTGTAAGCCTAGCCTTCCCAGACTTGGGTAAAAAAGGCAACCTGCTTGGTTTCATATTTGGGATGCCGCCTAAAGTGACTGACAACGATGTCAGTAACCGTAGCGATCGGGACACCTCATATCATGTAGAGGCTCTGTATCGCTACCGCCTAACTAACAACATTGAACTCACCCCAGGTTTGTTGGTGATTCTCAATCCGGAACACAACGACAATAACGACACACTCTACGTAGGAACGCTGCGAACAACCTTTAAGTTCTAAGCACCTGCGTTTCGGTTTCGGTTAGGGGCGGGGGATTCCTCGCCCGCTCGTCTCTGACCCAAGAAACGGTAGATTTACGCGAATAAAATGCTGCGTGCGATCGCTCCTATCTGAAACTTAAGCGATCGCACTTTCTTGTGCAGATCCAAGCCTCCGAAACTGCTTCGATCTGCGCTTCCCTGCTGGCAATCATCATCTTTGCTTAACCTGTAGATTACCAAAGCCTTACCTTTACCTAAACTTACAGAACTAGCATAAAGATCGGCAGGGGTAGCATTTTAATTTTGTAAATACGCTATCTTGTAGAGTTGGTTTTCATCTGCTCTAGTTCATTTCTACTTCCTGGCAGTAAATAAAACGACAATAACCGCCAGGAAAGAACATGCACCTAGCATTTTTGACAATTCTTCAGCGTCAGCTTTTTAAAGACTCAAAGATTCAGTATGTTTTCTCCAATGCATTCAACACGACGGGCTTTTCTCGTTCCCTTTATTGCCCTCTCACTGAGCGTGACTGCCTGTCAGTCGCCAAACACAACTCCTTCCACCAGTCCAACGGCAGGAACCCCTGGTAGCGCCACTCCTGCCGCAGCAAACGGTGGTGGCGGTGGCAACGTCTCCTTAACTGGTGCCGGTGCCAGTTTTCCAGCTCCCTTGTATCAGCGGTGGTTCTCGGAGTACAACAAGCAAAATCCCAACGTCCAAGTCAGCTATCAATCAGTTGGTAGCGGCGCTGGTGTGGAACAGTTCACCCAGGGAACGGTGGACTTTGGTGCCAGCGATACGGGGATGAAACAGGAGGAAATCACCAAGGTTGGCAAGGGTGCTGTGTTATTACCCATGACAGCAGGCAGCATTGTTCTAGCCTACAACCTGCCCGATGTCAAAGGTCTCAAGCTACCGCGTGCAGTTTACACCGATATCTTCTTGGGCAAAATCAAGAAGTGGAACGATCCCAGAATTACCCAAGCCAATCCTGGGGTGAATTTACCAGACAGGGAGATTACTGTTATCCATCGCTCCGATGGTAGCGGTACTACAGCAGTCTTCACCAAACATCTGAGTGCGATTAGTCCGGCATGGAAAAGTGGTCCTGGCGACGGTAAAACTGTCAACTGGCCTGTCGGCGTGGGTGCCAAAGGCAACGAAGGCGTCACCGCTCAACTCCTGCAAAGTGATGGTGCCATCGGTTATGTCGAGTACGGCTACGCCAAGCAACAAAATATCCCTGTAGCGGCGCTGGAAAATAAAGCGGGCAAGTTTATTGAACCCTCCAGCGAAAGCGCGGCTAACACGCTAGCCGCAGTGACTCTGCCCACAGACTTGCAAGTTTCTATCACCGACCCAACCGGCGAGAATTCTTACCCAATTGTCACCTATACCTGGGTCATGGCTTACAAGACCTATGAGAATCCTGACGAGGCAAAAGCCCTCAAGGATGTCTTGAAGTGGTCGTTAAACGAAGGACAAAAGTACAGTGAAGAGCTAGGATACGTGCCTCTTCCACAGCCTGTTGTCGCCAAAGTTCAAGCAGCAGTGGATACCATCAAGCCGTAAGTTTCAGCGTTAGATATTGCCCGAATCGGCAAGAGGCTGATCTTTCTGAACCAGAATGTTAGTCAAGTAGGCACTGCTTACCCTACTTGACTATGAAGACTTAACAATGAAGTTTTTGGGATTGGGGAGTGAGAATCTAGAACTTCCAATCCTGAATTCGCCTAGCACTATATCGCCTACAAAAGTAAAAACTTGGGAAAATTCAGAGATTCCCGGTAGACGTATACCTAGCTCTTGATATAAGATTAAAGGCTGTGACTTTTTGGCGAAACCAATGAACGCTCAGGAAATCATCCGCTCGATTGAAGCGGAGCATCTGAAAAAAGAGTTGCCCATTATCCATGTGGGCGACACCGTTAAGGTTGGGGTAATTATCCAGGAAGGCGGTAAAGAACGGACGCAGCCCTATGAAGGCGTCGTCATTGCCAAGGGCGGGAGCAGCATTAACTGTACGATTACCGTGCGGCGAGTATTTCAGGGAGTAGGCGTTGAGCGGGTATTTCTGCTCCATTCTCCCCGAGTCGAAAGCATCAAGATTATTCGTCGGGGTAAGGTGCGTCGTGCTAAACTATACTATCTGCGCGATCGCGTTGGGAAAGCCACTCGCGTTAAACAACGCTTTGACCGTAGCCTGTAGTCCAATTTGGACAAGGCTATTCCCGATTGACGCCGCTAGGGGTTAAACTTAAATAGAGAAAAGTTCAGCCTCTCGCTCTCAAATCCACCTGTGCGCTCTTAGTTCAGTTGGTAGAACGCAGGTCTCCAAAACCTGATGTCGGGGGTTCAAGTCCTCCAGGGCGCGCTCTCATCACAAAACAGGACTGAGAACTGAAGAGTGTTCGCGAAGTAGCGCAACAGCGCTAACAGAGTGAAAACATAGAGGGACTCAGAACTTAGGCATCAAAGCTCTGCCCGAAAGCATTCCTGTGGTTGCATAGTCAGCCTCAAAAACGTTTACTTTCGGGTAGACTTGTGTTGTGTAGGTGGTTCATCAGTATTGCCTAAGTTCAGGTGCTAGACCCAACGATTGCATCGGTATCTGCGTAGATTGGCAGCACATTAGGCTGTACACAGCTAAAAGCGGTAGAAATGAACTGCTCAAGAGCTGTATTAACGGGAGAGATATTGTGGCAAAGAAAAACGAAGCCGAGAGCGAAGCAAAAACAACTGGGTTTAATATATCAACCTTTTTTCAAGAAACCAAAGACGAACTGAATAAAGTCGTCTGGCCCAGTCGGCAGCAATTGCTCAGCGAATCTGCTGCTGTGCTGTTAATGGTAACTCTTTCGGCAGTTTTAATTTATCTGGTTGATGGTTTCTTTGCTTGGGCAGCAAAGCAGGTGTTCGGATGAGTTTTGCAACCGACAATCCACAGGATTTCAATCAACTTGAAGACACGTCAGATGGCTCGGTAAAATCCCGCTGGTACGCCGTTCAGGTGGCATCTGGATGTGAAAAGCGTGTCAAGACAAACTTAGAACAGCGGATTCAAACTCTTGATGTTCGCGATCGCATTCTCCAGGTGGAAATTCCTCAAACTCGCACCCTGAAAATGCTCAAAGATGGCACTCGCAAGGAGTCGGAAGAAAAAGTCTTTCCCGGCTACGTGCTAGTCCGGATGCGGCTAACTCCTGGGGCAGATGGTGAATTGGAGATGGACGATGAAGCTTGGCAGGTTGTCAAGAACACCCCAAACGTGATTAACTTTGTCGGTGCAGAACAGAAACGCCGTTACGGACGGGGACGCGGACACGTTAAACCCTTGCCGCTGAGTTTTTCAGAAGTCGAACGTATCTTTAAACAAGCTACCGAGCAAGAGCCAGTGGTGAAAACTCATCTGGCTACAGGAGATAAAATTATTGTCCTTTCTGGTGCGTTTAAAGATTTTGAAGGCGAGGTCATTGAAGTCAGCCCAGAAAGAAGCAAGCTGAAGGCGTCACTATCCATTTTTGGACGCAATACGCCGGTAGAATTGGAGTTTAATCAGGTTCAGAAACAAAGCTAAATAGTTAAGATGGCAAAGAAAGTTGTTGCAATCATCAAGCTAGCTCTTAATGCGGGCAAAGCTAACCCTGCCCCGCCAGTGGGACCAGCGCTCGGTCAGCACGGGGTCAATATCATGGCGTTCTGTAAAGAATACAACGCCAAAACAGCGGATCAAGCTGGGATGGTAATTCCGGCAGAAATCTCAGTCTATGAAGACCGCAGTTTTACCTTTGTTCTTAAAACACCACCGGCATCCGTTCTGATTCGTAAGGCAGCTGGCATTGAGCGAGGCTCCAACGAACCAAACCGGAAAAAAGTGGCGTCAATTTCAAAGGCACAGTTGCAAGAAATTGCTCAAACTAAAATGCCGGATCTCAATGCTAACGACATTGATGCGGCAATGAAAATTGTGGAAGGAACTGCCCGGAATATGGGCGTTACTATTAACGAATAGCGATTCTTTGATTCGCTAATTGCAAGCAAGCGGAAAGCTGGCAACGTAAACCCAATCGGGGGAGAGGTAACATCTCGTTAGTGACCCCAGGAGAAAAATATGGCAAAGAAAGTATCCCGTAGGCTCCAAGAGCTGCAAAAGAAAGTCGAAGATCGACCCTACGAACCCACAGAGGCTCTCAACCTTTTAAAAGAGACAGCCACTGCTAAGTTTCCTGAATCTGCTGAGGCGCATATCCGCCTGGGAATCGATCCCAAATACACCGACCAACAGCTGCGAACAACCGTGGCTTTGCCTAAAGGAACTGGACAAACGATTCGAGTTGCCGTAATCGCCAGAGGGGAAAAGGTACAAGAAGCTAGCAATGCCGGTGCTGATATTGCCGGTTCCGAAGAGCTGATTGACCAAATCCAAAAAGGCATGATGGATTTTGACCTGCTGCTGGCGACACCGGATATGATGCCCCAGGTAGCAAAACTGGGACGTTTGCTCGGACCCCGTGGCTTGATGCCCAATCCCAAAGGTGGGACGGTGACGTTCGATCTGGTGCAAGCGATTGCTGAATTTAAAGCCGGTAAGTTAGAATTCAGAGCTGACCGTACTGGGATCGTCCACGTTTTGTTTGGCAAGGCTGCCTTCCCAACTCAAGATTTGCTCGTGAATCTTAAGGCGTTACAGGAAACGATTGACCGTAACCGTCCTTCTGGAGCCAAGGGTCGCTACTGGCGCACAGTGTACATATCTGCGACAATGGGGCCATCGATTGAAATTGACATCAACGCCCTGCGCGATCTAAAGCTGACTGAAGCTGCCTAAGATTCAGCCCTGTAGGGGCAAGGGTTTCCCACCCTTACAGGAGCAATCGATTGAGTAAACAACAGGAGCAAGATTTAAAGTTTTCAGCCCAATTAACTGAATAGCACGCGCCGGAGACAGCAGGAGCTAATGGCTTAATTTCCTGCCTAGGTTTGCGACTTTACCGCATTAAGGTCAATCTTCTCGCCACACGCAACATGGCAGAAGCTGCACCAAAAATGCGAACCCTGAAAAGGGTTCCTTGGGATATTGCGTAACCCCGGCTCAACCGCTGGGGTTTTTAATTGGGCTTTTTTAGGTTTGGCATTCTGCATTTTCTAAAGGAGGTGAAAGATACATGGGTAGAACGCCGGAAGATAAACGGGCGATGGTCGCTGAAATCAAAGAAACTTTAAATGTAGCTCAGCTGGCAATCGTCATCGATTACCAGGGGTTATCAGTTTCGGAGATTATGGACTTGCGGCGGCGGCTGCGTCCCAGCGGCACCGTTTGCAAGGTAAGCAAGAACAAGCTGATGGGAATTGCCATTGAGGGTGATTCCAACTGGCAACCGATGTCAGAATTCCTTAAAGGTTCTTCTGCTTTCTTGCTAGTCAAGGACGATTTGAGCGGCGCAATTAAGGCTTACCAAGACTTCCAAAAAGCCACTAAGAAGACAGAACTTCGTGGTGGTGTAATGGAAGGTCGAGCTTTGAGCCAAGCTGACATCAAAGCGCTGGGAGATTTGCCTTCCAAGGAACAACTCATGGCGCAAATTGCTGGAGCTATCAATGGCTTGGCAACCAAGATTGCTGTGGCTATCAACGAAGTTCCAGCTTCGCTGGCAAGAGGACTACAAGCGGTCTCCGAGCAGCAGCAAGAAGGTGGCAACGGCGAAAGCGATGCAACTGCTACTGCCTCAGCGTCTGAGGAATAAATTGGCGGCTACAGGTACAAAGTCTGCCGATGAAGGCAGCTACCTAAACGCCTAAAGAATGGATTCGCGGCTACACAAACAAAGCCTGCCTAGGCAGGCTGTAACAAAAATAACGTTACTGGAGTTTTGAAATGTCTGCTACAACTGACCAAATTCTCGATCAACTAAAATCACTGACTCTGCTGGAAGCTTCTGAACTCGTTAAGCAGATTGAAGAGGCTTTCGGCGTTAGTGCTGCTGCCCCTGCTGGTGGAATGATGATGATGGCGGCTCCTGGTGCTGCTGCTGCTGCGGAACCAGTTGAAGAGCAAACTGCGTTTGACGTGATTCTGGAAGATGTCCCAGCTGATAAGAAGATTGCCATTCTTAAGGTAGTCCGCACCATCACGGGTCTGGGTCTGAAAGAAGCTAAGGACTTGGTAGAATCCACTCCCAAGCCAGTTAAAGAAGGCGCTGCCAAAGAAGAAGCTGCTGATATCAAGAAGCAGTTGGAAGAAGCTGGTGCGAAGGTAGCAGTTAAGTAAATGGCTAATGGCTAATGGCTTTTTTCAATGAGCCATTAGCCATTCAGTAGGCGGGATTAATTATTTGCAGGATGGGTTAGCGATCGCGTAACTCATGCAAATTTGGGGGTTCCTGGCGTTTTTCCAACTAACCTACGAAAATCTACGAAAATCTTCAATTTAATTGCATCCGCCTACTTAGCAAAAAATCACCGAATAGAAATGAAGTAATTTCCTGAAGCTAAACAGGAATTACGATTCAGGAGTCTAAGGAAGGCTCCTTTTTTTGAGGTGATTTTTTAGGTAATCTAATCCCTCTTTTGTTACTAGGGGGAATTCCGAGCGACCATGCGATCGAAGACTAAACGAGACATTTTGGAAAAGATTGTCTTATCTTGGGCGTAGGCGGTATCGTCACCAAAGACTGTCAAAATATAAACGGTGCTACCATCTCTGGTTGCGACGAATGCCGCTTCTTGGCGCGAAAAAGAAGTCCAACCCGCCTTTGAGTAAAAATCAATATCCACATCAGACAAAGCCTCGCCAAAAAATTCCTGGATGGGGTTGAAGTCACCCCAGGTTTTTGACTCTAGTGTCCTCATTTCTGGACGCAAATCTCTTCTCAGCCATCCGCACATTTTTTCGCTAGCAGTTGAGGAAACAGCCTGTCCAGTTCCACACATTTCGTACAGGAGTCTAGCTGCCTGATCGGTTGTTATCTTATTCCGAATGGGGTCTTTGGGATCGCCTCGCATTTGCAAATCAATCTCTAGAGGCTCTGGAAGCCTTAGGTAGGGGATTGGATAAGTTTTTTGGCTAATATTAATGTCTTTGTAGCCTGCTTCTCTAAAAAAATGATTAACTTGTTGACGCTTATCTAGCCATATTTTAAACTCTTCATCATTTTCTATTTTCGGTCTAGATTGCGTATCGGTTAACAGGTCAAGAATGACGCTAGCTGCCTCGTTATCAGACTCCTTAATCATTTTGGACACATATAAAGAAAATGCACCTTCATCTGCCCAAATACCATTTTCTATCTGGCCATAGAGAGCTGCCATCCAAAACATTTTGATGACGCTAGCCGGATATCTCAAGGTATCTTGTTGATATCCGGCAATTTCACCCGTTTTAACGTTGATTAAGGTAATGGATAAAGGCTTTGTGGGTAAGTCTTTCTCGGTCGCCAATTTCACAACATTATCAACAATTTCTTCCAATTCCTGGCTCTGTTTAAAGTTCGGCGGAGTCTTGACGTTGTAGACAAGTTGTGAACTATTACGTCCGGGTAGGCGAGAAGGAAGCGGTAATAATGCGGTTTTAGCCCAAGAGGGAAGTACCACCGGCAAAGGAGAACTTAGTGGCTCGGATACTACTACTGGACGCTGAGTTATCAACCGATTTAACGTTAACCCACAAGTTGTAAAAATTGTAGCGGAAGCGATCGCTAAAGCAGCAAATCGCAGCTGGCGTACTTTCTTGACTCGATGGGCACGCGCTGCCCTTCCTGCTTTAAGCTTAGCAATTTGTTGGACACGTTTATTCGGTTTTGGTTGTGGTTGCTGACCCACGAGCTACACCTTACGGTTTTTAAGTTTTCCTGATTGCCCGTTTAAAATAATTTTTAACAGAGAAATTTTTAACAGAGAAAATGTACAGGGAATTTATTGAATCTCTCTGACCGTTTTGTATTCAAGGATTTTCCATTTGCTGTCTACTGATTGCAAAGTGTATCGCACCAACCGAGTTTTGAAGTCAGTTTCGTTGGGGTCGATATTCCCATTCTTATAGAGAGTACGTTCTTCAGTTACCCTAATTTCGATGGTTGCACGATCGCCATCCACGGTAAATTGTTCAACATCTCCGACTTTTTGAACGCCGTATTGGTAGTAAGCATTGTTATTCTCTAACCAAGCCATTGAGCCGCCCTCACCAACGGTATTTTCATAGAGTTGTCCCGTGGTCAGTTCGGCAGCAAGTTCGCGATTGAAGGGGGGAGCGAATATTTTTCGCTTGCTGTTTACCCACCGATTAATTAACGTGACGGCTTCTTGTTGAGCTTGCTGAGTATTTTCTAGATTGGGAGGTCGGTTCGTTAAAAAACTTGGTAACTTTCCAGTTTTGAATAAAATACCACCCAGAATTACTATCCCGATCGCACTGCCTAAAATTACTGCCTTTTGCCAATCTCCAGAATTGGAGAGGGTTCTGGTGACAGCAGGTTGGGAGGAAGACACCGCAGCGGTTTGTAAGGAAGTAACTTCAGGAGGGTAGGAAGGCACCGTGGACGGCTGATAGGTGTTTTCTGGGGGTAGAGAAACGACTGGCGGGGGAATGTAAGGAACTGTGGGGGGAATTGGAGAGACTGGAGTTTCTAAAGCATCGAGCATTTCTTGGACATTCGTATAGCGATCGCTCGGATGAGACTGAATCGCCTTATCCAGCACCGCCAGCAAACTGGCGCTAACATTCAAAGTGTACTGATGCCACAGAATCTCGCCGCTGTCACGATCGATATTTAAGGATTGAGGGAGTTTTCCGGTCAGTAGATAAATCGCCGTCAAACCCAAACTATACAAGTCACTCGAAAAAAGTGGGCGTCCGATTGCCTGCTCGCTAGGCATAAATCCAGGCGTTCCAATTACAATTGAGCTGATGGTACGCCCCTCAGAATTGACGATGGTGCCCATCGTTTCTTTCACCGCCCCGAAATCAATTAAGACGGGTTTGGTATCCCGTTTTCGCACAATCACGTTGGCTGGCTTAATATCTCGATGGACAATCCCTTTGTGATGCACGTAATCTAGGACAGGTAATAGATTTACCAAAATTTCCCGCACCGAACTCTCGCTGAGAGATCCCTGCTGTTGCACCATTTGAGCCAGCGTTTCCCCCTCAATCCATTCCTGAACTAGGTAGAACTGATCGCCAGCCGCAAAGTAAGCATACAGCCGGGGAATCTGGTAATTGCCTTCGCCCAACTCTTCTAAGATGGCGGCTTCGCGTTGGAATCGATCTTTAATTAGCTGGTACTGGGGATTATTCGTCACCGGCTTGAGTCGCTTGATCGCGCACCGGCGACCCGAAGGCATATGGATATCTTCTGCCAGAAAGGTTTCGCCAAACCCACCAGCGCCCAGCGTCTGAATTATGCGATAGCGATTGTCCAACAGCGTTGGCATCATTGGCCTTCACCGCGTAAGGTTTTCTTTAGAAGATAACATCAGGTATTCAGGACATTTCTAGCAGTTTCAGCAAAATTTACCAATAGTTAAAGAAGGATAAAGAAGGAGAAACCTCGGAAAGGTTTCATTTTCCTAAAAAAAGTTACCCACTTTTAGAGAATGCAATGACCACCCAGCCAGGGCAGCGGACTGTTATCAGCACCAATCCCTATTTGGTGCTAAATAATCAGGGGCAGATTTTACCACCCTTGGAACTGACAGCAGACCGACACATACTGGGACGCGATCGCGCTTTCGCCGATCTAATTGTTCCAGATGATTGGCGCGTCATCTCCGCTTGCCAAGCCGTCTTACATAGAGATGGGGATGACTATTACATTTATGACGGCGATGGACGCAAACCCAGTACCAATAAGTTGTTTGTAGATCACCGATTGATTACGCCCACAGAAGGCTATCGCCTGGAAAATGGCATTGAAATTCAAATTGGTCAAAATCCCCAGAATTTAATTCAGCTGAGGTATTTCAATCCCTCCAGCGCCAAAATGCTGACGCCACCGCGTCCCGTCTCGCTGAAAAATCGGTCGGTGGAAATCGGACGCGACGCCAATGCCACGATGCAGTTAGATTCGCCCATCGTTTCTCGGCGTCACGCCACGATTGATACGGACTCTCAGGGGCGCTACATCCTGCAAGATCGCAGTACCAACGGCGTTTTTATAAACGGGCAACGAGTCACGGGTTCTGCTGTCCTGTCACAGGGGACAACCATTCGCATTGGGTCATTTACCCTGGTGCTACGCGGCGACAATCTGGTGGTACTCGATCAGGGCAATCAAATTCGTCTGGATGCTGAGAATCTGGTCATCAAAGGGCGTCTGGATGGCGTTTCCCTGGCAATTGAACCAGGGCAATTTGTGGCTTTGGTGGGGGGAAGCGGAACGGGTAAATCCACGTTGCTGAAGACTTTATTGGGGATTGAGAAGACGGCTAAAGGTGCGGTGTATCTCAATGGCGACAATTTGCAGAAAAACTTTAATATGTACCGCACGCAAATTGGTTATGTGCCCCAAGATGATATTTTGCACCGAGATTTGACGGTGGTAGAGGTGCTGACTTATGCGGCGGCGCTGCGACTTCCACCGGATACGGATCTGGAAGTGGTACAAAAAACTCTAACTGATATTGAAATGTCCGATCGCCAGGATGCCTTAATCAAACATCTCAGCGGCGGTCAGCGCAAGCGAGTCAGCATTGGGGTAGAACTTTTAGCCGATCCAAAACTGTTTTTCTTGGACGAACCGACGTCGGGACTCGATCCCGGTTTGGATAAGAAGATGATGCAGATGTTGCGGAAATTAGCGGATCGAGGACGGACGATTATTTTAGTCACTCATGCGACGGCAAATATCAAAATGTGCGATCGCGTTGCTTTTCTCGGTCGCGGCGGACGACTTTGTTACTATGGCATCCCGGAGGACGCGCTGAAATTTTTTGGGGTGACAACGGATAACTTTGCCGATATTTACACGCAACTGGATAAGGAGAAAGAAGAAGAAACGGAAGCCATTGTCCAACAATACGCGAATCAGTTTCGTCAATCGCCCGATTATCAACATTACATTGCGAATTCCCTCGGTGCTGGCAGTCATACGCCACAAAACGCCGGTTCACCTCCCCAGAAAGCCAGTATCTCGCCTTGGAAGCAATTAGCTTTGCTGAGTGGGCGCTACTTGAAGATGATCGGACGCGATCTCATCTATCTCGCCTTATCTCTTCTAACTTCTCCCATCGGTATCGCCTTAATTCCCCTCGCAATTGGAGGGAAAAATCCTCTCATTCTTAGCAGTGAATCCGATCCTGCGCTTGCACCTTTAGCGCTGCGAGTATTATTTGTATTTACCTGCGCTGCGATTTGGGTTGGACTTTCCAGTTCTTTGCAAGAAATCGTCAAAGAATCTGCGATTTACTTGCGAGAAAGATTGGTCAATTTAGGGTTAATCCCTTATCTTGCTTCAAAAACATTTGTTCTTTCCGCGCTAGCCTTATTGCAAACCTTGCTGATTTCAGCAGTAATTCTGATTGGTTTCAAATCTCCGCAACCTGAATTGATACCTTGGTCTTTAGGATTCGCATTAAATACCTTTTTGACGCTTGTTACTAGCATGAGTTTAGGCTTACTGGTTTCATCTCTTGCCAAAAATGGCAGTCAAGCGAATAGTGCTTTACCTTTACTTTTGCTACCTCAAATTATCTTTTCCGGGGTTTTATTTAAGATGGAAGGAATTGCCAGTAAAATTTCCTGGTTGATGTTAAGTCGGTGGTCGATTGGTGGTTACGGTTCTTTGGTCAATGTCAATGCAATGGTTCCCGATCCGATATTTTTACCGAATGGTACGCTTGCGCCGATGCCGTTTGATAAAACGCCAATTTACGATCCAACGTGGCAGAATTTAGGGTTAAATTGGGGTATTTTGTTGCTGCACGCGGCAGTTTATTTAACAGTTACTTTTTGGGTACAGAAGCGGAAGGATATATTTTAGTTTCTAACCCGTTCATCCGCCAGCGATTGAAGCCGCACACTTTAAGCCAAAGTTCACTAAGATAGTAGACTGAAAAGCACGATTTAGAAGCCCATGTAGGTGAGGCTGAGGGACAAAACCTAACAAATGTTTGTAAACTACAACTATTAGCATTGTCCCAAAGCGGACGATAAAAATACTAACATTTCCTAGCAGCAGACACATTGTAATCGTGCATATCTGCTTCCCAAATACTGATGTAAATAACATCACAATCTTGCCGGACAATCATGCCTTTTAAAGAGCCTTGAGTAAAACGGTAAGAACTCAAGCGACGCTGTTGCACTTTTTGGAGTCCATCTTTAATGTAATTATCGGCTCCACCTTTTAATAATCCATCCAAAGTAGTCTCCATGACTTGAGGATCTACTGTTGGGTAAAAGGAGGCTTCAGTTTGGCGAAGACGACCGGAATTTCGATCGAATAAGTAGCCAAGATCGATCTGATTTGGCACTAAGTTATAGACGACAGCGCGGGTTCTCCAAGCGCCACTCACATCTATGTTTGGAGTGCCGAGGGATGCTTGTATAGTGCTTCTTGATGTACCGACGGGAAATGTAGGAACGCTCGAAACTGGACGATTTGGATTTGGGTTATTGTTTTCGGGTATGGGTGCAGGTTCTGGAGTTCGTGCGGGTTCGGGCGATCGCGCTGGTTCTGGTGTTGCAGATTGAACGGGCACGGGTTCTGTAGTACGCGCCCGTTCTGGTTCGGGTGAACGTTCCGATCTTGGACTAGGAGATTCAGCAATAACTGGCGGCGTCGCCTCGTCCTGTCTTGTGGGAGAATTTTCAGGTGATGGTTCAGGCGATGTCTCCAGGGGACGATTTCTTTCTGGGGTTCGTTCTGTTTCTCTGGTGGTTGGTTGTGATGTTGATGGGGAAGATGACGTGACGGGAGAGGGTTGGCGAGAATTAAACAGTCGAGAAAGACCGACAATAGCGCCCACCAAAACAATTGCACCCACAATGCCGATTAGCAGAGGATTCCATCGCCGTCCTTGACCAACTACAGGCGCAGGGTTTTGAGGGGTATGCGGCGAATTGACAGGCGCAGGCGAAACGTTCCTGCCACCACCCGGAGACACTGCAACGGTTGCCATATTAGACACTCCAGCACCCCCAGCAGAAGCCACCGTTGGAGTTGCACCCGATTGTAAAGCATCGAGCATTTCTCTGGAAGTGGAATAGCGATCGCGCGGATGCGACTGAATCGCCTTATCCAAGACAGCAACAAAACCCGGACTAACATTCGCTGCGGACTGATGCCACAAAATCTCCCCCGTTCGCGGATCGGTTGGTAAATCTTGCGGTAGTTTCCCCGTGAGTAGATAAATCGCCGTCAGCGCCAAACTATATATGTCGCTGGCGAAGACGGGTTGCCCGACTCCCTGTTCCGGCGGCATAAATCCCGGCGTGCCAATTACAATCGAGGCGGGAGCATTCCCTGGATGCACCGCCGCACCCATACTTTCCTTAACGGCACCAAAATCAATCAATACCGGCTTCCCATCCCGTTGCCGGATAATAATATTGTCCGGTTTGATATCCCGGTGAATGATGCCCTTGCTGTGGATATAATCCAAGACGGGCAGCAGACTGACAAGTATCTCCTTAACTTGACTTTCAGGCACTAACCCCTGAGTTTGCACCTTTTTGGTCAGGGTTTGCCCTTCAATTAATTCCTGCACCAGGTGAAACTGCCCAGCTTCCGAAAAGTAGGCGTACAACTTGGGAATTTGATCGCTACCTTCACCCATCGCCTCTAAAATAGCCGCTTCCCGTTGGAATCGATCTTGCGCCATCTGGAACATCTGGGGATTGTTTGCCATTGGCTTGAGCTGTTTAATTACGCAGCGACGCCGTGACGGCATATGAGTATCTTCTGCCAGAAAGGTGTTACCAAATCCACCACTTCCCAGCGTCTGGATAATGCGATAGCGATTGTTCAACAGGTGTGGATTCATGGGATGTTAGGGCGGTCGGGGTTGCTTGGTGCAAGGATTGTAGAAGACTTGCGGTTATGGCGTCCTTACTTTAGGTCTAGTAAGCCACTTTCTTTTAATTTTGGATTAAAGCGGAGTTCTTCTTGAACCCCACGAGATTTGAGCTGCTGAAAAATTTCTTCTTCAACGCGCCTTGCTACATTTTTTAACAGCTTCCCTTGCCCGACTTCATCCATCGCTGGACTTGTCAATTTAGTTTGTTCCTCAGCGGTCATGGCTCGTTTTGCATCAATCGGATCGTTCCATGCAGCTTGTTCGGAACCATTACCAGGAGGGACGGCACCATTTTCTTCAATCCAGGCATTCCGAATGCTCTCTAGCAGGGTACGGTTCGGGCGATCGTTCGTGTGTGCTTTTAGCCAATAGCAGCGTTCGTGTTGACGTACCAAATGTTGCTTGAGACTGAGATTGATATCGCGGGAATAGTTGATCAGTTGCAGCACTTTCTCTCGATCGAATATTGCGTATACGCCAATTTTTCCCTGAAATTTCTCTGGTAAATGTCCGGTTTCGTCGAGGTAAGGGATATATTCTAGGCTGGCAAGAGATGGAATATCGCTTTCAGAAGTCATCGGTATTTTTTGAGTTATTTATTTGACTTTTTGATAATCTCACAGAGGTGGCTCGAACAAATTCCAGAAAAAATATTGCTCTTGAATTTATCCCTAGATTTAGATTTAGGCTTAAACTCAGAGGTTCTTCCTTTAGGTGTCATCTTACTGCCAAAAAAGCGCTAGAAAATAATTAACCTTATCTCTACACTTCTGCGCTCACGCTTCACAAGCTTAGTGAAGGATAATGCACCTTCACTATCTTAAAGCGTCTGGAGCAGCGAACGTTGCCGCGCTAACAAGAATTAAATGATTAAGCTATAATAATCAATTTTTTTAATCTGAATGAATCCTGATGGCAATGGCGATGACACAGTCGCTCTTTCCGGCAGAAGATTGGAATTATTAGAATAAATAGTAAGTATGGCTACCAGGGAGATTGGCAGAATTGAATACGCAAGGCAAATGGATCTGTGATGGTGTACCGAAAAACAACAATCAACAGTACCCAAGCAATGAAGCCCATCCACCCCAGGAAAATCACGGGCCAGACTGTATTGTTTGCGGCTTGCCTAGAGCGGCAATGAATCCTCAGAAAAGCCAGAAAACGGTCATCTCTAAGCCGCCCGGTTCTAAGCCTTCACTTCTGCTGCCAATCCTGATTCTGCTGGGGATTCTGGCGGCACTGGCGGGGGGATTTGGCTTGTATAAACTGACACAGGGGAATAAACAACCGGCAATCGTTGCGTCTCCTGAGACTCAATCTCCCACTGCTAGTGACAATGCACCCACGGCAACTGCCGATCCGCAAGCGATCGCAAGCGATACCGCTGATAATTCCGAGTTGATCAGTCAAGGCGAGAAAATCCTATTAAAGGATGCAACAAATTCCCAAAAAACAGCCGCCGCAGTCGCGTTTGCCCAGAAAAATTGGGAGGAAGCGATCGCGCAATATCAACAAGCGGTTAGCGTCAACCCCAACGATCCCGAAAGCAAAATTTACCTGAATAACGCCAAAGCCAAAAAAGCCGGGAATCCCCTGACAATGGCAGTCGTGGTTCCCATCACCCCCAGTCCGGACACAGCGAAGGAAGTTCTGCGGGGTGTGGGACAAGCGCAAGACGAGTTTAACCAGTCTCCGGCGACACCCGGACGCTTATTAGAAGTCGTGATTGTCAACGATGTTGACCCGGTAAAAGCGGTTTCCTTGGCGCAAGACCTTACCAAGTCACCGAATATTTTAGGCGTTTTGGGACACGGGGTAGATAATGGCTCTCAGCAAGCGATCGCCATGTACGAACAAGCTGGATTAACCGTCCTTTCTCCCATCAGCACTAGCATTACTCCCGGTTCTGGCGGTCAGTCTACCTTGCAAACCATCCCCCTCGCCAAAAAAGCCAACGAGTTGCTGGGTACTTATCTGCAAACCGTCGGCACCACCTTAGCAAAATATACCGCGGCAAAGTCCTCCGCGCCGTCTGTGGTGGTTTTTTACAACGCCGATAGTCCTTACTCTCAGCAATTGAAGCAGCAGTTTACCACCGCCTTATCTAAAGTAAACGGCAAAGTTGTGAAAGAAGTAGATGTTACGGGTGCCAATTTCAATGCTGCTACTGAGATTCAGAATGCAACTGGGGCGGGGGCGAAAATTGGTTTCTTGGCACTCAGTAAGAATAAAGTAGATCGAGCCGTTGCGATTGCCAAAGCCAATCCCACGGGGACGCAAGGGTTACAGTTAATTGGCGGAGATGAACTCTATAACCCGACTATCCTCACCTCTGGCGGCGACGCGATTAAAGGCATTGTGCTGGCAGTTCCCTGGAGTTCTCAACCGAACGATCCTTTCGCCAACCAAGCTGCCACGATTTGGAAAGGACGTGTCAGCTGGCGCACCGCTACCGCTTATGATGCGACGAAAGCTTTAACGTCTGCTTTTAGCCAAAATCCCTCTCGTTCGGGGGTATCTCAACTTCTGAACCAGGGAGTGCCCATTAGCGGTACTGCTACG
The DNA here is from genome assembly GCF_039961975.1 of Trichocoleus sp. DQ-A3. Lineage (NCBI taxonomy): Bacteria > Bacillati > Cyanobacteriota > Cyanophyceae > Leptolyngbyales > Trichocoleusaceae > Trichocoleus > Trichocoleus sp. DQ-A3. The sequence goes on along the minus strand of NZ_JAMPKC010000004.1, from coordinate 155,134 downwards.
GATTTTAATGTTCTCAATGAAGTTCCGCTTGTGCAAGCCGCGCCTGGTTCTAATGGTCCGCCGGGATCTAAGTATGAATTTAACCCGATTTAGAAGAGAACGAACCGCCAAGGACGCAGAGGACGCAGAGGGAAGAGAGGAGAGAGAGGAGTTTTTGGGTTGATTGCAGTCCGGAGTCGGTAGTGAAAGGGCTGTAGTTTATAGTTTGTCTTTGCTTGTCATGAGTCGTTGTTGTTGATGACTCATGACTCATGACCAATTTACAACAGGGTTCTCTAAGTGAGTCGTTCTCGTCGCGGTTTGTGGTTGTATCCGTTATTCCAGATTCCGTTGATGTTGCTGGGAGCGTGTATAGTCGTGACGGCACTCATCTGGCTGTTAGGATTAGGTAGACCGCCAGTAGCAGTTGCGATCGCTCTCGACCTCAGCAGCAGCACTTACAGTACGGAATTTAACGCCCCAGGTACAGTTATGTATCAGGAAGTCGCAGCGGTGCGGTCGTATTTGCAACAAAACGCCCAGCAGTTGAGAAACAAAAACCAGATACAGGTTTTGGGATTTGGGGGAGTCGTGCGATCGCTTACGGGTGATTTTAAAACAGACAGTCAACAAGTGGACGCCGAATTAACTCAAGCTTTGGCAAATCCCGATCTCCCTCAACTGGTCGCGAACAATACGACAGATATTAACTTAGCAATTCAAAAAGGTACGGAAGCACTCGGCACTATTGGGCAAAAGCGCTGTCGAGAATTACTGTTAGTTACCGATGGCGGTGCTAACGTGTCACCAGCCATCATCACCGATGCCAGGAATCGTAAAGTTAGAATTAATACAGTTGTGATAGGGGAAGGCTCTCCAGAATTGCAAGCCGCAGCTTTAGCTACTGGCGGTATTTATCTGTCTGGCGAACAGAATAATCTAGAAATGCTCTTCACCGACACATTTTTTACCCGTTTCAACAGTAACCTTAAATGGCTTATTCTGGGGCTAGGGGCGACATGGATTGCTTTAATGTGGACGCTAATTTTACCCCTGGATCGGTGGTTATTTCAAGGTTTAATTGGTTTTAATCGGTCACTTTCTGGTCAATTATCCTTAAGTAATGCTCTATTTTGGAGTGTTTTGACACCTTTAATTGTTTGGCAGCTATTTAGTTTATTGGATATCGTTGTTAAATGTTAGGTGAGATTTTTAAAACCCAGAGGTACGCAAATAAAATCTTTTCTTTGCGTACCTCTGCGCTTACCTTTGCGCTCCTTTGCGTTAAAAATTCTAAAATATAGCTACTAGGAGAAAATCTTATGGCAGTAGAAGAGAAAAGCATGGTTCCCACTGTATTAGTGGGTATCGGAGGCACCGGGCATGAAGTGTTGTCACGAGTACGCCGCTTAGTAGAAGAAACTTATGGCAGTTTGCAAAATTTCCCCCTAATCAGCTTTTTAATTATTGATACAGATAGAGAGTACAAAGTCAATAATCCTGCCGCCGCTGGTTCTCCCTTCAAAGACAACGAAAAATATTGGGCAAGTGTTGCTGGTAGTGAAGTCAAAAAAATTATGTCGGATATGGGAAACTATCCCTGGATAGAGAGTTGGTTTCCTACCGAATTAGAGCGAAATATTGGGGCAATTGAAGTTGGTGCAGGACAAATTCGCAGTTATGGGCGATTTGCTTTTTATTGTAATTATCACAAACTTCAAAGACGGTTTAATGAAGCTGCTGATGCCGTCAAAGGACACGAAACCTTTATGCGCGATCGCTATGGCATTAAGGTAGATACAACAAGTTTAAATGTCTTTGTGACGGGTTCTCTCTCTGGCGGGACTGGTAGCGGAATGCTGATTGATATCGGCTATTGCGTCCGCCATTGGTTGCGGGGACAAGCGAGTCCAATGGTAACGGCAATTGTGCCGATGCCTACAGCTTTCGCCAGTATTAATGTAGGCGATCGCGTTCTCGCTAACGGTTACGCTGCTTTGATGGAATTGAGCTATTTTTCTGATTATAGAACAGAATATATTGCCCAATTTAGCAGTGGTTTAGTGGATGAAATTCGCAGTAAATCTGCGCCTTTTGATTTTACTTATTTGGTTGGAACAAAAAATGGGGAGAGTGAATTTACTCTCGACCAAATTCGGGAGATGATTTCCCAAAATATCTTCCTTGATTTAACTTCTGATTTTGCGCCTTATAAACGTTCGATTCGAGATAATATTAAAGGAGCTTGGGCGCAAGCAGATCCTGGTGGACGCGGTTATCCTAAGAACTTTATGAGTTTTGGGTTATCTACGGTAGAAATTCCGATAGCTCAAATTCGCACTTCTTTATCAGATCGGCTTGCCGCTGATTTTATTCGCTGGTGGCTGAATGAATCGGTACAGTTGCCACCGAATGTATTAGAGATGGTGCAAAGTGACCTGAAACGGATGCGCCTCACAGAAGGGGAACTGATTGCAGATTTAGCTGCGGCTGGTGACAGGTCATATATAACCGAAATCTCCGCTTGGGTAAACTCTATCCGCAATGAAATTGCTACGGATAATAAGTTGCAATGTACCCAGCAAGGCGTAAACATTGTTGGTGCCGAAAAGGGCAAAATTCTCCAGTTTTTAGACTATCTCCAGCCAAAAGTTGAAGAATATAAAGCCAATCATTTGCGGAAATTAAGTCCGGACGAGCGATTGCACGGTGACTTCTTGCAAAAGATGTACGATAACCGCAACCGCATCGTACAACAAGGACGAAAAGCGTTAGACGAAGAGTTTTATCGGATTATTGAGGATCGCACGAGAGGGCCAAAATTTGCTGATGCTTTCGTGACGGCGGTGCGTCAAATTTTTGAAAATGCCGCCGAAAAGTTTCGCCGGGAATCAGAAAAAGTTTGGCAACCCAAGGAAACCGAACGACAGAGAGATTACGAAAAGGCGCTGCAAGATATTACTGAGTTTAAGAATAAGTTTGCCCTTACCAAGCACGCAGATATGGAAAAATCCTGCGAGTTAGCGCTAACCGGGTTAGAAGGTAGCTTGGTAGCAACCATTCAAACTCAAGCAAGATATTTAGGTTTAGAAGTCATTACCAGAATGCTAGAACATCTGGATGAATTAAACCGCCGTTTGGCACGCTTAAATCAAAAATTGAAGCAAACCCGCGATAATTTTCAACAAAAAGCGGATCGACAAGCGGATAGTGCTGATGCTTTGATTGTGAATGGGATTAAGCTGTATAACCGCGAAGAACTCAATGAATTATATCGAGATTTAATTGAGCAACAAGCGGGTGCTAGCGAAGGTTCTAAGAGTCGCTACGAGTTGGGAATTGATGGGATTTGTAGCAATTTGTCAGTACAGGTTCTCGCAGAAGCAAGTCCGCTGTGGAAGCGTAACCGTGCGGCGGGTGAGTTGATGCGACTATTTGATGTGCCGAATTTAGCGGATGTGCAGGAGAATGATTTTAAAGAAATTATTGGCGATCGCGCTAAATTAGTCGTGATCAGTGCGCCGGAAAGTAGCCGATTGAAGCGGGAATTGGCAGCTGGCGATCGCTTATTCAAAGTCTTCAACAACGACGAAGCCGAAATCCGCAACCGCATCGGCACTGCTTACAGCAAATCGAAGCCGCTGATTTTACTCTCTGACGCCGTTCTCAAGCGTCAAGACGCAGGCTTTACCCCCGCACTCAATGCCAAAGTCGCCCTGGTTGGCGGACGCAACAGCAGCGATCCAGCGGCAATTAAGCTTATCCCGATTCTGCGGGAGAGAGTTGGCAGCAACGAAGGCATTACACCGTTGGGAGAAGCTGAACGTCACCGGATTGTTTTTGTACAAGAAATTGGTGGTTTCTCTCTGCGTTGCATTGAGGGAATGCCGGAGTTGCAGCAATCTTATCAAGATTGGAAAGGACAATCGATTCAGGCAAAACGAGCGCAACTTAAAGGCGAAAGCAAAGAACCACCGATTCCCGTTCACATTCAAAAAGAACCGCCTTTCTGGGATATTTTTCCAGAAAATCCAGATATTTTCCGCCTTGTGGTGCAAGCAAGGGCGTTACAAGTGCTGCGAATAGAAGAAAATCGCCTAACCAAAGAAAAGGTAATTCGCTACACCCGACAAACCGTAATTGGTTTGGAAAATGTCGATATCGCCTCCAGTTGGGAAGAAGCGGTGCAAGTGCTGCAAGTATTGGCGTGTCGCCCGGATAAAGAAGAAATTCAGCGTCAGGTAACGGCAAAATTAACCCAAGCTGACACGGTGCAGAAAAAACAAGCTCTGTATCACCAACTGAAAGTATATCTGGATCGGCGTGCCGTCGAACTAGAAAAAGAAGGCGCAACTGATAGCTTAAATTACAAGCGCGAAGCAAGAGTGATTCAGGAGATGATTGAAGCTTTTAAGCTTTATTCACCGGGTAGTCAACCTGTTGATTCTCCTGTTACAACTCAGCCAATTGGGGTTGCTTCAAATCATTCTCCGGCTCAAGAGACTCGCACTCACGTTTTCTGTACTAACTGTGGAAATCAGAACCCAGCGAACTCAAAGTTCTGTTCTAAATGCGGCACTAAATTAGTGCAACTGAGCTAACATCAATTCTTCGGGGAAGGGTAGCTTCAGGAACTGATGCTGCTCATCAGGCTAGCGATCGCTACCGCTAACTCGTCTGGCTCAATTGGCTTGGTGAGGTGTCTCTGGAAGCCTGCTTTTAGTATTTGCTGATTGTCAGTTTCGCCAGCATAAGCGGTTAGGGCGATCGCTGGAATCTCTCCCCCCTGCTCTGCACTCTTGGCTCTAATTTGACGAATCAGCATATAGCCATCCATTTCAGGCATTCCAATATCGCTCAACAGCAAATCCGGCTTCATCTGAGCTAGCGCCTCCAGCGCCTCAGCCGCCGATGCCACAGCGCGTACCTGTGCGCCACACTCTTCGAGAATGAAGACGATTAACTCCCGCGTATCCACCTCATCATCTACAACCAGTAGCTTTACCCCTTCCAAATTTGGAGAATTATCAAGTAACGGATTGTCCTGACTCGTCTGAGGCGCAGTTGTCATTAGGGGTAGCGTCACAGTGAAGGTTGCCCCTTGCCCTTCTCCCGGACTTGCAGCCGTAACAGTACCGCCGTGAAGTTCTACGAGGTGGTGGACAATTGCCAGTCCTAACCCCAATCCCCCGGATACCCGTGTCGTTTGGCTATCAGCTTGACGAAAGGAATCAAAGACGAAGGGCAAAAAGTCTGGGTGAATTCCCCTCCCCATGTCTCTTACTTGGATTTGGGCATAGGAATTTTGATTGAATTTTGATTGAATGAATTCCGAATTCTCTGGACTGGGGACTTGTGAAAGTTGGATATCTACCTGTCCTCCTATCGGTGTAAATTTAACAGCGTTCGAGAGCAGATTCCAGACGACTTGCTGTAAGCGATTGGCATCCCCCAATACCTTACCAAGATTGGGAGCGATCGCTGAGTGAATTTGAATCGACTTCGCTTCAGCCGCTAGACGCACCGTTTCCATCGCTTCCTCAATCGTTGCCACCAAGTTAACCGGAGCAATATTTAAACTCAGTTTGCCTTGCAGAATCCGCGAAATATCTAGCAAATCCTCGATCAGCCGTGACTGTAATTCGGCATTGCGCTCAATCGTTTCTAGGGCGCGGGCGGTGGTTTTTTCATCAAACTTGCGGCTGCGGAGGAGTTTTGCCCAACCCAAGATCGGATTGAGAGGCGTTCTCACCTCATGGGAGAGGACAGCCAGAAATTCATCTTTCATCCGGTTGGCTGACTCCGCTTGGGCGCGTGCGATCTGTTCCAGCTTGAAGAGGCGATCGCGTTCTTCTTCGGCTCGCTTGCGTTCACTCAGATCGAGGACGTAGCAGACACCCTGCTCTTGTAGAGATCCCTCAAACAAAGCAGTCCCCACCAGTACAAAGACGCGGCTGCCATCTTTACGGATCAATTCTTTTTCAAAGGGAACGCAAACCCCCTGTTCTCTGAGTTCCTTAACCGCCTGCTGAGTCCGCTCGATGTATTCTGGTGGAGTCATCAGATTCCAAGCAATTTCACCAGCTTGTAAATCCTCCCGCGTATAGCCGACGATTTGCAGAAAGGCATCGTTGGCTTCGGTAATTTTGCCGCTCAGATCGCCGAAAAAGATGCCAATGATATTTGAGTCAACGATGCGCCGCAGTCGCATTTCGCTTTCTTGCAGTGCGATTTCTATTTGTTTGCGATCGCTAATATCAGTAACGGTGCCAACATAGCCGATTGTCTCACCGTTTTCTCCAATTTCAGGAGCCGCTTGACCTAATACCCAAGTCACCGAACCATCAGAATGCTGATATCGATACTCTGATTGGAACAGCCGATTTCCCTGCGCGGCTTGATACCATTCAAAGATGCGTTGGCGATCCTCCGGATGAAGGGCAGTTTCCCAACCTTCTCCCAATGCGGCTTCTGGAGTGATTCCGGTCAGTTCGCACCAGCGTTCGTTGGTATACAAACACTTCCCCCGACTGTCTGTATGAAAGATTCCCACCCGTGAAACTCTCGCTAAGGTAGAATACCGCTCCTGACTCTGGCGCAGAGCTGCTTCTGCTTGCTTGCGTTTGCTAATGTCTTGGAACATCACGACACAGACCGAGGAATGACCGTGCATCGGTGGCAGGGTATCCGCAAAGACAATCAGGGAACGGATTCCTCCTGGCGTGTGCCAGTTCATCTCAAACCCGTTGAGCCGTTCGCCGCGTGCTACTCGTACTCCTGGCATTTGCTCGTTGGGAATCTGCGCTCCCGTCGTATCCGTGCAATAGTAAACGGTGTGGTACTCTTCGGCTGGTTTATCTTTGGGAAATTCGCCTCCTGCCAACTCGTCAGCGGCTCGGTTGGAAAACAGGACTCGACCCGTTCCTGGCTCAACAAACAGCAAAGGAGATGGCATCAGATTCAGCACGTCTTCTAACCATTGCTGCTGATTCTGGAGTGCTTGCGATCGCAGTTGAAGCGCTTCCTCCGCTCGCTTGCGATCGCTTATGTCTATCAAGAAGGCCATCCCTTCTTGTTGCTGGTCGTAAGGTTCCTGTAACAGGGCACCACCAATAAGAATGGGAACCCGGCTCCCGTCTTTACGGATATATTCTTTTTCAAATGGGGTACAAACACCATTTTTCTTGAGTTCTTCGGCTGCCTGTGCATCCAAATGCAGATATTCCGGCGGTGTTATCTGTTCCCAGGAAAGCCGACCCGAAACCAAATCCTCCCGCTCATATCCGACTAATTTCAGGAAAGCGTCGTTGGCGTAGTTGATTTTTCCGGTAAAGTTGGCGAAGGTGACACCAAAAATATTCGCCTCAACCAGGCGTCGGAAGCGCCTCTCGCTCTCTTGGAGTGCCTTCTCGGTTTGTTTGCGCTTGGTGATGTCGGTCAGCATTGTCAGCACCCCGATAAACTCACCTTGCCGATTGAGAATCGGGTTTGTGGAGAGGATTGCCCAAAGGTCTTCGCCATTTTTACGGCGAAGCCGAAAGTCAAATTGCTCTCGAATTCCCTGTTTACTTCGCTCAATGTGTTCCTCTGCCTCGATGCGTTCCTCTCGATTGATGAAGTCAAAAACAAAGCGATCGCCCATCTCTTGGACGCTGTAACCCAACATCTCAGCTAACCGCTGATTCGCGTAATCTGTCCGCAAGTTTGGGGTAATCAACCAGATGCCTTCGTGAGCTGTATCAATCAGGCGACGGTAGCTTACTTCTAGTTTTGATAAGCTTGCCTCACTTCGTTGCTTCGCAGCCAGTAATTCTGCATTTAACGAACTAATCAGCAGTGCGACTAAGCTAAATATGACTAGCTGGAGAACGTCCGTCTCACGGCTGATTGCTAGCTGATAGATCGGAGGTACGAAGAAATAGTTGTTAGCTAAAACAGCCACTATCGTAGCCACTATCCCTGGCCCCAGTCCGCCATACCAGGCACTGAACGTCACGGCGGCAAAAAACAACGGTGAAATGGATGTTTTAGTCGGCGGCAATAGCAGAAGCAGCAGCAGCGTTAAGGTGACTGACAAAGCCGCGATACCATAACGTTGCAGTTGAGAGCGCGTGACTTTTAACACTTTTAACATAGGACTGTTAGCTGAGTCCTCAGACTAACTTGATAAAACTGTTTTCACTTTATGACCTTATGATAGATAAATATTTTTGTCTATTTACCTTCTGGATTATTTTTAGCTATTTTAAAAATTCTATTTTTTATTTTTGGAGTCCTTTTAAATAAACGCTGCACAAGCTCGAAACAATTGCCTTGTAAGATGCTAAAAATTCAGATACCCGACTTCTTGAAGAAGTCGGGTATCTCGCTTTGACGACTTATGGAGAAGCGCTCATTGTCAACTTACTAGCCCTGGAAATTGGAAATCGCGGCTAAACAAAATAAGTCCGCGCCAAGCGGACTAACGAAAAATCATAAATTTTAAACCAGAGAAGCCAGGTTTTGTGTGTATAGCTGCGGTTTCAACCACCTAGCCTATCTTAATTTAACTGCGCCTTTCTATAAATGGCACAAAGACGAGACGGTTTAAATATTTTTGCTTTGAACATAAAGTTCGGCGGCACGTTGATGATAATATGATCGTCAGATTCTTTATATGTTTCAAATTCTGCTGGCATTCCTTTGGGAGTTGCAGTGCTGTAAGGAACAGGTTGAAAAAGTAATTCTGTAAACTCAACTGCTTCCCAGTTTGTCTGTTCGGTAATTTGGGTGAGAAAAGCTTCACCTGTTAATAAACTGAACAGAGCTTCTTTCGCTTCTGGCGCAAGCGCAAAACTACTGTCAAAATTCTCGACGATTTTAAGACCCATTTTACAAATACACTCTAATTAATCAACAACGGTCAACGCACAGCTATTGGAAAGCAAAGTAGGTAGACCTAAGATATTTTACATATACATGGAGAGTAGATGGAACGCGATCGCGCGTTGATTCAGCCAAGGGATACCTCTAGACAAACGCCGCGCCCTCTTCGCGTTGGGCGATATTCTGCTTTGGTTCTGGGCATCCCTTAAGATGTTCCCAATCCTTTTCACTCATGGATACTGCCATCGGGCATAATTGCCTGAGTCAGAATGGCTCCGCTCAAGTCAACTTCCAACAAATCGGCTCCTCTGAGATTGGATCGACTCAAATTAGCTCCATATAGATTCACTCCATTCAAGTTAGCTCCTCCTAAAAAAGCTTCACTTAAATTTGCATAACTAAGGTTCGTCCCACTGAGGTCTGCTTTCCATAAGTTCGCGCCAGTTAAATTGGCTTTACTGAGATCCGAGCGTCTTAAGTCGATTGCAGCCAAATCAGCTTGACTTAGGTTAGCGCCAACTAGGACAATTCCGCTTAGACAAGCAGTTCTTAAATTGGCTCCCATCAAGTTAAATGTAGAAATACATAGCTTGCCTGCCTGCATTGTTACCTTACTAAAGGTTCTTTGTCCGGTTGCGTATCGTTTGAGAAGTTCGTCAGCTTTTTTTTGAACTAACTCTGGCTGTGGATTCGCTGATGAATCAGTTTTCTGAGAGATAACTTCCATGTAATACTCTGGCGATCAAATTGAATATTTTTTATCATCCCCCTTTAGACATAAAAATAAGCATCGGAAATGATAAAGAATCTATAAAAGTTTAGTGAAGTTTGTCATTTTTTTAGAGGTAAAGAAATAATTAAAAATTTAAAATTGTAGTGCAATTTCTTAATATTTAGTCATACAGATGGTTATAAAGAGATGCCTGTAAAATATAGATTAAGTTACGTATTTTTCAGGAGAAATCAACAAAAAAATTTTTCGCAATTAAGTAATACTACGTAATGTGCAATGCTAATACATTTTGTTTTTTGTTTGCAGTATATAGACTTCTTAACTCCCCAATTTATCGGGAAGCTAGAGAAGAACTGACAAAATTTGGGTAATCGTAGGAACGAAAGACCGTAAAATCAAGGCATGATCTATCAACGCCCTCGCCCCGAAATCCCCGATTGCACTTGGAGTCGTCCCATTGGTCTCGGCTGGGACAAACCCCACACGGTTCGCTACCCTAGTAATCTCGACGATGGCCCTTGGCACGGGATGCCCTTGGGTGGCTTTGGAGCCGGATGCATCGGTCGTTCTTCGCGTGGCGACTTTAACTTGTGGCATTTGGATGGCGGAGAACACGTCTTCCGGAGCCTGCCTGCTTGTCAGTTCAGCGTCTTCGAGCAGCCAGAAGACTCCCCCGCGCAAGCTTATGCGCTTTGTACAGAACCGCCTGAGGATGGGACTTTATCCCGGTGGTTATGGTATCCGAGCGAATCAAAAATTAAAAATGAACAATCAAACGAGGAATCAAACTCAGCAGGCAGCACTGGAACCTATCATGCGCTGTATCCCCGCAGCTGGTTTGTTTATGAAGGGGTTTTTCAGTCTCAGTTGACGTGCGAGCAATTCTCCCCCATTTGGGCGGGTAACTATCAAGAAAGCTCTTACCCAACAGCAATCTTTCACTGGACTGCCCACAATCCTACGGATAAGCCGATCACGATTAGCATCATGCTGACGTGGCAGAATGTCGTAGGTTGGTTTACGAATGCAATTCAATCTCCAGAAGTGCGGGTGCGGGATGATGGCAGTCCGGTTTACGAGTACCAGCCGCGCTGGGGGGATAGTACCGGAAATTTAAATCAGTGGATTGTGGACTTCCACCGAGTGGGGTGTCTGCTAGATCGGGTGAGGCTACACGATGAAGTCGGAGAGGGGGAAGGACAGTGGGCGATCGCAACTGTCACGAATCCTAGTTTAGAAGTCTTCTATCACGGTCGTTGGAACCCGATCGGGGATGGCTCAGATATTTGGGATTTATTCGCTTGTAATGGCTCGTTGCCAGATCGAGAAGATGAAACTCCGGCAGCACCGGGAGAACAAATCGGTTGCGCGATCGCTGTCCGGTTTACTCTAAAACCTGGGAGAACTCGCCAAATTCCCTTCATCGTCTGCTGGGATTTTCCAGTGATGGACTTCTCACGGAGTACCCAGCAACCAAATCTGGGCACTCAATACTACCGCCGCTACACCGATTTCTTTGGTCGAAACGGCAAAAATGCCTGGTCGATGGTTCGCACCGCTCTCAAGCAAGATGATATGTGGAAGGATGCGATCCGAGAATGGCAACAGCCGATTTTGCAGCGTCAAGACTTGCCCAATTGGTTTAAAATGGCGCTGTTTAATGAGCTGTACTTACTTTGCGACGGCGGCACCCTCTGGACTGCGGCTTCGGAAGATGACCCTGTGGGGCAATTTGGCGTCCTAGAGTGCTTGGATTATCGCTGGTACGAAAGCTTAGATGTGCGACTTTACGGCTCATTTGCTTTGATGATGCTCTGGCCTAAACTGGACAAAGCGGTGCTAGAAGCTTATGCACGGGCGATTTCCACCCACGACGAGACGCCCCGAATTATCGGCTATAACCAAGCCTCAGCCATTCGCAAAGCCGCCGATGCGACGCCCCACGATTTGGGTGCCCCCAACGAGCATCCGTGGGAGAAAACGAACTACACCAGCTATCAAGATTGCAACCTGTGGAAAGATTTACCCTGCGACTTTGTGTTGCAGGTTTATCGAGATTTTGTCCTAACGGGTTCCACAGATATCGAATTTTTGCGCGAGTGTTGGGTGCCGATTGTGAAGACGCTTGCTTATGTCAAGCAATTTGATATCGATGGGGATGGGATTCCCGAAAATTCGGGTGCGCCCGATCAAACGTTTGATGATTGGAAGTTGCAGGGGGTTAGCGCCTACTGCGGCGGCTTGTGGATTGCGGCACTAGAGGCAGCGATCGCCATTGGTGAAATATTACACAAGTCTGAGTTTAATTCCGAAGAAAATTCCCCTGATTACCAATTACCGATTACCGAGTACCAAACCTGGCTAAAACAATCTCGGCAGGTGTATCAAGAAAAACTCTGGAACGGTCAATACTACCGGCTCGATAGCGAAAGCGGCTCTGATATCGTGATGGCAGATCAGCTATGCGGTCAGTTCTACGCTCGTTTATTAAAATTACCCGATATCGTGCCGCTTGAGCGTGCCGAATCTGCCTTAAAAACTGTCTATAATTCTTGTTTTTTGAATTTCAATCGGCACCTCCCGTCCTCCCAGCCTGAAACCTTTATCGGTGCCGTTAATGGCGTCAAACCCGACGGTACACCAGCAAACCCCGACGCGACTCATCCCCTGGAAGTTTGGACTGGTATTAACTTTGGGCTAGCAGCATTCATGATCCAGATGGGAATGAAAGAGGAAGCCTTCCAAATGACGGAAGCTGTGGTGCAGCAAATTTATGAGAATGGGTTGCAATTCCGAACCCCGGAAGCGATTACTGCTGCCGGTACTTTCCGCGCCAGTCATTACCTGCGAGCAATGGCAATTTGGGCAATCTACGGCATGATAACGCACTTTTAACGGCAGTATCCCGATATTTTGTTATCCGAATTTCCCTTGGGGATGCTACACATTTAATCCCCCAACTCTCCACTCAATTGGAGAAAACAGAAGCATTCAGTGTAGCGGTAAAAATGTGAAATGAAATCGTTTTTCCCCGATTAGCCAACAGCATCCTCTAAGGCGAAAGTGAAATTATCCCCCTTCCCTGGTAGGGGGATTGGGGGTTAAGTTTGTCTGATTCAAGAAGGATTGAGCAGCATCCCCGTTTGTGAAATATATCAGATTGATAGAATTTGCTGCTACACTAACGAATTTAAATATCAATTGCGAAAGACAGTGCGGAATTTACGGAGTTAAGAATGTTTATTGTAAAGTTACGATGAACAAATCGAACGATTCCATAAAGCTTCCATCATTTTTTTGTAAAGATTCTGTAAAGTTGTATGGAAGCCATGAGATTCGTTAGCGCCTCGGTTGACAAATCCTCAGTAAATTCACTAAGACATATACATTGTTAACGGCGAAACAGCCTTAACTTTCCTTTAATGCTTTTTTAAGCAAAACCTAAAGTTAAAAACTTTAGGCTGTTTATGGTTTTCGGGAAATTTATTCAAAAGATGCTTTCTGGCTAAGGATTCTAGCGGTTACTACTGCGATACCTACCGGAAACGCATATTGAGCCAATCACAAACCTTGAAAGCTAAGAGGCTCACTGATGAATCGGATGCTGGTACAGGGTCATCCTCCGCTTCAGGACATACAAAACGCTTACTCTAGCCTTCCCGATATCCTCAATCTCTTGAGGCTGTCCCAATCAGATACGAGCTTTGCTTCCGACTTGAATCAAGCATTTGAACTTTGCGATTTTCAACTGGGCGATCGCCTTGTCAACTATAGTGCCGCCACTGCCTCAGGAAATTCAGTTCGTGATGAACAAAATGAGGGGGATTTTTACCTAGTTTGTGAAGGTCGGGTGCGGCTACTAGCCTTAGACGCAGCACAGGGTAAGGAAGTTCCCGCTCTGGTGGTGGAATCGGGAGAAAGTTTTGGGGCAGAAAAGGTATTTGGCAATCATTGCGAGCTGACGAGCGCGATCGCTGCCAGTGCCGGAATTGTGGCTCGGATTTCAGTTGCAGACCTTCAGCCTTGGTTAGAGCGACTCCCGAATCTGCGAGACTACCTGCAACAGCAGGCAATTTGGCGGCAATGTCTGATTTTCTTCAAAACCTCTACAGACTGGCGGCGCTTGAGCAGCCATACGCTACGACAACTGTTGCCCTACCTACTAGAAACGCGGATCGAAGCGGGAGCATCTTTGATTGAATCCACACCCTCCGAGGCGGGTCGCTTTTGGTTACGCAGCGGTCAAATTGAAAGCCGACAAGACGCAGATTTACCCCCCGCCATCGGACAAAGTTGGGGGTATCCTCATCCCACACCGAGCAGTTGGATTGCCCAGACCGATTTAGTCGTTTATCAGTTGCCTGAGCAACACTTTGAGGCAGCACGAGCAATTGCGCCAATCGCAGCAACTTTCTCAGAGCAGTCAGAAGCAGTTGCCGAGCGATCGCTTGAAAACGGGCACCGTGAATCTACGGAGAAAGGAAAATTGCGGCATCAGCCAAAGAACCTGTCTCCACCAGCTTCTTTGAAGGGCAATCGACCGCCGCAAATTCAGTCAGAGGTGCAGGCAAATATCCAGCCCCCTGAATCGCCTCCGATTGCTTTTCCCAAACCCGTCAAGCGTCCGGGTCGATGGTTTTGGCAACGCTATCCCTTGATTGAGCAGCAAAGCTCTTCTGACTGCGGTGCCGCCTGCTTGGCAATGATAGGGCAATACTGGGGGAAGCGGTTTAGCATCACTTCCTTACGGAATCTCGCTGGCGTGGGGCGTGCCGGTGCCTCTCTGAAGAACTTAGGCGCAGCGGCAGAAAAGGTTGGATTTCACGCCCAACCCGTGCGGGCAAGTTTAAATCGCCTAGTCGAGGGGAAAAACCCCTGGATTGCTCACTGGCAGGGCGATCACTATGTGGTGGTTTACCGAGTCAAGGGCGACCGCATCCTGATTGCCGATCCCGCTGTCGGCAGGCGATCGCTTTCCCAGGCGGAATTTCTCGCGAGTTGGACGGGATACGCCCTGCTGCTCGATCCGACGCCAGCATTGCACGCCGCCCCAACGGAAAAAAATTCTCTCAATCGCTTTTGGGGTTTGCTTTGGCCTTATCGTTCCGCGATCGGACAAATTATCCTGGCGTCTCTGCTGATCCAGATTTTTGGTCTGATTACCCCCCTGTTTACCCAGATAATTCTCGACCGGGTGGTTGTTCACAAAAGCGCGATCGCCCTGCACGTCTTCAGCCTTGGTCTGCTACTATTTGGCGTTTGGCGCGTCTGCGTCACGGGAATTCGACAATACCTGCTGGATTATTTTGGCAACCGATTAGACCTCACCCTAATCGGCGGCTTTATCAGCCATACCTTAACCTTACCCCTCGCCTTTTTTGAATCGCGCCATGTCGGGGACATTATCACGCGCGTTCAGGAAAACCAGAAAATCCAGATGTTTCTAACTCGCCAAGCGGTTACAGCTTGGTTAGACGCCTCAATGGCAATCGTCTATTTGGGGCTGATGGCTTATTACAACTGGCGTCTCACCTTAGTAGTGGTGGCGCTAATTCCCCCGATTGTCATTTTGACGGTAGTGGCGAGTCCATTTCTCAGAGGGGTGTCGCGGAAAATCTTTAACGAGGAAGCGGGACAAAATTCCTCACTCGTGGAAATGATGACCGGCATCGCCACGGTGAAAGCGGCAGCAGCAGAACGACAGTTGCGCTGGCGTTGGGAAGACCGCTTAACCAGCACCCTAAATGCTCAATTTCAGGGTCAAAAACTGGCAAACGGCTTGCAAGTTACCGGCGGCTTAATTAATACCTTGGGTACTACAGCATTGCTTTGGTACGGGGCGACGCTGGTGATTCAGGATCGGCTCACGATCGGTCAGTTTGTGGCGTTCAATATGATGATTGGCAGTGTCATCAATCCGGTGCTGCAACTGGTGAACCTTTGGGATGAACTGCAAGAAGTCATGGTATCTGTGGAACGGCTGAATGATGTCTTTTCAGCGCAACCTGAAGAAAGTCCTCAAAAACCTTTGCTGGTGTTGCCTCAGTTGCGCGGCGAGGTGAAATTGGAGAATGTTACCTTCCGCTACTCTCCAGATCAAGAGCGCAATACGCTTCAGAATCTATCTTTTGAAGTGACATCTGGGCAAACGGTGGCAATTGTAGGGCGCAGCGGTTCTGGAAAGAGTACGTTGGTCAATTTGCTCCAGGGTTTATATCAGCCAACCAGCGGTCGAATTTGTGTCGATGGTCACGATACCCGCCATGTTTCTCCCTCCTCCTTGCGGAGTCAGTTGGGGGTGGTACCGCAGGAGTGTTTTTTGTTTTCCGGAACCATTTTAGAAAACATTACGCTCTACTCGGATGACTTCATTTTAGAGCAAGTTGTTGAAGTGGCAAAACTTGCAGAAGCTCATGCTTTTATTCAAGATATGCCGTTGGGATATCACACAAAAGTGGGAGAACGAGGTGCAAATTTCTCTGGCGGACAGAGACAACGAATTGCGATCGCTCGAGCGCTTTTGGGAAATCCTCAAATTATGATTTTAGATGAAGCTACCAGCTCTCTAGATACTGACTCCGAGCGGCGATTCCAGCAAAATTTAGCTCGAATTAGCCGAAATCGCACAATTTTTATCATTGCCCACCGACTCTCAACGGTCCGACACGCTGACTGCATCCTGGTCTTAGATCGAGGCATTCTAATTGAGCGCGGTACTCATGATGAACTGATTTCGCTTCAAGGTCTTTATTACCATCTAGCGCAGCAACAACTGGATCTTTAACTCCAAATGTTCTAAACCGAGCCAACTTGTATGAATTATTACAGTTTTACTTGAAATTGGTTTCATCCGTTGGCAGGAATGTGGAGCAAATTACAACCGTTACGATGTTAAAGATTCTTGTTCTGCCAAATTCCTCTTCCACGACCATTTGTTCAGTAGCATTGCAATCATCAATTCCAGTCCTCGGTGAATTAGCAGCTAATTCAGAAAATTTGGCAAAAAATATGCCAATTTGGCAGACTTTCCAAGCAGCAGAAATTAGGATAAAAAGGGAGTTCCTGTGGAAAAATTGGTAACGATGAAAAGCCAAACCAAAATGTTGCTGAAACCGGCTAAAAATGGCACCGCTCGTTAAATCCAAGCAACGAGAGCCATCCTCAATCTCAAACTTTGAACTTGCTCATTCTGGGCCACAGCCATGCAAAAACCAATCAGATCGATTTCTGCATCAACGGCCTCAAACCTACCCTTAACTCCACCCGTTGAGCCTTTTGGCTCAGGCTATACAGGTAGCAACCAGAATTCATTCGATAGCCAGGGGATATTATCCCGTACTCCGACTCAAGGCGAGTCGGTTACTCATCCTGGCAAGATTCAGCGTCAGTGCGATCGCTCTTTTGCTGAGATTTATGGGGGTGCGACTGGCTCTATCGAAATGAGCGTACAGCCCACCTCGACTGAAACAGCTAGCAATTCTCAAGTTCATTTCGCGTCTGCCACTTCTCCAGAGACTCGAACCAACCAATGGTCTACCTCGTTACAGACGGTGCTCGACCAGCCACCTTCCACGCTTCCTCGTCAGCTGATATTGGGCGGAATGGCTTTCTGTCTGGCTTTTGGGGCTTGGGCTACCTTTGGGCAAATTGACGAAGTGGGTCACGCTCAAGGACGGTTAATGCCCAAAGGAGCCGTCTACAAGATTGACCCAGTGGAAATGGGGAAGGTTGCCAACATTGCCGTCAAAGAAGGTCAAGCGGTAAAAGCCGGTCAAGTGTTAGTGGAACTGGATACCCAAATTGCGGCGGGTGAAGTAGAGCGTTTGCAGCAAATGCTGGCAACGAATCAAATGCAACTTATTCAGAAACAAGCGCTTCTAGAGAAAACGCATCTGGAAGTGAAAACCCAGACAGCGATCGCTTCTTCAGACACTCAAGCAGCTTTTGCTGCGATCTCCGAAGTCAATGCCAAAGGATCTGCTACCCGCGAACAAATCGCTCAACTTCAAACGGCAAAGACGGCGAATCAAGAAAGACTCGAAACACTAAAACCCCTGTCGGCGACGACGGCAGAACTGCACAAGAAACTAAAAGCTGATGTAGCGGCGGCGGTAGAGGAAGTCGAGAGGGTAAAACCGCTGGTCAAAGAGGGGGCGATCTCCAAGAAATATTTGCTGGATGCCGAGCAAATGATGCGCGATCGCCAAAGTGCCATCACCAAAACTCAACTAGAAGAAGACACAACTCTTAAAGACCGACTGTTTGAGGCCCAGCAAGCTCTGCGAGATGGCGATCGCGCGATCGCTTCAAGTCAAGGCGATTTAAAGCAGACACTCGCACAAGCACAGCAACTCCACGCAGAACTCGCTCAAAAACAAGCTCAAGAGCGCAAAACTCAGATAGAAACACAGCAGCAAATTCAGGAATTAGAAGTTGAAATGACTCAGCTTAAAGCCCAAATTGCTGAAACTCAAAATCTGCTGAACGCCGCTAAAGCAAAGCTCAAACAACGGTTTCTGACTGCTGCCGTTGATGGAGTGGTGTCGTCTCTGAAAGTCCGCAACGTTGGCGAAGTGGTTCAACCCAGCCAAACTGTTGCCGAAATCGCTCCCCACAAAGCACCCATGATTCTCGTAGCCAGTTTACCCAATCAAGAAGCGGGCTTTGTAAAAACGGGAATGCCAGTAAAAATCAAATTCGACGCTTACCCCTATCAAGAGTACGGTATCGTTTCCGGGAAGATACAATCCGTCTCTCCCGATGCGAAACCCGATGAGCGACTGGGAGAAGTCTATCGAATTGAAGTAGCGCTGGATCGTAACTATATCAATGCAGATCGTCAAAACATCAAATTTAAAGCCGGTCAAACTGCCTCTGCGGAGATTATCATCCGCCGACGCCGGATTGCCGACATTCTGTTAGATCCCATCCGCCAGATGCAAAAAGGCGGCATCAGTTTGTAAAACCAAATTTATCCAAGGGCAATTGTTATGGCTTATCACATTCCCTGTTCTAATCCTAAACTTGACAAAACCATGAATTCCGAACAGTTTAATCAAGTTGTTGAAGCCATCATGGAAGGAAAGTATTCTTGGGCTTGCGTTTTACTATTGCGGTTTGCTGGTTACAATCCCCTACACTACATCCCCTACCGAACATACAACCGATTGCTCAAAGAAAACTGCCAAGTTGGCAGACACACCAACTGTAAAACAGATACTTTAAATACAGATAATCAAAGGGCTGCAATCGGGTCAGAGAGCCTAGAGTCACACAAGTGCTTAAGCACAATTAAAGACCTTGGTTATCTAGAAGCGATCGCTGAGCCACAAGTACGGGGAAGCGGGGGTCATTTTGATCCCTGGTTAGTCATAAAAACTCAAAAAATAAACTCAATTTTTCGGGAATTAAAATAACAAAAAAATCTGCTCTTCAAGATTGAAGTTGATTTTTTGACCAGTCGTAAAAATCCTGCCGCGTTCATCTTTACTAAAGAATGGGGCAGGTTTTTCTTTTACAATTGCCAAAAAACTGCTCTCACACTATTTTTTAAATCATCGAGAAAAAATGCCAAAATGGCAACACGACCTTAACCATACTGTTTATATTGTTTATATCAACCAAACAAGGTTGTTTCAGAAAAAAACTGAATTGCAAAGGAAACATTTAATGATTATTTCTGACCTAAGCCATTTGGAAGTTGCCGACCAATCTCCCAGTCTTGTTGGTGCTGGCTATAGCTACTCCAGCTACAGCAAATATAAGAGCAATTCCAGCTATCTCAATCAATACGCTTCTTCCAAAGCAACGGCTAAATCAGTATTTGGTCCAGCAACAGCCGTAGCAATTTCTACAAATGTAGCCACCGTTACCCAACTAAATTTTTAAAAGTTGCGGTTGCTGTTAAATAATGCTCTAAATATTGAGCATTTATCGGGGTAAACCTCTCTGGAAGTCTATCGACAATAGGCTTTCTAACTCGGTTACTCAAAAAGTAAACCAAACTCTCAATCTGGAAAGGAGACATCGAATGATTATTTCTGACCTGAGCCATTTGGAAGCTGCGAAGCAATCTCCCAGTGTTGTTGGTGGTTGGTATAGCTATAGCTATAGCAATTATAAGAGCAATTCCAGCTATGTCGATCAATACGCTTCTTCTAAGGCAAGTGCTAAATCATTTTTAAGTTCAGCAACTGCGGTAGCAATCTCTACCAATGACGCCAGCGTTTACCAAATTAATTGATGAAAGGTGACTGCTGCTCTAAACTTTGAGCTTTTTCAGTAGTAAACCTTGGGGAAACTTATCCCCGGGATTGGCTTTTCAACTAGATTTCTGCAAAAACTAAACCCATTTTGAAAAGGAGACATCCCATGATTATTTCTGACCTGAGCCATTTAGAAGTTGCCGAACAATCTCCCAGCGTTGTTGGTGCTGGCTATAGCTACTACAGCACATCTAAGAGCAACTACAGCTATCTCAGTCAATACGCTTCTTCCAAAGCGACGGCTAAATCATTCTTCGGTCCAGCAACTGCCGTAGCAATTTCTTCCAATTCAGCCAACGTTTACCAAAGTAACTAATTAACGATGGCTATTGCTTCTAGTCATTGAGCAAATTTAAGTCTGAGAACTGCTGAAAGCCAATTTTAAGTGAATAAAAAGGCTTTCAGCGGCCTTTTTGTTAGCAGGAGGACTCCCATGAGTGGATTAACAATCAATGATTTAAATTTTTTCGATTCGGGAATTTCGGACTCAAGTGGGGTGACAGGTGGCTCAAGCAAGATTACCTTGCACGACTTTTTGAAAGATATCAGCATCCCGATTGATTATATCGATGTCAAAGACACGGACTACTTTAGTTATTCGACTAGCAGTAGCAAGGGAACAAAAAATAGCCTGAAGGCCACAGCTAGTGCTTTTGGGAGCAAGGGTAATATGTCTGTTTCAACATGGACTTCCGGTGGCTATTAATCTAGATTTTGCAGATAACAGTTCAAGATTTACCCTAGCTTGGACTGTTTATCAATCCTTCTATGACTGTAAAAATTGAAGATAATTATGCCTTAGTTTGCCTTGCTGACTTTATTTAAGTTGTTGATCTAAGGACATATAAACAATATGATTAAATCATCTCAATGCGTTTTGTATCTTGGTCTAGCTGGAAGCTTGATCTTATCTGTTGCTCTACCTTCCCAAGCTAACCCTCCGGGTGGCAAAGATTTCACCAGCGCTTTAAGCGTCATTAGTTCATTTTCCTCTGGAGGTGGTTCTAGTAGTGTCACCGCTACCAGTAGTGCAACAGCAACCTCGTCTGGTGATAGCGGTTTCAGCAGCAGTCAAAGTACCTCTAGCGCATTCTCATCTTCAGCGGGTTCTGGCAGTAGTAGTAGTGCGACAGCGACATCTCCTACAGGAACTCCCAGTAGCCAAAGTGCGACAGTCTTTACTCCTGGCGCAACATCCAGTAGCGCTAGCGCCACAGCTGCCGCATCTACAACTTCTCCTAATATTACGAGCGTCACTGTTGCCGCACCCGCAACCTCTACCAATCCCACTAGCGTCACCGTTCCTACACCTGCAACCTCTGCCAATCCCAATAGCGCTAATATCACTAGCGCTAATATCACTAGCGCTAAAGTTAATGCGCCAGCAACAATCATCCCTAATGCTGCTGGAATCTCAACCACCTTGCCAGTGGCAACCTTCTCTAACCCTAACGTCCCAAGCACTTCCCGCTCATCAACCGTTGCCGCAACCTACATTAGCAACTTCTCTTTGCTATCATCTCTTCCAGACAAGAGTGAGATTATTGAACAACGTAAAGACCTTTCTGTTGAAAATAATAGTAGCAACAATGAAGGAGCTTCCTATAGCCTTGTAGGGCTAGGTAGCCGAGTTTTTCCAGGCCTTGGTGTGAGGCTAGTTACTGATTAAGTCTAACTGAGTGGAGTCATAACAATGATATGACCGATCTTTCAGGGGCATCTATTCATCCGAATGAAGTGGTTAATTTCCTGAAAAAAAATCTTCAGTTGAAGGATGTCCATCAAAAAATTTTATATCAAAGAATCATCGAAAAAGCGGCTCAGGAAAGAAACCTAACAGTCACCGCAGAAGAAATTCAGGCTGACGCGGATAGGCTGCGTTATGAGAAGCGTTTGGAGAAAGCCTCAGACACGCTAGCATGGCTGGCAGACCAGATGATTACTGTGGATGACTGGGAGGCAGGAATTAGCGATCGCATTCTGGCTTGCAAGTTAGCTAATTCTCTATTCTCTAAAGAAGTCGAGAAGTTCTTTGCGGAAAATCGGCTTGATTTTGACCAAGTTTTACTCTACCAAATTATTGTTCCTTACGAAAAGGTCGCTCAAGAACTTTTCTATCAAATTGAAGAAGAGGAGATCGATTTTCATCAAGCCGCTCATCTTTACGATTGTGATGAAAGGCGCAGACATCATTGTGGATTGGAAGGCAAGCTTTTCCGCTGGAACTTAAAGCCAGATATTGCCGCCCTTATATTTAGTGCCCAAATCGGAGAAGTAATGGGTCCCATCCAAACCGAGCAAGGTTATCATCTCTTAATGGTTGAAGAGTTCATTCCTGCGGAATTAACCCCTGAAAGGTATCAAGAAATCCTTGATAGACTCTTTGAAGAGTGGTTAACCAGTGAGTTAAATTATATGATTCATAACCAAATGGTTTGAACAAGCCACCAATTTTGGGTGAGTTTAGAATTCTATCTAAACTCTTGCTTTTAATTCACCCTTCTGAATGGAGGATATCAATCGTGATCCGTTCTAAAGTCTTAATTCAGCGAATCGTCTCATCTGATGGAAAAAGCGTTGCAGAAGCCAAGAGCGTAGTCATTACGTCGGATGATAGTGAGAATACAATTAGTCAATGCGTCACGGTTGAAGTCTGTTCCGGCAATCGTTGTAGCAGTCGCTCAACATCTAGCGTGACTTCTAAATAGACACCTGCCTGAAAAGTGGGGTGGGATATAATCTTACTGCATCCAAACGAGAATTGTTATATCCCTAGCGATTACAGATCGCCCTTTCTACAAGCATTAGGATGTTTCTATTAGGGACTTCTAGAAAAAATCATCTCTATGCCATTGTAGGGGCACGGCAATGCCGTGCCCCTACAGCAACTATTCCCTACTAAGAGGCTGAAAAATGAAGGCTACGTAGGCAGGCTTCGTTCGTGTAGCTACGACTTTAGTCGCCTAACGTTTTTACTTTGACTTCACTGCAACAGCTTTCTTTCTGGCTTCATATCCAACGCCCATTAAGCAGAATAAGAGTAAAGCTAAGGTACTCGAAAACTCTGGGGTTTCAGCAATTGCCTTACTTGCTTTCACTTTATTTGTCTTAGTTTCTACTAAGGTTAGATAAGTTAAGCTATCGAATTTACGCGAAAACTTACCTTGAATAAAAGCTTCAGCAGTTTCTTCGTTGCCTCCAAAAGAAGTCTCTAAAAAAACTTTATTTGGCTTAACGGTTACGTTGGCGCTCTTCTCATAAGCAAGAAAATCACCAGGTTCTAATGTCTTTATTTTTCCGGCTAAGCTAAAAAAGTCTAAAGGAATCCAAGTCTTCGTATCTTTATTATTCTGGGTGTTATATAACTGAAAATTTACCTCTCCAGACGCACTAGCATATTCAAATTCTGGTTCGTCAATAGAGGTTTTAAGACCTAAAAAAGCTGAAAAATCGAAAGAGAAAGTTTGACCTGCATTTACTAGAAAGTTATAGCCAATCACTCCAGCTACGCTTTTCACCTGTCCAAAATAGCTCTTACCTTCGCCCTCAATTTTACTTAAAGAGAAATTGAAAGCTGAGGTTTTTTTAGGGGAGGGATCGGCTGTAAATTCTGCAAAGGCATCAGCATCGGCAGTCACCTCACTACTGCTTGTAAATATCTCAGTAAAAGCCTCAGTAAAAGCCTCCACCTCAACAGGTGAGTGGCTAAATTTATTCAGTTCTACTGTCGCTTCAGACTTGGCTAGAGTTGCAGCCCAACCAGGCGCAGCAACGAACGCAGAGCTAGCCATCAAAGGCGTTGCGAACAGCAAGAAGCGTAAGCTGGGACGTTGTTTGGTTATCATAAAAACCTTATTTCCTTATGTCACTAAAATTTTGGGCATGAGAATTTTGACCTGCTGAAAGTTGCAGATCGAAGCGATGAACTAACAAAGGAACAATTTCACCTAGACTGTTTTCAATAACAATAAACAGCCTGTTTGTTAAATGGATGTCTCCATTTAACAAACCTTTGGGTTACGCTGAAAAGACTGACGAGAAAAGTTTCTATTGCACTTTAGCAAAGAAATACTTAAGGACTTTCACGTAAGTATCATAATCCCAATTCTCTAAAATTAGAGTAAAGCTCCAGTAAATATACTGAAATACTTTTTAAAGATTTGATGAAGTAGGAATGGTCATTCGGATGCTGAACAAAATGAAAAAATTGCCGTTCTATCTATTGGTTCTACAAGGAGTGTTGTTCGGGATAGAGCTACAAGTAGCAGCGCAGGCGCTGGTGCCTCTAAAAGCGGTGGAAAGGTTGGGCGGTCGCCAACAGATGCGATCGCTTGAGGCTGCTGTTACCAAGAAGCAGCTATCTGGAAGCCAGAAGTCAGACCGTTTTACTAATAAATTGCAACAGATTCCTCTCGATCGGGGCAGCGCAAATAAGTTGCCTCAAAAAAGTGAAGAGGGGTCAGCACTCGAAATTCCTACCTCTGTCACGTCTCCGTATTCTCACGTATGGGTCATCAAAGACAGCCAAAATCAGCCAGAGCAACAGCCTTTTGCGTGGATGGTCAAAGATACTAAAAAACAGCATGAAGATGGCAGTACGGTGCCGCTACAACCGATATTGGGGCTGCTGAAAGATACCAACCAGGCAGCGCTTCAGATGGCAGACGCGGGTGACGCGGGTAAAGCTACTAAAAAGTCTGGCTTTGATGAAATCGTTAAAAATACGGAGAAGGTGGAAGGGTTGTTTACCCTCTACCGCAACAAGAAGACGGGCAAAATTTATTTAGAAATCAAGCCCGAACAGCTCAATAAAAACTTCCTCGGCACCGTGACGATGGAATCGGGGATTGGAGAACGCGGGATTTATAGCGGAGTTCCCCTAAATGATTTCCTGTTTTATTTTCGTCGCGTGAACGAGAATTTACACTTTGTGGTTCGCAATGTTAACTTTCGCACGCGCTCTGG
Organism: Trichocoleus sp. DQ-A3; assembly: GCF_039961975.1. NCBI lineage: Bacteria > Bacillati > Cyanobacteriota > Cyanophyceae > Leptolyngbyales > Trichocoleusaceae > Trichocoleus > Trichocoleus sp. DQ-A3. The sequence goes on along the minus strand of NZ_JAMPKC010000004.1, from coordinate 130,327 downwards.
GGAGCCGCAAGAGCGATCGCTCAACCGGGCGTTTAGCGACTCTGTCCTCTACTCGCTGGACATCAAAGCGACTCATCCGCAACGCAAAACCCTGCTTATCGATATGGGGGACTTACTCCTCACCGATTTGCCTGGGTTAACCTCGATGTTAAAAACGTTTTTGGATACTTCCTACCGCCTCGACAGTAGCAAGTCGTATTTCGACACCGCCAAAGCCTTTCCCCTCAATATCGAAATTTCCTCGGTTTACGGTTTCTCATCGACGAGTAGCCAGGACGCAAATTTAGCGACTCTGCCTGATAGCAGGGCACTCAGCCTTAAAGTCCATTACAGTTTATCCCAGCTACCGGAAAACAACGGCTATATTCCGCGTCTTGCCGACGACCGGATTGGCTACTTTATTACTGCTTATAAGGACTTCTCCAACGACAACCGCAGAGAACCTTTTGTTCGTTATATTCATCGCTGGCACTTGGAAAAGCAAGATCCGAAAGCATCCTTGTCACCACCCAAGAAACCAATTGTCTTCTGGATTGAGAATTCTGTCCCGGTTGAGTACCGCGACTCCATCCGCGAAGGCGTTCTGATGTGGAACAAAGCTTTTGAGAAGGCGGGATTTAAGGACGCCATTGAAGTGCGGCAAATGCCGGATAATGCCACCTGGAGTCCCGCAGATGTCCGCTACAACACGATTCGCTGGATCAATTCTTTGGATGGATATTCTGCCAGAGGGCCATCGCGTGTCAATCCGCTGACTGGCGAAATCTTAGACGCCGACATCATTGTAGATGCCAACATGGTGCAATCGATCAAGCAGCGATATCGCAACCTTGTCGAGTCAAGCCAGTCGTCGGAAACCGGGTTATTTTCCCAAATTGCGGGGAATCCCAATCTCTGCAACGGATTGGAGAGAGGACAAGCGACGGAGAAAGGAAAAGAGGAAAATCCGTCATTATCTACCCCCGATTTTTCGCAACTCCTACAAGACCACGATCTCTGCTACGGCATGGAAGCGGCTACTCAATCAGCGATGGGAGCGATCGCATTATCGCTGGTTCACAATGTCTTGCCTAACAGCAACGAAATGAAAGAATTTGTGCATCAGTATATCCGCCACCTGATTTCCCACGAAATTGGACATACTTTAGGGTTGCGGCACAACTTCCACGGTAGCACTCTGCTAAAGCCGGAAGAATTGAACAACACCGACATCACGCGCATCAAAGGAATGGCGAGTTCGGTGATGGACTACGTTCCCGTCAACTTGGCGCCCCAAGGTGTGAAGCAAGGAGACTATTATCCAGCCGTTGTTGGCCCTTACGACAAATGGGCGATTGAATACGGTTATAAACCGAGTGGGGCAACGAATTTTGTGGCTGAAAAGCGATTTTTAGAGCAAATTGCCTCCAAATCACCCCAGCCAGAATACGCCTATGCGACGGATGAAGACATCTTGGATCTCGATCCGGGTGCCAGCCTTTGGGATTTGAGTGGCGATGTGCTGCGCTACTCACAGTCGCAGATGGACAACGCCCGGATGATGTGGGGGCGTTTGGATAAGCGTTATCCGTTGCGGGGTGATAGCTATGCAGAAATGCGCCTGTTGTTTAACACGATACTTAGTTACTACTTCAGTAATGCTAATTTGATGAGTCAATACATTGGCGGACAGTCATTTAGCCGCAACCATGCCGGAGATCCCAACGGGCGTTTGCCGTTTGAACCCGTACCCCTGGAAAAACAGCGCGATGCATTGACAAAATTAGGTAAATATGTGTTTGCAGCAGACGCTTTTGATTTTCCGCCGGAATTACTCAATCAGTTAGCACCGTCGCGCTGGAGACACTGGGGAAATCCGATCCCGATTTTCCGACTAGATTATCCCATTCACGAAAACCTGCTGTTGCAGCAACGTCGCGTATTGCGATCGCTTCTATCAGAAGATCGCCTGAATCGTCTGCGCGACATCGAACTGAAGACAAAACCAGGGGAAGCGCTGACATTACCGGAACTCTTCGACACCTTGCAAAAGAGCATTTGGACAGAGGTGCAGCAATCCGATCGCAAACCCGCGAATATTTCCAGCCTCCGCCGTTCCTTGCAACGCGAACATCTGGAAATCATGCTGGGGATGGTGTTGCGGACTGAATCGGTACCGGAAGATGCCCGAACGTTGGCATGGTACGAACTGCAACAACTGCGGAAATCGCTGGATAGCGCATCGAAGCAGAAGAACCTCGACACCTACACCAACGCGCACCTTCTGGAAACACGCGATCGCATTAACAAAGCCTTAAACGCCCAGTTGGAATCGAAGTGAATCCACCATCGACGATAAATGGTGCAACTTGAAAGGGTTGGAGGAGAGGTTAAATCCAGGGGAAACAGCCATCCGCTATTAAATATAAACTTTTTTGGTTTTTTGGCTGGCGCATAGTATTTTTAGACTCCAAAGCGGGAATCTTAAACAGGGAGCCGCTGATGCATTCAAAGATGGCGTTGCAAACGACGTTCAACTTTAGCGTGCAACATAGCTCTCTAGGTTTTATTAAAGAGACAAAGGATTTATGTGCTGTCTTCAGCCCGGCTTAGATGGTGTCTATAAAGCACCAACCCCATCATTGTTTTAACTTGAATCAGTAATCGTCAATCAGTTTAAAGACAAAATGAAAAAATCGCCATTCTACGTGTGTTGTCTTCTGGGATTATTATTCGCAAATGTTTCTTCAGTTAAAGCAGCCATTACAAACACCCAGAAGCCAGTCGTAACCTCTCAGGTTTTAGCTAAAGATATAAATATAGAAAATTCAGATTTTCAATCCTTCGATGATACGGTTAAAAATACTCAAAAGCTGGAAGGATTATTTACCCTTTACCGAAACAAACAAACCGGCACAATATATCTAGAAATTAAACCAGAACAGCTCAATAAAAACTACCTTGCCACCATTACCTTAGACTCCGGAATTGGCGAACGAGGTCTTTACAGCGGAATGCCGCTGCAAGATATGCTTTTCTATTTTCGCCGGGTCAACAACAATTTGCACTTTGCCGTCCGCAACGTGAACTTCCGCACTAGTCCCGGCAATCCAGAACAGCGATCGCTAGAACGAGGGTTTTCTGACTCCGTTCTCAGTTCCCTGAAGATCATCAGCATTCATCCGCAACGTCAAACCATTCTCGTCGATCTGGGGAACCTGCTACTCAGCGATTTACCTGGATTAAGTTCGTATTTAAAAACTGCTTTGGAGGCTTCATACCAGCTAGAAGAAGACAAAACCTACTTCGGTGCTGCCAAAGCTTTCCCCCTGAACATGGAAATTGAGTCGATTTACGGCTTCTCTAACCCTAGTGGAGATGACGGGGCGTACCTGCCAACGCTGCCAGACAGTCGCGCCCTTTCCCTCAAGGTACATTACAGCCTCTCTCAGCTGCCGGAAAATAACGGCTATATTCCGCGTCTTGCCGACGAACGGATTGGATACTTCACCACGGTTTACAAGGATTTTTCCAGTAAAAGTGGTAAAGATCCGTTTGTGCGCTATATCCAGCGCTGGAATTTAGAAAAGCAAGATCCCGCAGCTTCCTTGTCGCCACCCAAAAAACAAATTGTCTTCTGGATTGAAAATACTGTCCCGGTTGAGTACCGCGACGCTATCCGCGAGGGCGTTTTGATGTGGAACGCCGCGTTTGAGAAGGCGGGATTCAAGGATGCGATCGCAGTGCAGCAGATGCCAGACAATGCGACTTGGGACCCGGCTGATGTGCGCTACAACACGATTCGCTGGTTCAATTCTTTGGATGCCGCATTTGCATTAGGGCCGTCGCGGGTTAACCCGTTGACTGGGGAAATCTTGGATGCTGACATTATCGTGGACGCTGACTTTGTGAATTCGTTCAAGCAGGAATATCGCCACCTGATCGAACCAAACCAGAAAGGGAATAGCAGTATTTGTCACCGTGGCTTCTTGCCTTCTCACTCGTCTAAACATGGTGGAGAGGCGCATGGTGGAGAGGCGCATGGTGCCAATAGACAGGTAAAACCTTCGTTATTAGAGCATGATGGTCACAACGATCGATGCAAGGGAATGCAATTTGCCAATCAGATGGCAGTTGGGTCGCTGTCGCTGTCACTATTGCAGAATGTCAGTCCCAGAAGCGATCGCATGAAAGAGTATATTCATCAATTTGTGCGATTGCTCATTGCTCACGAAGTTGGACACACTATAGGCTTAAGACACAACTTCCGTGGCAGTACCCTCCTAACACCAGAGGAATTGAACAACACTGACATCACCCGCGCGAAGGGGATGGTAAGTTCCGTCATGGACTATCTGCCACCCAACTTGGCACCCCAAGGCGTCAAGCAAGGAGATTACTATACCAGCAAGGTGGGCGCTTATGACGAGTGGGCGATTGAGTATGGCTACAAACCCAGCGGTGGGGTAGTTCCCATCGCCGAACAGCGGTTTCTTGATGAGATTGCCAAGAAATCGAGTCAGCCGGAATTGGCTTATGCCTCCGATGAGGACAGCTTTGACCTCGATCCCACCGTGAACCAATATGACCTGAGTGGCGATCCGCTGGGCTATGCGCGATCGCAACTGGATATCGACCGCCAACTATGGGATCGTCTCAATAAAGGGTATCCCGGCACCGGCGAAAGTTACAGCGAAGTCAGCGATCGCTTTAACACCGCGTTTATGCACTATTTGCAAAACGTGTTCTTGATTACTAAATATATTGGTGGACAGTCGTTTTACCGGGATCGCCCCGGAAACCGCAACGGACGCTTACCCTTTGAACCTGTGCCAGTCGCCAAGCAGCGAGAAGCCTTGGCAGCATTGCAAAAGTATGTCTTTGCGGAAGACGCTTTTAATTTCCCGCCGGATCTACTCAATAAGTTAGCACCCTCGCGCTGGATGGATTGGAGCAATAATATTGCCATTAATCGCCTTGATTTTCCGGTTCACGACAGCATCTTCTTCCCGCAAAGCATTGTTTTGAGAGAAGTGCTATCGGGCGATCGCCTCAACCGTCTGCGCGACTTGGAACTGAAGAGTCAGCCAAATCAAGCGCTGACGCTACCAGAACTATTTAATACCTTGCACAGTGATATTTGGAGTGAGTTGCAGCCAGCAGATAGCAAGTCGGTGAAGATATCCAGCTTTCGTCGGGCTTTGCAGCGAGAACATTTGCAAATACTAATCGGCATGGTGTTGCGGACTGAGGACGTGCCCGAAGACGCCCGAACGCTTGCCTGGTCGAAATTGCGCCAATTGCGCGAAGACATCAACGGCAGCCTCAGGCACCGGAGTGGGAACTTAGATGAATACACCAAAGCCCACCTGCAAGAAACACGCGATCGCATCTCTAAAGCCTTAGATGCTCAGATGCAATCAAATTAAAATCACAGGTCAAGAGTCATTTAACTAATGATTCCTGACCTGTGACAAATAATCATTTAATCATGAGTCATTAGTCTGTTGCAATAACTAAGGACTAAGGACTAAGGACTAACTATTTTTTGATGCTCCTGGAATCGCAATATCTATCGACGTAACATTGGGCGTGATGCTGGTTAGAGGCGGCTGAATTGCAGCAGCATTTCCGACCACCAGCGTGACAATGTTCTCTGGCTGGAGATATTTTTCAGCAACCCGTTGAATATCCTCAATCGTGGTTGCTTCCACGTCGCGCTGGTAACGAAAGATAAAATCCTTCGGGTAGCCGTAATATTCATATCGCATCAATCGCGACAGAGTTTGGCTGGGATCTTGGAACTTAAAAACAAAAGAATTGAGTTCCGATTCCTTGGCGTAGGAAAGTTCTGCTGGCGTCACTGGATTGGTGCGGATGCGCTCGATTTCCGATAAGACGCCCTTAATGAAGGGTACAGTCGCATCTGAGCGAGTCTGTCCCCCAGCAAGGAATACGCCTGGGTAGTCATATTGAGCGCCCCAATAACCGTACACCGTGTAAGCAAGACCTTGGCGCGATCGCACTTCGTTAAACAACCGTCCGCCAAAACCGTTTAACACTCCATTTAATACTGACAGAGCCGCATAGTCAGGACTGTTCAATTGACCGCCCAGATGACCCATGACAATATTACTCTGCGTCAGCTGCGGCTGATTTACCAGAAAAACCCCTCCTCGCTTTGCCTGTTCCGCCCCTGGTATCGGTGGAGTTTGCGCTGTGCCTTTTGGCTTCCAGTTCCCAAACTTTTCCTGGATCATCTGACGCATCGCCTTACTATCAAAATCCCCCACGATGCCCAGAATCATATTCTTCGGATGAAAATATTTCTGGTAGAAACTGATTAAGTCATCGCGGGAAATGTTGTCTAAGGTTGCATATTCTACGGTGCGAGCATAGGGGCTATTGTTGCCATAGACTAATTTCTCAAATTCGCGGGAAGCAATACCACCTGGGTCGTCATTCCGACGCGCAATTTCACCACGCTGTTGCGTCTTGGCTAAATCTAGCTTTTCCTGTGCAAAAATCGGCTCTTGGATTACCTCAGCAAACAAACTAAATACGTCCTTCAAGTCTTCAGAGAGCGTCGTAAAGTCAGCACTACCCGCAGTGCTAACAATACTGCTCTCTACCGAAGCGGCGCGTTGTTCCAACAATTGGTTTAGTTCATCGCTGGAGTGCTTCGCGGTTCCGCCAGTCCGCAGGACTTCCCCAACCAACGTAGCCAAACCTACCTCGTTTTCTGGTTCCAGACGAGCGCCGGTGCGAATCATCGCCGTGCCACTCACGAGGGGAAGTTCGCGATCTTCCATCAGATACACAATCATCCCATTGTCCATCTGATAGCGCGTGTATGGCGGTACCTGAATTTCCGGCAACGGCGGAAACTTCAACTCCGTATAATGTCGCGCTGTATCCGCTACCGCTGGCATCAAAAATGTCAAAAGTATCAAGGAGAAAGTCAAAAGAAATAGAAAATAGTTTTTCCTTTGTTTTCCTTTGCCTTTCTTCAGCAAATTCTGCCTAAACCACTGCATACTCATTCCTCTTCCTTCTTCTTCCTCTCAGTCCTCAGTCCTGTTTAGGCAGAATTCGCCCAATTGTCCGGTTTTGTGGCTGGAAAGTTTCTTTCGCCACGCGCTGAATCTCTGCGGGTGTCACGGTAGCGATCGCATCTAGTTGCTTAAAAAGGTTCCGCCATGAGCCGGTTTTCACTTCATAGTCCACCAGCGACATCGCCATGCCCATATTGGAATCGAGCGATCGCAATAAATCAGCTCTTGCTTGAGTCTTCACCCGATCCAAATCCATCGCCGCTACGGGTTCCGTCTTCAGCCGCTCAATTTCCTTGCTCAAAGACGCCGCCACTTCATCCACTGTATGACCGGGAGCTGTTAGCGCGTAGAACAGCATCAAATTCGGATACTTATCTCCCGGAAAGCCACTAAAACCTTCCGCATTCAGAGCCACTTGCTGCTCTTCTACTAAAGACTTGTAGAGGCGAGAAGTCCGACCATCGCTCAACAATCGACCGATCAGTTCATAAATCGCATGATCCGGATGATTCATCGCTGGGCGGTGATAGCCTTCTAGATACCAAGGTTGGGATTGCAGCCGCAAGGTGACATCCTGCGCTTCCATTTGCTTGGGTTCCGTCGGTAATTGCTCCCGCTCCGCCGTTCTCGCTTTGTAACGTCCAAAATAAACTTGAGCCAACCGTTTCACTTCCGCTGGGTTAACATCCCCAACGACCGCAATAGTTAACTTGCTGGGGACGTAGTGCGTGTCAAAAAACTCCTGCACATTTTCGCGGGTAAGATTGCGGATGTCCTGGTCGTAGCCAATCACTGGACGCTTATAGGGATGCACTTTGAAAGCCGCATCCAGAAAAGCCTCAATCATTTGACCGATGGGCGAGTTATCGGTTCGCAACCGCCGCTCTTCCAGAATGACTTCTTTCTCTTTATAAAATTCCCGAAACACCGGATCTAAAAACCGCTCCGACTCTAGCGACATCCACAGCTCTAACTTGTTAGAGGGAAAGCTGTAGAAATAGACTGTGGAATCTGTAGAGGTTGCCGCGTTTAGACCGACGCCGCCCGCTTGCTCGACAATCTGACCCAGTTCATTTTGCTTGACATATTTCGCTGCTTCGGCTTCAACTTTGTTAAATTCTGCCTGCAACCTTGTCACTTCTGCCGATTTCTTTGCCGCTTTTGCTGCCTCAATTTGTTCGGCTAACTGGTCTAAGCGGTCTAAAAGTGGCTTTTCTGCCTTGTAGTCCTGCGTGCCAATGCGGGTGGTTCCCTTAAAAGCTAAATGCTCTAGAAAGTGAGCAACGCCTGTTTGACCATTGGGTTCGTTGGCACCGCCCACATCGGCATAGGTGTAAAACGACACAACTGGCGCTTGGTGCCGTTCCAATACAATAAACTTGAGACCATTCTCTAAACGAAACTCTGTCACCCGCTGAATTACCCGGTCTAAATAGGGCTGAATCGATTGGGTTGTGGCAGGTTTTACATCCGCCTTTTCAAGCGTCTGGGTACGAGCTAACGCCACATTGGGCTGCATACCCCACCCCAGCAGCAGCGCGAGCAGAAAAGCCAGAATGCTTCGCCACTGACGCTGTCTTGACGGTTGAGGGCTGGGGTTCAAACTTTCCCGTAACGGTTGTGCTGTCGTTGGGATTGACACACACAGGAATCGACAAAACTGACTCATACAATACTAAAGATTAAGCAGCGCTAATTCCAAGATATTGACTCTAACGTGGATTGTGTGGTGTTAACAATCTGTGAAGGTTTGGGTGATTGATTACTCGCCTATAGCACAATTGCATTAGGGTGTTAGTGGTAATCCATCCATTTATTTCTTAATATGGGAATTTTTAACCGGAAAACGGTAGGAACAACTAAGCAAGTTGCTCATACTGAAGACGATACTCACACCCGAATTTTACAGGCAGCACAGCGGTTATTTGCCCGCCAGGGATATGAGGGGACAACAACCCGCGATCTTGCCGCAACAGCGGGGGTTGCAGAAGGAACGTTGTTTCGTCATTTTCCGAACAAAAAGGCGATCTTGATTGAGGTGGCGACGCAAGGCTGGGTAGAAATTCTCACAGATTTATTAACGGAATTGAGTGAAATGGGCAGCTATAAAGCTGTGGCTCAGGTGATGCATCGGCGGATGATGAATCTACGTGAAAATGCGGATATGCTGCGGGTTTGTTTTACAGAAGCGCAGTTTCATCCAGAGTTGCGCGATCGCATCCAAGCTGAAGTCATTGTCAAAATGACGGATGTGGCGGAAGCTTTCTTTCAAACTGCAATGGATAGAGGCACCTATCGCCGCATGAATCCAAGAATTGTCGCCCAAGTTTTCTTAGGGATGTTCACAATCGCCGGTTTTAGCCACGACACCCTATTGGGAGAAAATGCTTCCCCGAAAGCAATGCAAGAAATGGCAGAAGGGTTAGCTGATATTTTCCTGAATGGTGTGTTAGCGAAATCAAGCAATTAAGATTAGTCCGGCAATTAGAATTTGCATTAATCCGAGCGTTTAAAATTTGCATTAGCTCCGGCGATTAGAAATCGCGCCTATACAGACAAAACCCGCCTTCGCAGGTTTAAAATAATGCCCCAGCGATTTCCTGTTCGCCTGGTGTCTTAAACTGATGCAAGTGCGCGATAATTGCTCAACCAACAATGGACGCTGAAGAACTTCTAAAAAGATACGCCCAACGCGAACGGAACTTTCAAGGAGCAAAACTAAGTGGGATAAAGCTCCCAGGTGCAAACCTAAATGGGATAGACCTACAGAATGCAGATTTGACCGGAGCTGAGTTAAATCAGGCAAACTTGGCTAATGCCAACCTCACTGGCGCAAAATTTAGCAGAGTATCCTTAATTGGAGCAAATCTGAGTGGGGTGCAAGCTTCTTCAGTAAATTTGGGTTTGGCAGAACTCAGCGGTGCCAACCTCAGTAAGGCAAACTTGAGTGGTGTTAACTTTAATAATGCCAACCTAGACAATGTAAACCTAAGTGATGCTCAACTAAATAGTGCCAACCTAACTAAAGCGTCTCTAAGTCAAGCCAACCTTGTTAGAGCAAACTTGAGTAATGCGAAACTAACGGGTGCAAACTTAGCTGAAGCTGACTTAAGTCGGGCAGAATTAGCTAATGTTAACATCCAAGATGCCAACCTCCAGGGAGCCAAGCTCCGGGGTGTCAAGTTGCCCAGCTATAATTTGTCAGCTATGAATTTTGCTGAGGTAGATTTAGGCGCAGCAGAACTGACAAACATACAGTTTAGAAAAGCCTGTCTGCGAGGGATAAATTTAGAGAGAGCAGGTCTGCAAGGAGCAAATTTCATGGGGGCAAACCTGAATGGAGCCAACCTGAAAAAAGCAGATTTGACTGATGCAAACCTTTATGGAGCAAGCATCAAGGGTGCGGATTTCACGGGCGCGATAATGCCCGATGGGGAAGTTTACAAGTCCTTAGCCTCTGATACAGAACCCCGCAAACAGGAAACATCGTTACCAACACAAACATCAATGACACGCAAAGTAATTCGCACCGAGAACGCACCAGCACCAGTCGGGCCGTATAATCAAGCGATCGCTGCCAGTGGTCAGATGATCTTCGTCGCTGGTCAAATTGCCATCGATCCCAGAATCGGTGATATTGTCTACACCGACGATGTAGCCAAGCAAACAGAACAGGTAATGGCTCATCTTGAAGCGATTCTCTCTGCGGCTGGCGCTAACTTTGAGAATGTGGTCAAAACCACCGTCTTTCTCAAAGATATGAATGATTTTGCTGCGGTTAACGCAGTTTATGGTAAATATTTTGACGCAGAGACAGCCCCTGCCCGTGCCTGCGTGCAAGTATCCCGTCTACCCAAGGATGTGCTGGTAGAAATTGACTGCATTGCGGTAATTTAAGACCGATAACGCCAAGCGCGATCGCATTGTAGGTTAGAACTCGCTACTCTAACCTACGCCTGTATAGTCTGTAAGCGATTGATAGAAGAGTTCGCCTACGAAGCACTACCTGCGATCGCCTATGATAATAGTTATCATTATTAAAAATATCTTGGCATTCTGAGAACTTGCCATGTCATCGCAGACACTGCGCCGCATGGTGTGAATCTATGTCTGCATCGCTCAATTAACACCGAAAGAGTAATGAACAATCTTACAGCACCCAAACAAAACCTGATTTCGGATATTCCTAAACGGGGAATGCCAGTCACGATCGTTACAGGCTTTTTAGGCAGTGGTAAAACAACGCTGCTTAACCATATTTTGCATAATTGTCAAGACTTAAAAGTAGCAGTTTTAGTTAATGAATTTGGCGATATTAATATCGATAGCCAGCTATTGATTTCCGTCGATCGAAACATGATCGAACTCACTAATGGCTGTATTTGTTGCACCATCAACGATGGATTGCTCGATGCAGTTTATCGGGTGCTGGAACGGAGCGATCGCATTGATTACTTAATTGTCGAAACAACCGGAATTGCCGATCCATTGCCCATTGCCTTGACCTTCATTAGTACAGATTTGCGCGATCTAACTCGGCTCGATTCTATCTTGACTTTGGTGGATGTGGAAACGTTTACACCGGAGCATTTTGAAAGTGATGCCGCCCTCAATCAGATTTCCTATGGTGACATCATTCTGCTGAACAAAACCGATTTGGTTCCAGAAGCCCAAGTCAAGGAGTTGGAAGACTACATTCGCGCCATGAAAGTAGGCGCAAGAGTTTTGCGAACCTCCTACGGACAAGTTCCTCTGCCACTAATTTTAGATGTGGGAGTTTCCCAAGCGGAATCTTATCCAGCTAAAGAGGAATCTAGCCATCATCACCATCACGATCACCATCACGATCATCATCACGATCATTCCCACCACTTAGAAAATGATGGTTTCATGTCATTTTCTTTTGAAAGCGATCGCCCTCTCCTTTTAGAGAAATTTCAAGAATTTTTAACCGAACAACTTCCCGAAGACGTTTTTCGCGCCAAAGGTTTACTCTGGTTTAAGGAGAGTAGTTTACGCCACATCTTTCAACTGTGCGGTAAACGAATTGAGATGAAAACTGACAAGTGGACTTCTCAAAAAAGCAATCAACTGGTATTTATTGGGCGAAACTTGAATGTAGCCGAAATTCAACAGCAGTTAAAAGACTGCCTAGAGTAAATAAAATAGGGATTGTGTCTTATGGCAACTTCAACGATTTCTGCACCTAATGCTGTCGGAATTGGCGGAACCGTTCAGGAATATCTCTGGGCTTGGGAACGGCAAGAATTACCCATCGTTTATGAAACTCTAGGCAAAGGATCTCCCATATTACTTCTGCCAGCTTTCAGCACTGCTTCCACACGCTCGGAAATGCGCGGACTGGCAGAGTTATTATCATCTCAGTTTCAAGTCGTCGCTCTCGATTGGCCTGGATTTGGGCGATCGCCTCGTCTACCCTTGAACTACCAACCCGCCCTATATCACCAATTTCTGGAAGATTTTGTCAAAAATGTTTTTAATACTCCAGTAGCCATCATCGCTGCTGGACACGCTGCTGGTTACGCGATGCAACTAGCGCAACAACAACCGCCCGTTTTGTCACGGATTGTTTTAGCGGCTCCCACTTGGCGCGGGCCATTTCCGACGATGATGGGTAAACAGCAAGGGTGGTTTGGAACGCTGAGAAATGTAGTGCGATCGCCTATTTTAGGACAAGCTCTCTACAAGCTAAACACCACCGAATCTTTCATTAGCTTGATGTATCGTCGCCATGTCTACGTTGAACCTGACTCGCTGACTCCTAGCCGACTCGAACAAAAGTTGCAGACAGCACATCAACCAGGAGCGCGTTTTGCTCCCGCCGCCTTCGTCACCGGAGGTTTAGATCCGGTTAATCATAGAGACGATTTTCTCGCCTGGTTTCAGCCTTTACCGTTACCCGTGATGGTAGTCATTGGCGAACAAGCACCGCCGAAATCAAAGGAAGAAATGGAAGCAATGGCGAATGTCTCAGGAGTGCAGACAGTCAGGCTTCCCGGTTCGTTGGGATTACATGAAGAGTACGCAGATGCTGTAGGCGCTGCTATCTTGCCATTTTTGATGGGTGAGGGTGGGTGAGTGCGATCGCATTTACTTTGTCCTCAAGCCAAGCCAAGCTAACACAGCTAAGGATTTGGTTGCCGTTAAGCAAAACTTAGCGGGCAATTAATTGGCTATAATGCCATCAAAAACTGTCAGCTTTTGAATTATGAACAGAATTGCTCTTGCTTTGCTTACTTGTCCGATAATTTTGGCATCAATGCTCCTGCTAGCGAATACAGCACAAGCCGCTGAAGCTTCAAATATGATGCTGTCTGCACCAACTGCACAAGTTATTGTCGTGCAATATCAACAAGTGCCTGCATCTGTGCAACCGAGTAATCCTATCAAAGACCATCTAGGGTGCAGTTGTGCTGCTTGCACTAAGGCTCTGAGTCAAATGCAAGGTCAGTTTACGCTTTAGTCAAGATGGACGGCGATGGCAAAAAAGCGATCGCGCTTTCTTGAGTTGAAGAATTTCCTTCTCTTTACCCACTATGCCCGTCTTCAGGCGGTGATGGTGGGTTTTTGCTTAATCCACGTAACTTTTAGGCGATCGCTCTTGCCACTCTACTCGCGCTAAAATTACTATCTATTTAGTAATATTCAAAATCTCTATCAACTGTCAGCTTCAAGCTAACAATTCATCTATTGCTACACTAAATCCTCTGAGTACCAATTGCGTACTCACTACATTACCAGTATTAAACCCTAATGTCTGACTTTGAGTAATTAACAATATCCGACGACTCTCAGGAAATACTAGCCAGACTTCCGAACAACCCGATTCTAAATACTCGCTTGCTTTGGCAAATAAATCCTCGGCTGAATCAGTTGGAGAAGCGATTTCAGCAATCAGTGGCGGACTTTGTGGCAACGCTCCTGCCTCACCAAACTGCGCTACCAATTCCGCTGTGAGATAGGATACATCAGGACGACGCCCCTGCTTCAAAGTCCGACAGGGAAGTTCTACAACAACCTCTCCTCCTTGTCCAGATTGGGTAATGAAATTTTTCCAGCCCCAAGCTAACCTAGTCTGAACTATACTATGTTTTACCGTCATTCCCGTTTTCTCCACAAGTTGTCCATCCACCCACTCCATGCGATCGGGGGGATTAGCCATAAAGTCTTCTAGAGAGCAGCTTTCGGTTACAGTAGCGATCGCCATAGTTATCTACTCGCTTTGGTCAGGTACTAATATTATGGCAGGCTGCACATAGACGATACCCCCAACTTCCTGATAAAAAGAAGTTGGGGGTATGTATTATCTATAAATTACGAAAAATTATTAACGAACCCTAGCTGTTTCGCACTCCAAACGAGGTGCAATTAGCTCTTCAGATACCATCTCATCTGGAAAATGTTTATCTATAATTTCAGGGATTTCTGTAGCGTTAATCCGAGTGTAGCGGGTTTTATCCGGCATAACGATATTTGGCCCTGATTTGCAACGCTTCATGCAGCCAGTTCCTTTAATCGTAACCTGGTCGTCCAAGCCGCGATCGCGCAAACCTTCTTCTAAAGCCTGACAAACTTTATTAGCACCCAACTTGCAACAATCGGACTTTTTACACACCAAAATTGTCGCTTTGACGCCGGAAGGTAGAGGCAATTTTTTAGCAGGTCGAGGCAATTCCTGAATTTCCTCAACTTGTGTAACTCCCTGCAATTGGCTGGGAGGAACACCGGGTTTAACCAGATAAGCTTTTTGTTTGACTTCTCCACTTTTTAACTTAAGCTTGGTTTCGCCAAAAACCTCAACCCAAGTACCGGGTGTCACTCCTGAGCGAAATAGGGAAATCCGAGCTTCTTTGGCAAGCTTGATCTGACATTCACCCTCTGAAGTTGCGAGTCTCAAATATTTGATTTTATAGCCATCTTCGATGACAAAACCGAGTAACCATCCCTCAAGGCGGAATTCTGAGTTGTTTTGTTTAAATTTACTCATGCTTTTTTACAACCTCTTTTAACTTTCTTTTGGATCGTTACTCGTCTGCCAGCAGCGTTCCAGATGGCTCACCAACTCGCCGCGCGATGCAGTTAACTGCCTGACTACACTCCACAGCTGAATCGCTGCTGTCGTGTTGTAGACCTCAACCAGCAAGGGCTGGTCAACCGCACACCCACAGGAAATTCCTAACTCTCGCAAGCGGTAATAAACTTGCCACCGATCTGCTCGATTCACCTCAACAACCTTGCCGGTTTCTGGTTGTGGCTCAATTGGCTCTATTGGATTCATTCGTTCCCACAGACGCGAAAAATTAGCATTGTCTATAACTTCCCTGGACTCGCTAGCCTTTCCGAAAATTCCCTGACGTAGGGAATTTTTACAATTTCACCCTAGTTAATACATATAACTCAAACGACAACAATTCTCAACTAGCTTAACTGAAAATTTAATTGCTTGCGAGAAATAGGCAAAGATACAACTGAGGAACTAGCGCTTGCTGCGGATCGGGTCAAACTGGCTCAGACTATAGTGAGACACCAAAATTGGGTTAGCGTGATACACTTACTGCATTAGCAACAACCGTTGCTTATTGAGAGGAGAATACAACGATGTCCGAAACTCAGAGTGTATTGCGCTCCTTCGGTCAGGTTTATGACAATCCGGTGTTGCTGGATCGCAGTATCACCACGCCGGTTTGTGAGGGCTTCAACATTGCTCTAGCGAGTTTTCAGGCGCTGTACTTGCAATATCAAAAGCATCACTTTGTGGTCGAAGGTTCAGAATTTTATATGCTGCACGAGTTCTTCAGCGAAAGCTACGAACAGGTGCAGGGACACGTTCATGATATTGGCGAACGGTTGGATGGACTGGGTGGCGTTCCAGTAGCTGGCTTTGCCAAGCTAGCAGAGCTGTGCTGCTTCACGCCAGAAGATGAAGGGGTATTTTCTTGCCGCCAGATGGTGGAACACGACTTAGCCGCCGAGCAAGCGATGATTCAGCTAATCCGGCGTCAGGCAGGACAAGCAGAAAGTTTGGGCGATCGCGCAACCCGTTATCTGTACGAAACAATCTTGCTGAAAACCGAAGAGCGGGCTTATCATCTGGCTCACTTCCTCGCTAAAGACAGCTTGACCTTGGGTTTTGTCCAGACTACGAATAATTAGTATCTGCCTCTTGAATCCCGTTGAGGTAAGCTAGATGTAGCCTCGATATGCAGGCTGCTAAAATTTTCAGTACCTAACCTGTGGTTCTTTAAGACAGAGAGTAACACTAACTGAGCAGAGGGAAGATATCTTCTCTCTGCTTGTTTATTATGAAGTTGTAAAAGTTCTGATTTAAGTTGTAAAGAAAAACCCAGAAATTGATTTTAAGCTTGTTGAAATTAGTTGTCAACTAACCTAAAAGGCAGATTTCTTGGCTTCCCTACATCATGGGAATGAGAACCGAAGAGTTCAGAATGGAAGGGCGGATTTGACGCGATCGCGGTAGAGACGCGATAACCTGGTCTCTAACATCGATAGCCTCAATCAAACTGCCCGGTCAATGGGAGCTGGTTGTACCAAGAAGACACTTGCCAGTTGACACAAAAGAAGTTGCAAAAACCTTTCCTCATCAAATCTTGGGCAAATTGGCAAAAACCACTACCAAGCACAGGGAAGAAAGCCTTTAAAATAATCTGGACTTAAAACAGTCACGCTAGGACAAACAACTATGCCCCGCCGCCAGGACATCCACAAAATTCTGTTACTAGGCTCTGGTCCAATTGTGATTGGACAAGCCTGCGAGTTTGACTATTCAGGCACTCAAGCCTGTAAGGCGCTCCGGGAGGAAGGATATGAAGTCGTGCTGGTGAACTCGAATCCAGCCAGCATTATGACCGACCCGGAAACGGCCGATCGCACCTATATTGAACCGTTGACACCAGAAATCGTAGAAAAGGTAATCGCCAAAGAACAACCTGATGCGCTGCTGCCCACAATGGGAGGTCAGACAGCTCTAAATATAGCCGTCACCCTTGCGAAAAATGGAGTATTGGAAAAGTACGGGGTCGAGTTAATTGGAGCCAAGCTACCGGCAATCGAGAAAGCCGAAGACCGGCTGCTGTTTAAGGAAGCGATGGCGAAAATTGGGGTAAGCGTGTGCCCATCGGGGATTGCTAGCACCCTCGACGAAGCGAAGGAGATCGCGTCCCAAATTGGCAGCTATCCCTTGATTATCCGCCCTGCTTATACCCTAGGCGGCACCGGCGGCGGCATTTCTTACAACCAGGAAGAATTTGAAGAAATGGCTCAGGGCGGTTTGGATGCCAGCCCAGTGTCGCAAATTCTCATCGAACAGTCGCTGTTGGGTTGGAAAGAGTACGAACTAGAAGTCATGCGCGATTTGGCAGATAACGTCGTGATTATCTGCTCGATTGAGAACCTTGACCCGATGGGCATCCACACCGGGGACTCGATTACCGTAGCACCCGCGCAAACCCTCACCGATAAGGAATACCAGCGGTTGCGGGATGCGTCGATTAAAATTATTCGCGAGATTGGGGTAGAAACCGGCGGCTCGAATATTCAGTTTGCAGTTAATCCTCTGACTGGCGACCTGATTGTCATTGAGATGAACCCCCGCGTTTCTCGCAGTTCTGCCCTGGCTTCTAAAGCAACCGGGTTCCCAATTGCGAAGATAGCGGCAAAGTTGGCGGTAGGCTATACCCTCGACGAAATTCCCAACGATATCACCAAGAAAACCCCGGCATCCTTTGAACCGACCATTGACTATGTGGTGACGAAAATACCCCGATTTGCCTTTGAGAAATTTCCGGGTTCTCAGGCAATCCTGACGACGCAGATGAAGTCGGTGGGAGAAGTGATGGCGATGGGGCGAACGTTCTGCGAGTCGTTCCAGAAAGCATTAAGAGGCTTGGAAACGGGTCGCGCGGGTTGGGGATGCGACAAGAACGAGAAATTGCCGAGTTTGGAACAAATTCGTTCGGGACTGCGGACGCCTCATCCAGAGAGAATTTTCACCGTTCGTCATGCCATGTTGATGGGGATGACGGTAGAAGAAGTCTATGAACTGACGGGAATCGATCCGTGGTTTCTAGATAAGATGCAACAACTGTTGGAAACCGAGAAGTTCTTGAAGCGAAGCAAGCTGAAAGACCTGACAAAAGAAAAGTTGTGGGACATCAAGCAGGAAGGTTTTAGCGATCGCCAGATCGCCTACGCTACTAAAACGACCGAAGATGAAGTCCGCGACTACCGCAAGCAGTTGGGCGTCGTCCCCGTCTACAAAACCGTGGATACTTGTGCGGCGGAATTTGAGGCACTGACTCCTTATTACTACTCAACTTACGAGGAAGAATCGGAGGTATTGCCTTCAGATAACCGCAAGGTCATGATTTTAGGGGGTGGCCCGAACCGGATTGGACAGGGGATTGAGTTTGACTACTGTTGCTGTCATGCAGCTTATGCTCTCTCCAAGCAAGGGTTTGAGACGATTATGGTCAATTCAAACCCGGAGACCGTTTCCACCGATTATGATACGAGCGATCGTCTCTACTTTGAGCCGCTGACGAAAGAAGATGTTCTCAACATCATCGAGGCGGAACAGCCAGAGGGAATTATCGTGCAGTTTGGGGGTCAGACGCCGCTAAAATTGGCTTTGCCATTGCAGGAATATCTGCAATCCCACCCCGAAATCACCGCTAAAATTTGGGGAACCTCGCCAGATTCGATTGACACCGCCGAAGACCGAGAGCGATTTGAAAAAATCCTGCGGGAACTTGATATCAAGCAACCAGCGAACGGAATTGCTCGGAGTTTTGAAGACGCCTTAGCGGTCGCGCAGCGCATTGGCTACCCCGTCGTGGTACGTCCTTCTTATGTATTGGGAGGACGGGCGATGGAAATTGTCTACTCCGATGAGGATTTGCAGCGCTACATGATGTATGCGGTGCTGGTGGAACCCGATCATCCAATCTTGATCGACAAGTTTTTGGAAAATGCGATTGAGGTGGATGTGGATGCGATCAGCGATCGCACTGGTAAGGTCGTGATTGGCGGCATCATGGAGCATATCGAACAAGCGGGCATTCACTCTGGGGATTCTGCCTGTTCCTTGCCCTATACTTCCCTATCGGAAGCAGTCTTGGATACCATCCGTACCTGGACTATCGATCTCGCCAAGACCCTCAAGGTGATTGGATTGATGAATATCCAGTTTGCCGTTCAGGGGGAACAAGTTTACATTCTAGAAGCCAACCCCAGAGCCTCGCGCACCATCCCTTATGTCTCCAAAGCGACTGGAGTACCCCTAGCCGCTCTGGCGTCCCGAATTATGGCAGGTGCCACCCTGGAATCCCTCGGCTTGACAGAGGAGGTACTGCCGCGTCACGTTGCCGTCAAGGAAGCCGTACTGCCTTTTGAAAAATTCCCCGGTGCTGACACCCTTCTGGGGCCAGAAATGCGCTCGACGGGAGAAGTTATGGGGATTGACGTGGATTTCGGAAGAGCGTTTGCTAAGGCAGCGTTAGCAGCGGGACAGCGGTTGCCCTTATCTGGCACAGTGTTTGTCTCAATGAACGACCGGGATAAGGCGGCGGCGGTGCCAGTGGTCAGAGATTTGATCGCGTTGGGCTTTCATATTGTCGCCACCGTTGGCACGCGCAAAGTGCTGCGGGAACATGGGCTAGAGGTGGATGTGGTGCTGAAACTGCATGAGGGGCGTCCTCACGTTCTGGATGCGATCAAAAACAACAAGATTCAGCTGATTATCACCACACCTTCTGGGGAAGAAGCGCAGGCAGATGGACGCTTGATTCGTCGCAGTGCCCTCACTTACAAAATCCCTATGATCACGACGATTGCAGGTGCTAAAGCTACTGCGGCAGCGATTCGTGCCTTGCAGTCAGCTCCTTTGGAGGTGAAAGCGCTGCAAGACTATATTGGCATCCCCAACTATAGTGATGCCAAGTTGAGTCCAATCCAGGTTTAACCCTCGAGTCCCCTTCCCGATTCCGAAAAGGGGAGGGGCGAGGTCAGAGTGTATGGCATAACAATAAGAACCGCTATAGATGCCAAACGCGCTTCCGGGTATCCCCCATGAATCTTAGGGGATTTTACCGAAGCGATCGCAAGGTTGCTTACCCAAACCTGTTTTCTTCGAGAACAGGTTTGGGTTCTTTCAAAACTAAGCCGAAATCTACGTAGTGCGATCGTATCCCTACTTCAGTTAGGACTTCAATCAGGTTTTGCAAGAGATAAGCATCCCCGTTCTTAGACCATTTCCCGTTCAAAATGTCAAGCTTGTCATCCCAGAAACCGACGCTGAGCTTTGACAATTTATTGGCAACCTTTATAAATTATTAGGGATAGGTATAAATTTATTGCCCTTCGTAAAGGCAATAGTTGGCAGCAACTGAGTTGAGATTTTTTGACATTCAGAAGAAATTACTACTTTGTTAAATTGTCAGCAAATCGTCAGATTCGCCTTCTATCGAGAAGCGTGGATTCACAATTATTCTTTTATGCAATTTGATAGAAACTTGACTAAAAAGGCATTTCGAGCAAAGGGAATCTCAGTAGGCGAAAGTATTATAGGCTACATAGTAATTTCGCTTGGTGTTCCCCTGATGCAACTGAACCGATGCGATCGCCACATAGCCATTTCAATTGCAGCATATGCTGTCGGCTACGCAACACGATCGCTCGATAAGCGATCGCCCAAAGTCCCTCAAGCAGGTCAAGGTTAAATCTTCTTTCTCTGAGTCTGATAAATGTCTGCCCGTAACGATCCCAGCTATTTTGTTGGGAAAATGCCAACCAATCGCACTTTAGACAAAAACAACCGTAAAGTTTTTTCGAGCGAGTTCAATCCAGAAATCAAAATCCAAGTAACCCAAGTATAAAAACATACTAAACATTGCTTTTGTTTTACTGGTTGAGAATCAAAAGTTTTTTCTAAACTCATGCAGCTTCAGACATCTAGACGAAAAGGAGTTTGTTACTTTTCCATAACTTGATGAACCCTCAAATTCACGTAAATTTTAGTGGATATTTCCCCGGAGATCGCAGTGCAATGTTATTTTTAGAATGGGTTTACTTAAGCTAAATGATGTTGAGGTAAAAAATGCAATACTCAAATTCTAAAAAATCCCACCTAGAGATGGTTGATGAGGAGTCAACAGACAGTCTCGATAAATCCTTAGAAGCAATTTTGGCTCAACTAGAGCAAAATAACCAATTTGTAAGTGAATATCCGGATGTCGAGGAACTGGGGTTGAAGCATATTAGTCGTAACAAGAGGGCGGTAATAGAGAGAATGATTGCCCTCTGCCTATTCAGGTCCAAACAAAAGCCTAATGAAAGCCGGACAGAGTTTGAATGTGCCTAATGAGAAATCTCTCCAGCGACTGAAAGACTTGATCTTACACGTTGTAGAGGCAGATACAGATAACTTCCTTGAATTAGCAGAAATTGCTGGATTAAATCCCGTTAAAGATTTTGCGGGTGCTAATCTTAGTGGCGTTGACCTACATGGTGCCGACTTAAGCGGTTCGATTTTGCTGGGTACGCTGCTGCTGGGTGCCAATCTGATTGGTGCCGATCTCGCGGGTGCCAAGCTAAATAAAGCCAACTTGAATATGGCTGATTTGAGCGGTGCCAATTTGCTCAGTGCCAATCTCAACAGAGCTGACGCCATTAAAGTCTGTTTGATGGGTGCCAACTTGATTGGCGCTAACCTCAACAGTGCCAACTTACTATGTGCCCAACTGAATGAGGCTCAAATGATTGGAGCCGACCTTTGTCGTGCCAACTTAATTGATGCTTCCTTGTGTAGTGTCAACTTGAGTGAGGCGAACTTGAGTTATGCTATCCTGCGTCGTGCTGACCTGAGTAGTGGCACGTTGATAGGTGCAAACTTGATGGGTGCCGACCTAAGCGGCGCTGACCTGCGTCGTGCCAATTTGAGCGATGCGGATTTAGGCACGGTAAAAGTGGAAAAAGCTCGATTTGGAGAGAATACAGGACTTTCAGAAGCAATGAAGCGTGACTTGAAGCGGCGAGGGGCAATCTGGTAAGAATATTTGCGCTCGTCGTTGCTCCTCAAGAGCCGCTTACCGAATCCGCCACAACTAAGTTTTATAATACTTTTCGGTTAACCTTCCTCTAAAGAGTCTAGATGGGGGAGAGAGGCAGGGAAGTAGAGAATTCCGTTTGCCGATAAAGAGGGACTCTCCCACTCCAGAAGCCAGATCGGGTAATGCTATAGGTCGAGTCTAGGATCACTGGTTGTTGATTATTGGGGCGAGTGTAGTGAATGCGATCGCTTCCGCATCCCAAACGCCAAAACGCTCAAAAACACCAACCCGATTACCCCCGCCAAGGGATTTTTGTCCACACCAGTAATCCAGTCGGAAACTTGACCAGAAAATTGCACCAGATTCCCCACATTAATGATGTAGTATCCCCAAACCAAGCCAGCGTGCAGACCGATCGAAAGTCCCAGACGCCCCTTGCTTCCGCGCTTTACCCAAACCAGGGTTAATCCCAGCAGCAACAACCCTGGAAATCCCGGCAAAGTCCGAAAAATCTCCCTCAGCGGCTTCAGAAAATGTAGCAGCGCAAAGATAAAAGCATCTGCCAAAAGAGATACGCGGGGACGATAATCCCGTTCCAACTCATCTAACAGCCAACCTCGGAATACCAATTCCTCTGCAAAACCGATACCCAGAGCGCTCGCTAACCCTTCTAAAATCAGCTTGGCTAATGGAATTGTCGGAGGCTGCCACACCAGCCAACCCAATAGCCCCTCCAGCCCAAACAGACTGAAAGTAATCAAGACGCCAACACCCAGTCCAGAGAAAAGCTCTTTGGCATTTTGCCGCGTTCCTTGTAAACCATAGCGTCTCAGTAGCTGGGGTTGCTGATAGACTTTCTGACCCCACCACCGAACAAGCAGGAGAAACGCTGCAAACAACAGCCCCATCGTCAGGATGGTAACTAAGTTGGGATCTTTACTCAAGAGTAAGTAAATGGGTGCAGCCACCGGCAACCAGAGCAAGAGTAAACTCAGCACAAAACAGCCCAGCCGCGCCGGTGCCGGGTACTGGGCTAAACGGACAAAGTTTATTTTTAACAACCTCTTGCCTCTTATCTTGCCTCTTACTTGTTGCCTGGGCGTATCCTATTCGTCTGGTTCTATGGTGCTGGTCAATCCGTGGTTGTTCAATGTTTCGCTATAGAACTCCGCATGCTCCAAGGCGCAAGTAATCACGAGAGCAAGCCCATTGGTATGAGCTTCCATCATGATACTGACAGCCTGAGGTTGCGTGATACCAGGCACCGTCGTTATCAAAACCTGCACCACGTACTCCATTGGGTTGAAGTCATCATTATGGAGCAACACACGATAACGAGGTGCGAGTTTACGGACTGTTGAAGGCTTTTGTACGGTTTCGACAGACACTGCTCTTCCCTCTTCGTTACTGATCTACGATTGATAAACGCTACTTGAACTCTCCCCTTCTCTACTCCAGATGCGATGCGAACACAGCTTGCGTACTACCATACGGAAAGCCGCTACGCGCCTACGTTACCCCATCTGAAGTCGGGTCGCTCAAGGCAAATGTTAAGATTCTAGCTGCTTTTTTTATATTACTCAATACTTATGCGTTCTGAGGAGGCGATCGCTCCAGCATTTCCCCTACGCCTGAGCAAAACCTTTCCTCAACATAACTAACGGGGATGCAGCAACCAAGCCCTTAGACGGAACTACTGAATGTCTAAGGGCATCCAGCCTTCCTGAGAAGCTAAAATAAAGAAGTTAACATTACTTAACATTTTTGTGACATGCAGGCAACCCCAGCAGCCTCTACCGTCCCCATTCCCGGCACTTATTGGCAATGGCGGGGGCAATCCATCTATTATGTACGGTCAGGACAACCGCAAACCGAACGCCCGCCCCTATTATTGATTCATGGCTTTGGTGCCTCTACAGACCACTGGCGCAAGAATATTACTGAACTGAGTCAGGATTTTGAAGTTTGGGCGATCGATCTGCTGGGCTTTGGTCGTTCAGCCAAGCCGGAGTGGGAGTATGGTGGCGACTTGTGGCGAGACCAACTGTATGATTTCATCACTAACGTGATTCGTCAGCCAGTTGTGTTAGCAGGAAACTCTCTAGGCGGCTATTGCGGGCTTTGCGTGGCAGCCCAACGTCCATCAGCCGCTGTTGGATTGGTATTGCTCAATAGTGCTGGCCCGTTCACCAATCTTAAGGTGCCGACTCAACCGAACCCCATCCAAAAAGTGATGGGTGAAGTCGTTCAGTTACTTTTTCGCCAACCCTGGGCTAGTTTTCTGTTGTTCCAGTATGCGCGACAACGTTCAGTCATTCGGAATACACTCCAGAAAGTTTATCTCGACCAGAGTGCGATCACCGATCGGTTGGTGGAAGAAATCTATCGCCCCTCTTGCGATCCCGGTGCTGCTCAAGTATTTGCTTCTGTCTTCAGAACGCCTCAAGGCGAAAAAGTTGACGTTTTATTAAAGCAGATGCGCTGCCCGCTGTTACTGTTGTGGGGAGAAGCAGATCCCTGGATGAATACAAGAGATAGAGCGGAGCAATTTCGCCAATACTATCCTCAACTGACAGAGCATTTTTTACAAGCAGGTCACTGTCCCCATGATGAGGTACCAGAACAAGTAAATGCTCTGATGCGCTCGTGGGTATTAAGCAATTAAAAATTCAAAAAAACGCCAAATTAAAAATCAGAGAATGTTTAATTTGGCGTTTTTAATTGTTTACCAAGGATTGCCGATCATCGTAAACGCTGCCCAATAATAGGGATGAGAGAGTTTCTTCTCTCCTAACCCTGCCAACTCCGGAGGTAGCGAGATATCCTCTCTGGAAGTATGCATTTTGTTTCCCTCAATGCTTACTTCTCCATTAATCATCGATATCTGTGCCTGCCGTAGTGCCTCCGCTTTGATGGGGGCTTTTTTCAATTGTGAATAGAAACTGGTCATCAGTCCCAGCGTCCCTTCATCGCTGACGTACCACAGACTTCCCATTGCCGATTTCACCCCTGCTTGCACAGCCAATCCAGCAAAGCCCATCTCTGCCTGTTCATTGCCTAACGCTGTGCGACAGGCGCTCAGCACTAATAACTCTACAGGTGGATCGTTCCAGCCCATTTGCTTTAGCTGATTCAATCGCAGTTTCGTGTCCCATAGCTGAATGTAGGATTGGCTAGGAGGGCCTAATTCAAATTCGGCATGAGTTGCTAGATGGACAATCCCAAAAGGCTGCGAGTAGCGCTGAGACTTCAGATTCTTGAGGGTGAAGGCGTCGTTAAGGAAGGCTTTGCCTTTCCACAGCTGGGGCGTAATCATTGACAACTCCAGGGGCACTGATGGTAAAGCGCTTTGTTCGGGAAACTTCTCTGCTCCCATTGCCAGAACTTGGGAATTTTTAATGTCTTTGAAGAGAGTATCCGTCAAACTAAGACTGGGCATCAGCCCCGTACTGTATTTCTCCACCAGAAACTTTTGACCATCGTGGAGAGCGGCAATCGGGATGGAGCGTAACCCACTGTCTGCGAGGAAGACCATATTCTGGATACCCCGCGCTTGTAAATCGGCTTCAATGGGTGCAATCATCCACTTATAAAGTTTTTGGGCTGGAGCCAGGTAAGCCTTCTGTCTTCGGGGGTTAATCACTTCGGCACGGAATTGATCGGCAACCTTGATTACTTGCGATCGCGTTGTCCCCGGAACCCGCTTGCGAATGGGGACACCATCAGAAGTCACCACCAATATTTCCAACTGGTCGCTATTGTTACGCCCTGCCCGATTGACCTTACCTAGGAAACTAGATTGCTGCACATTTTCTGGTTGATTTAACGGCTGTAGTGACTTAGTTCCATTGAAAGCCGTTGTATCCAGTAGGCTCGGATCGAGTGCAATCGTCTGAGGCACAAAAGTTACATAGATGAGTGCTGGTTTCACCCCAGTCGCTTTCTCAATTTTTTGCAGAATATTCCGAGCCTCTACCAGTGTGGTTGTCTGAGAATCAACCTGCTGACCCAAATATTCCTCAAATTCACGGGTGAAGGATTCTTCCAGAACTGCAACAGATTCACTTGCATCAGTTTGTGAAGATGATTCCGCATCCACCTTTCGTGATGATGAATTTTCCTTGCCGGAAGAGGTGGAAACCGGATCGTTTCCTGAGCCGGATAAGTTATCTCCCTGACTTGTTCCGTCATCTCCCTTGCTTGCTTGATCGTTGCTAGGGCTGCCGGAGCCTGTGTTTTTGCCCGTGCCACCAGTGCCGGTACTACCGCCCCCCGTGCCACCGGAGGAGCCTGTGTTTTTGCCTGTGCTTCCACCCGTACCGCCAGAGGAACTTGTGTTTTTGCCCGTGCCACCAGTGCCGGTGCTACCACCCCCCGTGCTACCGGAGGAGCCTGTGTTTTTGCCTGTGCCGCCCCCCGTGCCACCGGAGGAGCCTGTGTTTCCACCCGTACCCCCGGATGAGCCGGTGCCGCTGCCACCTGTATTACTGCCCGTATCTATGCCGCCGGTACTACCACCTGTATTTATGCCGCCCGTGCCGCTGCCACCTGTATCTATGCCACCCGTGCCGCTGCCACCTGTATCTATGCCACCCGTGCCGCTGCCACCTGTATCTATGCCACCCGTGCCGCTGCCACCTGTATCTATGCCACCCGTGCCGCTGCCACCTGTATTACTGCCCGTATCTATGCCGCCCGTGCCGCTGCCACCTGTATTACTGCCCGTATCTATGCCGCCCGTGCCGCTGCCACCTGTATTACTGCCCGTATCTATGCCACCCGTGCCGCTGCCACCTGTATCTATGCCACCCGTGCCGCTGCCACCTGTATCTATGCCACCCGTGCCGCTGCCACCTGTATTACCGCCCGGATTTGGGGCAATATCTGTACCTACCTTGGTCGGTTGGGCAGATCCCGTAGATCCCGTGTATTTTATGGGGGCTGCTGTACCCGTTGTTAAAGTAATCGTCCCATCAGTGCCTTGACCGAACTTTCCATTACCAGAAGCGCCCGCCGTTATCTTGTTATACGTAATGCTACCCTTCGCAGTTAACGTTACATTCCCACCATCGTTGGGGCCGCCTGTAGCTTTCGTTATGATGTTGCCAGTTTTAATGTTTCCGTCTTGTGCTGTCAACGTTACACTACCAGCACCGCCCATGTTGCCCTTAACAGAAGTGTTAATCTCTCCAACAGTTACATTTGCACCTGTAATGGTTAACGCTCCCCCGGAAGTTGTGATGGATTGCGATTGATCCATTGAAAAAGACCCGGCACCATTTTTATCCGCGTCGGCAGTAAAGGTAATCGAGCCACCAGAAGAAAAGTCCAGCGACACACCGTTGTCGATGGTAATATCATTCGTTGCTTGTAGTAAGACATTACCAGTCTGATTTTCGAGTAAGCTCTTGGAGATAGTGAAGTCTACCTCATCCCCTCCATCAGCCGATAAAATTTGCCCCGCTAAGTCTCCTGTAGGAGTATCGGCATTGAGTTGATCGTCGTTCGTACCACCTGTATTGACTATCTTGATATTCTTTGGATCGAGCAGAATGGTGCCGTCTACCCCGTTAGGGGCACCTACATTCACCTCTCCTTTAAATGCTAAGTTTTCCTTGCCGGATACTTCGACAAAGCCACCATTACCTTGATTAGTGCCGCCACTAGCACCGATTTTGCCATAGAAGCCGGTTACTTTGTCTGCCCAGACGATGACATGACCGCCATCGCCGTTGAGCAAACTGTCAGCATTGATCGTAGAGTCGCTGCTGATGTAAGTATGAGAGGCAGTGGGAATGGTGCCTTTCCCCTGAAAATCCCCTCCAATCAGGACGGTGCCGCCACCATTGGTGCCTGAAGCGTTAACATTGCCACTAACCAGCCCGACTTTGTCGCCCAAGACCTGCGCCGTGCCGCCAGTCTGACCTGAAACGTTGAGACTGCCAGAGGCGATCGCAGTGCCTGGATCTGTGGGAATGCTAACCCCAGATCCCGTTAACACTACCTGACCATTGCTGTTGACTGTTAGCCCAGTGGCACTCCCGGCACCGCCTCCCGTTAACAGTTCTGGGATGGAAGCAACTGGCAATGTCCAATTTTCCGGCTGGCTACCGGCTGCTGCTATGGGTTGAATTTCTAAGCTTAGTAGATTCCCTGGTTGACTCAGGCGTACTATGTTCTCACCAGGTACGGCTGTTAAGGTGATATTACCCCCAGGAGCTGTCAGGGTTCCGGTATTTACTACGGTACCACCCAGTAAAGCAATATCCTTTGCCGCGCCTACACTCAGTTGCCCTGCGTTGATAATTGCACCGGGTTGAGCGTTGGTGAAGGCAAAGGCGTTGGGTTCTCCCCCCAGGGCAGCATAATTATTGTTACCAGATGCATTGAACCAGTTGTTGCCAAAACCAATTCCTGTAGCAGTGGTGGCGGTGAAGCTTCCGTTTACATTTAAGCTGGCGTTGGCACCCAATACAATGCCAGATGGATTAATTAGAAATAGATTGGAATTGCCATTCGTAACTTGGAGCAGACCGTTAATAATAGAGGGGTTTCCGCCAGTGACGCGACCCAATATATTTTTAATATTTTGGTTCGACAGAAAATTCGCAACTTGGTTGGCGTTTAGCCCAAACTCGGAGAAACTGTGAAAAAGGTTTGCCCCATTACTGGAGGTTTTTCCCCCAGTAATGTCGAAACTGTTGCCATTGGTATTGACAATGGTGTTCGTGGTGTTGGTGGGGTCCTGATCTGGCACAATTTGTGCCTGCGCGATCGCCCAATCGACGCCTCCTGGAGCGATCGCAGGCAACATCCAAAAGGCGAAGGGTAAAACTAAATATTTTATCCTTTTTCCTTTTTCTTTTTTCACTTTAATATAGCTTGCCTTCAGCAATAGACTGATTTCACATACAGCGACTTTCATTTGCCTAATTCCTGGGAAGAAACACGTCGCTCGTTGCCACTTCTGGAACTGTCACCCCAGCTTGTGTTGCAGGTAGCAGGTAGCCAGATACTTGGTAAGAATGCACCGACTTTTTTTCTACTCTCAATTAGAAAAGTGGCGAGGCGGCAAAAAAACCAAATTTAGATTGCCCTGCCTAGCCTTATCTCCAAGCTATCCTCAAAAAGTAGATTTTAGGCATTTTTAATGCATTTATTTTAACAAGATGTGTTAATGCACTTTTCTCTCTACAGCTATATAAAATCCATAGGCGAACGCATTCCTTTTAGGGGATGGTAAAATTATTTTTTCTCTAAAACTTAATTGGCTGTAACACTGTTTGAGTCTATGCCAATCGTGAAGTGCCAATCATCGCCAAAACGGATGAGTAGGCAAATTTCGAATCTCCACTTCGGACAGTTCAGTCGGCAACATATACCCTTCCGGAGTATACCCCTTTCTGCCCTTAAACGTACCCCTTTCCTTTAAGGATTGCCGCATGGGTCGATGATAGCCCAGGGCTTTGCTGCACCGATCCGAAAAGTCTGTCATTCATTTGGGAATTTTCCGAGATGAATGACAAAGAGTCACTACCGCTTTTGCTAGCCCCTACATGCTGAGTTCGAGGATTTCCGCAAGAATATGGCCTTATCTAAATAAAAACGCGATCGCGCTCTTCAGATGCACTTTGTGCAATACTCGCCTCAAGTCTTCTAGAATTCACAATCCGATGCACGAGCTTCTAGATCGAGGATTGCTGGGAGTTAAGTCGGAGAAATGAATGAAACCCTGTCATTTTTTAGGCTGGTAAGCCACCCCGTGTAAATGAGTTCTCCGCGTTGGGGGCGTAGCCTTTGAGGAACGCAACCCACAACATTGAGAAGGGTTCGATGGCTAACGCTTAGTCGCTCTACCCTTCACACAGATAATTATGAGTTGGGGAGAGATTAACCGAAAAGTATTGACTTCAATCTTACTCAAATATTTCCCTTCACTGCGCTTCGCCAATCAGGGTAAATGCTGCCCAGTCTAATGGGTTCAGATATGTTTTCAGAGTTTTTCACATGGCACTTCGCAGTGCAGCGGCTCTGTCTGGATTTCCTTGGAGATTATGATAAAACTCCGTCATTAGGAAAAAAGTGGGGGCATCGGGGATCGGCCATAATGACACTTGAACACTAGGAACTCTAGCAGAAATAAAAGCACGAGACAGCCTGATGACGCCATCGCCTGTAATCCGACCCCTTCCCATGTCACAAGCACTCAAAACCCCTAATTCGGCTTTTAAAGACGAACTGTGCGGTGTGTCGAAGGCAGTTCGCTCCGCTCGTGCGTACAAATCCAGTATTTCACCCGCCGTCAGCAAACCACTATCTTTCCCGTCTGATGCAAGGGCGAGCCTCCCTTCGGGAGGAGCTAGCGCTATCTACGTTTAATTCTCCGACCTTTTGTGGCTTTTAATCTTATGAAGATTTGGCTAAAAGTATTTCCTATCCTTGAGCTAGATGCGGGTTTTTAGGGTTTAATTGCTTTTATGAATTGGTTCAGGGGAGTTGTTCCCACAGCTCTTGAGCCAACCGATTTCCACTTTTCCTCTGCCTAGAGTGACAAAAGAGCGATAGTGTGGTTTGTGATGTACTCCATCTGATTCAGTACTAATTTTCAGAATTTCTTTTTCAGGAGCCGATAGTCGGCTTGAGACAATAAAAAGGCAAAATGCTAAAGAAAGGAGCAATTTTCTTGATGCATTTGCCTTTTAATTTTTGTTGTAGGTTGTAAAATCATCGCTTGTGTTCTTCGCTTCCTTTGCATCTAAAGCGGAGAATAACGCATCCGCAGTGCTATGCGATCGCTAACGGAGTTTTTTAGAAGAGACTCTCTTCACAAATCAGATAGAAGTGCAATAGAAACCTTTTAGGCGATCTCTAATTGTGCTTTTTCAGGTATCGGGAAAAGGTAGAAACAAATCAAAATTATTTAAATCCCGATGGTTTTCCTCTAATTTCCTATGTGAAAATTTCTACTCAACGATTAAACTGATTGGAAATCTGAGGAACAACTTGAAGTATCCGGTGAATTCAAGATGCTGGGAATACCCAACACCGCGCAAGGAAAATTAGAACCTAGTTTCTGAACAATTGGATGATTGGCAGAGGTACAGCCCAGTAACAATAAAGTCGCAGCTTCTGATTCAACAACTTTTCTGAGTTCTGTAGAAATGCAACCAAACCGTAGATGAGCTTTGAAAGAACCTCGCCATTCTTCAGCCAGACAACGGGCTTGCGATAGGATACGATCTGCTTGCTCAAAAGGATTCGTTTGATAGAAAATTTCCCTCAAATAGGAAGGATCTATCTCCATCATTCGTGTGCGTGCTTCTAATTCCACAGGGGTAGGTTGAGTTAAAACAGGTGTGGCACACTTTCTTGCCGATGCTTCTAGAGACTCTAGGGGAAGCTGTTGGCTTAAAGGGCGTCTAGCATCGCCCCCGTTAGAGATATGTGGACAATGGCTGCTTTGCTCTTCATCGACAACGTAAACGACTTGAACCGTGACTTGCGCCTTTGTAACTAACCGGGTTTGATGGGCAATCCATAGGGCAAGATCCAGAGCGGTTTGACTGCTAGGAGAGCGATTATAGCCCACGACTAAATTGATTGATTTAGCAGAGTTAGCGCGTTTGGAAGTGGGGGAAGCTGGCTCTGGTAGTAATACCATTTGTTCAACTACATCCTGACGACCCATTGCGCTTTCAAGACGGGCTAACATTGACTTAATATTCACAAATTCAAACCTCCTGAAGTAATTAGCCTAGCTTTGCAAGAACTTAAGTAAGGGTTTTAATGGGTTAGAAACGCAATAGAGCGTGTTTCCAGTTCAGTTGTTTTTTCTTTGATAAACAGTTGACCAATGGCTCGTCTACTCGTCTTGATTAAAATATTCATCGAGGAAGTTCAAAGCGTGGTTACGCAATTCAAAATACTCGCGGGAGTTGCGGAGGGCTTGGCGATCGCGTGGATGCTTAAAAGGCACGTCCAAAATTTCCCCAATCTTCGCGTGGGGGCCGTTGGTCATCAGTATAATTCGGTCAGACATATACAGCGCTTCATCTACATCATGGGTAATCATCATCACTGCCTGCCGCTGATGTTCCCAAATATGCAGTACCTGCTGCTGTAATTTGCCTCTCGTTAAGGCGTCGAGTGCCCCAAAAGGTTCATCCATTAACAACATTTTGGGGCGAATTGCGAGGGCACGAGCAATCCCCACCCGTTGTTTCATGCCGCCAGAAATTTCATCGGGATATTTGTCAGCGGCGGCTGTTAAATTCACCATTGCTAGGTGTTCGTTCACAATGCTAATTTTTTCAGCACGAGAGGCATTTTTCAAGACTTCATCCACCGCCAAACGGATATTTTCTTTCACCGTCAGCCACGGCAGCAGTGAATAGTGTTGGAACACCATCATGCGCTCGGCACCAGGTTTACGAATTTCTTTACCCTCTAATTGCACTGAGCCTGAAGTTGGTTTTTCTAACCCGGCAACCATTTTGAGAAGCGTTGATTTACCGCAGCCAGAGTGACCAATCACGCAAATAAATTCATTTTCACTGACACTAAGATTAATGCCATCCAGGACAACAAATTCACCTCCATCTGCTGTGGGATAGGACTTGCGAAGATTTTCTATTTCCAGAAATCCAGTGCGGTTGACACTTTGATTATTAGCATCCGTTGAGAATGAGGTGGATTTAGTCATATCATGCTCCTTCTTGGGACGAACTCTTGAGAATTTTGAAGGTATTAGGCTGGCTGTTTCTAAAAAGTAAAACTTAGCCGAGCCGCTTGAACTGTAGCCAGTGCAGCTAATTAAGACAGAAAGAAACGAGTGGGACGGTTCGCCCGAATCTCAAAACCGTTGACATATCCAACAGGATCGCTGGGGTCAAAACCTTTCTTATCAATAAATACTTCCGGTACTTCAACTTTGTAATCTTCCTGGGGACACTCAATGCCCATTTCTGCGGCAATTTCTCGATAGAGATCGGTTCTCCAGCCTTGTTTGGCAAGTGCTTCTGCATTCTTTGGAAATTCTTTGATTTGTCCCCAACGAGCTGCTTGAGTCATTAACCAGAGACTTTCAGATTGCCAGAGAAATGTCGAATGTTCTCCTGGACGTTTGGGAATGTTGTCAGGGATATCGAAGAAGATTGTACTGTCCTCGGCTTTCGCAATCCGAGCTTTACCATCAAAACCGCCATAATTGTAGTCGCCAATAATTGCGGGACGAGTAAATTTGGGTTTAGCACCTGTAAAGGAACGCTCGGAAATAAGTGTTGCTACTTCTTCGCGGTTTTCAGGCTTGCTGCAATACTGGCAAGCTTCAATCATCGCTTTGACAAGGGAACGATAAGTTTTGGGATTTTTTTGGATGAAAGATTCCATCACACCCAGCAGTCGATCTGGGTGTCCCAACCAAATTTCTTTGCCTTGAGCGAAGGTAAAACCAACGCCTTCATTTCCGGTAATTGCGCGGGTATTCCAAGGTTCTGCCACCATGTAGGCTTGCATCGCCCCTATCCGCACGTTCGTCACCATTTGCGGTGGGGGAACGATGATGACGCGAAACTCTTTGAGGGGATCGACTCCGGCGGCGGCGGATAAGTAGCGGACGAAGTATTCGTAAATGGCAGAACTGAGTACAACTGCCCAAACTCGTTGTTCTCGCGGCTGCTTGTCAAAGTAGCTGCGGAAGTCCTTTCCAAAGGCTTCTAAATCGCCGTTATACTCCCGCCAGGGACGCAAACCTGCTTCCCACATTTTCCGGTTCATCGTCATGGCGTTGCCGTGTCGGTGAATGGTCATGGCGGCGCAGAGAGGGGCGTGGCGTGCGCCTTCAGCACCGATTCTGGCGTTGGTGACGGCACCGGAGACTACGGGGGCGGCATCAGTGCGACCAAAAATTACGCCGTCACGAGAGGTTGCCCAGCTAGCTTCCCGGTTAAGTTGGACGTTGAGACCGTACTTGCGGAAAAATCCTTTTTTCCAAGCGATCGCAAACGGCGCACAATCATTCACCGGCACATAGCCAACAATCAGATCGGGTTTTTCTAACGATCCTGGCTCTACGACTTGTTTGATGGATGCGGATTCTTCAGTGAGTCCTTTCGCTGAGCGATCGCCGCTAATCGCACAAGATGATAGTGCCATTCCTGCTGCTGTGGCACCCATACCCTCCAGAAATTTTCGTCGCGTCCAGTTTGTGGTGTCACTCATAATTCGTCCTTGCGATCCATTTCCACTCAGCTCAAGCCACTAGGTTTGAGCCATTACTGCTCATGAGTTCTCTGAAAAAATTGACGCCGTAGGTACTATGTCTCTCAACCCACTCGTTTGAGCAATCATCGTTACCACGACGCCCGTGAGTCTCGCTCACACTAGCGATTTCTGTTAGAGCAGAATCATCCCTACTCAACAGAGGTTTACAGAAAATTATTAGACAGAGGTTGCCCTAGGGCGACGGTGAGTAACCAAAGCTTCAACTTTGCCTAGGGCGTAGTCCAGCAGTAGTCCTGTCAGCCCAATCACTACCACTGCCAAAAATACTGAGCTTAGGTTTAAGCGACTCCATTCATCCCACACAAAAAACCCAATCCCGATGCCGCCCGTGAGCATTTCTACAGCGACAATGACCAGCCATGCAATCCCCAAACTAATCCGTAAACCAGTAAAGATATAAGGCAAACTGGCAGGCCAAATAATCTTGGTAATTCGTCGCCAGCGGGGCATTTCTAGCACCCTTGCCACATCGAGGTAATCTTTGGAAACGCTAGAAACACCGAGAGCAGTATTAATAATGGTGGGCCACAAAGAGGTAATGAAGATAACAAAAATTGCTGACGGATCTGCTAGGTTAAAAATTGCTAAAGCAATGGGCAACCAAGCTAGCGGCGATACCGGCTTGAAAATCTGAATTATGGGATTGAGTGCCATCATTGCTTGCTTGGACATGCCAATCAAAAATCCAATGGGAATGGCAACAACTGCACCTAACAAAAATCCCAGCAATACTCGTCGAAGGCTTGCCAGTAGTAACCAACCAATCCCTAGATCGCCAGGACCCCGTCGGTAAAAGGGGTTCAGAATGTAGTCTAAATTCTTGACGAACGCCTCTGGTGGGGTGGGTATTAATTCATGCTTGAAAAGCGCAACAATCCACCACAGAACGATAATTCCTAAAAAACCAAGGGCGGGGAGGACGACGACATCCCGAATCAGAACGGGTTTTGCCCGTTTCCAGGCTACCTGTCCAGCAACTGCAATCGCAGACAAATTCAGCTGCAATATCATTATGAAGCTCCTCAGAGTCACTCTTCAGGTACAAAAAAGTAGAGCAGTACCAGCCGGGACACTGACAAGTTCAGAACATTTCAAAAAATGAAAAATGCTGACTCTTCAGTCTCCTCTCAATGCCTACGAAGTTAGCTGACGGGCTAGAGCTGAGAGATGCTCTTCTCTAAGGGATAAGGGATGAAGGATGAATAAACAGTTTTTTATTCCGCCTTACACCTTTTGCCTTACTCCTGGCAGAGATACGCCCCATTAATTGGTTCCTCCGTTCCAGCGCTTATACAGAGCGATCGCTTGCTAAGACGCTGAATTAGGCTGACTTACTCGGATTAACCGATAAGTCTAGCACGCCTTTTTAAGACAGTCCACCTTTCCGAAGACATAGCTTTCTAGCGATCGCTTCTCCATCAAATTCACAATAGTTTACGAATTTTTTGAGGCATTCTAGTGGTGTTTGTATTTTGTACTACATCTTGCCTTCCTTCAACCCCATCTTTAAGTAGAAGCCGCTTAAAGCAGTCAAAGTTTATATTATCTATCTTGTTAATCAGCCAATTTTATCGTTCGTTCAAGGCACCCAATATGATGTCAGCATTCTCCTCTTTGGTTTCTGAACCTTCCGAACAAATCCTTTGTTTTTATACAAATTGCACAAATAAGATTCAAATTGTTAAATTTGATAATACTCAAGACTTAAACTTTGAACGGATTGTTTTCCCTGGTCAACGTTTATTGTTTAAAGCCTTACCGGACTCCCAACTAAAAATACATACTAACCCAACAAAAAGTTCTACTGAAAACTTAGCTTTAATAGAAGTAATTCCCTGCGATCATCTCCGCGTACATGAAGAAATGAGCGTCTGAAAATGAAGCTTTTAACCCTTAGGGTGGCTTTTGATTAAAAATATTTTAAGAGCTTATAGGCGAAGCATTTGGGCGCGAAAATAAGAAAGACAAACAAATTAGCTACTCCCTAAACTAAGATTAGTTTAGGGAGAGCATTTGTAAACGAGTCAATAGCGCCAAAAAATGATGGATTTTAGTCAATTACTGATCGATAAATCTGCCACGATTGTAGAGAAATGGATTGAAGCTGTCCGTGCTGATAGTCGAATTGAGACCGCAGCAGAATTATCTTACAAGGGTTTGCGCGACAGCCTCCCCCGTGTCCTCAAGGCATTAGCGACTGTACTTTCTAAGTTTCAAGACAGTGATGTTCAGTCGTTAGTAGATGCAAGTTTAGAACATGGTATACTTCGGGCTGAACAAGGTTACGATCCAGTAGAAATTGTCCGCGAATACCGAATTTTACGGGAGACAATTGTTTCTACGTTAGAGGGAGAGTTGCTAGACTCATCACCGATTGAGATAATCCGAGTCATTCGTCTGATTGATACAGTAGTGGATGAAGCGATCGCTCAATGTTTTAAAAGCTACATGGATGAGCGATTGCACGAACTCCAACAGCTGCAAAGTCAGTTAAAATTGACCAATCAAGAATTAACTCGTTTGCTTCGGGCGAATAAAGATAACCTTTCTCATCTAGCCCACGAATTGAAAACTCCCCTTACTTCCATTATTGGCTACTCAGATTTATTTTTGCGCCAACAACAACGGAAGCCGGAGGAGAGTGATAACCTTCCGAATCTAGAACACATTGAGAAAGTGCTACGAAATGGACGACAGCTACTTCGATTAATCAACGATGCGTTGGAAATCTCTCGCTATGAAGCGGGGAAAATGAAATTGCAGCCATCTGTAACAGATGTACGCTCTTTAATTCAGAATATCCTGGAAATGGTAGAACCTTTGGCGGATTCCAAGGAGCTACAGATAATCGTTGATTACGATTCAGCTAGCGCCGATAGCTGTGCTGCTCTTCGAGAAGGACTACACCCAACATGCGCCCCCGATCGGGTGCTGACAGATCCGCTGAGACTACAGCAAATTATTACTAATCTCTTTAGTAACGCGATTCGTTACACCGACTCTGGAACGATTAAATTAAGGTGCCAAACGCTATCAGATAAAGAGTGGGCGATCGCTATCAGCGATACGGGAATCGGCGTTCCTCCAGAAGACCAAGCTCGTATATTTGAACCCTACTTTCGCTCTATCCCCCAAGAAAAGTCTTTCCTTCCGGAAAGTACAGGTTTAGGATTAGCGATTGTCTCGCGGTTGGTAAAATTATTACAAGGAAGAATAGAGCTAGTTTCACAAGTAGGCATTGGCTCCACCTTCACTGTCATTTTACCGTTAGCAGTGAATACTTCTGAGGAAATCGTGACGCCTTCAACAACCCAGGTATAGCACTTTCAACTAATTTTTAAAGATGAAACCCCAGACTCCTTAGAACAGTCTGGGATTTGAACTCTAAACTCGAATCAAATAGCGATGAAGCCTGTTTTCGGGAAACAACTGCTAGTTTAGGGTCAAGCAGACGACCTGCAAGACTCTCCAAAATTCTTGAACCCCTTCAAAAGCCGTAGGTGCCCGTGCGGGAGCGTAGGTGCAGCCTTGGAGAGTCAATAGAGCGAAACACTGGCTGCTGTTGGGGGTGCATCCACTTCAACCCAACCCAGACGTAAAGATTGGTCAGCCAGCCAAGACTAACCACCTGAAATTCTCGAAGGGGTGGAGTCACGATTGAGCGCTAGGTGAATTGGAAACAGGAGGAATTTGACAAGCAGAAAACTGAGTGTTGCGATCGCTCGTAAACTTTACCATGCGATCTCTTTGCTAGCGTATGCCGCGATCGCTCGGCGGCTGCTCATCTATCTTCGATCGGCAGGCGAGTGAAAAGTTGTACTTCGCGTATGATTAGTAATCAGCTGCTTAGCACTGGGAATAATAACTTAAGAGTTGAAAGCGGTTATTTTTAAAGTGCTGAAAAAACAATTAAAAACATTTCCAGAAAATCCGAGCGGGGAAAAACCTATTCGAGCTGACTTGAATAGCCAATACCTAAGGGGGCAAAAACCCAGGGGGCATACGCCGTGATTGTAGACTTGAAAGAAACTGAACTCAGGGGAGCTTTTCTCAAAGGGAAGGAGCTGAGGGGAGCAGACCTAAGAAGGGTAAACCTCAGCGAGGCGAACCTCAGTTATGCAGATCTCATAGAAGCAGACCTAACAGAGGCAAACCTGAATGGGTCAAATCTAAGTGGAGCTTGTCTCAATTTAGCAAATCTGAGCGAGGCAGACCTGACGAAAGCAGATTTGAGTGGAACCACCCTGATTGGAGCAGATTTAACAGCCGCCAACTTGAGCGGAGCCAACTTGAAAAAGGCGAATCTGGTTGGAACTAATCTGGAAAATGCTAACTTGGCTGGAGCGAACCTGGTAGGAGTAGACTTGAGCGCAGCCGAGCTAAAGGGGGCTATCCTACAAAAGGCTGTCTACAATCAAGAGACTCGATTCCCTCCAGACTTTAACCTTCAGGAAGCGGGGGCTTACTTGATTGCCTCTGGCACTTTACTCATCGGCGTCAACCTGAGTGAAGTCGATCTCAGTGGAGTTTATTTAAAGTCAGCCGACCTGAAAGCAGCAAATTTGATGAGAGCAAATCTGGTCGGCGCAAATTTGGAGAACGTTAACTTGGCGGGTGCCAATCTGGTTGGAACCGATTTGAGTAAAGCCAAGCTGAGGGGAACCATTCTAGAAAAAGCTGTCTACACGCAAGAGACTCAATTTCCCTACGAGTTTGACCCCAGTGAAGCTGGAGCTTACTTGATTGCTGCGGGTGTATGCCTGCCTGGGGTTAATTTGAGCGGAGTTAATCTGAGCGGAGCCGACTTAAGGGCGACCAATCTGCGAGGGGCAAAGTTACGAGGAGCAAACTTGAGAGGGGTAGACTTAAGCAAAGCTAACTTGAGGAAAGCTGACCTGGATGATGCCAACTTGAGCGGAGCCGAC
This sequence comes from Trichocoleus sp. DQ-A3, assembly GCF_039961975.1. Taxonomy (NCBI): domain Bacteria; kingdom Bacillati; phylum Cyanobacteriota; class Cyanophyceae; order Leptolyngbyales; family Trichocoleusaceae; genus Trichocoleus; species Trichocoleus sp. DQ-A3. Next base: position 91,000 of record NZ_JAMPKC010000004.1, on the reverse strand, counting down.
TTACGAGGGGCGGACTTTACGGGAGCCATTTTGAGGCTGGTGAACTTCAGCGAGGCGGATCTAAGAGGAGTAGACTTAACGCGAGCCGACTTGAAGGGAGCCAATCTAAGTAGAGCCGACTTGAGAGGAGTAGACTTGACGGGAGCTAGCTTGAAGCAGGTGAACTTAAGTGAAGCCGACTTGAGGGGGGTAGACTTAACGCGAACGGATTTAAGGGGAGCCAACCTAAGTGGGGCAGACTTGACGGATGTGGATTTGAGTCGGGCGATGCTCAAGGGTGCCGACCTGACAGAAGCCAACGTTCCGCAAGAAAATTTCTTTAACTTAGAAATAGAGGCGCGATGAAGCTTAAAGCGATGTGCGATGGATGTGCGATGAATAGAGGGGCGAATAAATAATCGGAGTATTCACCCGGAGACGATATCCATTATTTTTTCTTGCGAGTCCAAAGATCCGTGAACATCATGGTCAACCCGCCTATAAAAATTGCGATCGCCATCCCGCCTGCCGTAACATTCATCCAATCAATATTTTCCATCTGATTATTCAGCCGTTTTTTTGAGCAACGGTACTAGATTAGCAACTTTGGCATCCAGACAAACATCCCCGCCCAGAAAAGCGCGAACTAAGCGAACATTAAAGGTTCTGTAACCTGCTCCTGGCAAGTTTCGCTTGCGTGCTTGCTGGTGCGCTTTCAACCGTCCGGTGCAAGATGCGAACTCAAGGGACTTATTTTGCTCAAAGCAGTCTTAGACCTAGCCAGAATCGCCCCTTAGAAAGCGACAGGCAAGGGAAACCATCTTCAAACCCCTCTCCGATACGGAGAGGGGTTTGGGTAAAGTCTGCCCGCTTGTGTATTCCAGAGACTTTTACAAAAGGTTTAGTGCCTAACTTCAAACTCAGGTGAGATTTTTGGAATTTCTTTGAGATAAACTCGCGAAAAAGGTTCGGCTGAGCCAAGCTGGTACTGTTCAAGCAAGCCATGAGAGCGGATAGAGATAGTGTCTCCTTCCTTAATCACCACGGTTGAGTCGTGGAGAATGTCTCTCGCCAGCATCATCTCAGTTTCCGTAGGATTATCCAAGATTACAAGATTGCTGCCGTAGTAGAACATCCCATCTGCCTCTAGTACGTCTTCTGTGTACTCGACAATCAGCAGATCGAGCTGGGGATTCCGGAGCAGGTTTTGAACGTTAATGTTGTAATCCTTGTTCAAGTTTTTCTCGGAACGGTTGACGAAAACTCCATCCCGACAAACTGCGCCAATTGTCCAGTCGGGGTGTCGCATCAGAATATCGTCAATGACTTCTTGAAGTTCTTGAACTGAGATCCGGTTGAAGGTGATGAATGGGATTCTGGCTTTTTCAGGGGAGTCAAAGAAGGTTTCCAGAATATGGGAAGGTACATCGACGCTGTCACCAACGGCGGGTCTAAGATGCATATAGATGCCAGGGGCAGCGTTGATTTCGATGATGCCAAACTCACCATCCTTCCAAGATTTGGATAAATCTTGGGCAATGACATCAATACCCAGGCAAGTTAGCCGGAAATGCTGGGCGATGTCTTGCGCCAGGATAATGTTGTCAGGATGAACAGTGCTTGTCTGATCGATGCTCAAGCCGCCAGCCGATAGGTTGGCAACTTTGCGAAGATAGACGGTGCGATCGCTTTCAATCACGCTATCCAGACCTAATCCCTGTTCTTCTAAGTACATTTCCATCGCTTCATCGCACTGGATCTTGCCCATTGGCGACGTTGGTGTATCTATCCTGTCTGGCTTCCGATTTTCCTGCTCGATCAATTCCGCAATCGTCGAGTGTCCATCACCCACGACTGATGCGGCGCGGCGTTCCGTCGCGGCGACGAATCTACCATTGACGCAAAGCATCCGAAAATCTGACCCTTTGTAGCTTTTTTCGACGATGATCCGGACTGGCTGCTCTTTAGGAATCGCATTGACTGCCCTGCTAAAGGCATATTTCAGTTCTTCTGAATCTTGCACATCAGCCGTTACCCCAATTCCTTTGTGGCCCACTACCGGCTTCACAGCGACGGGATAGCCAATCTCTCTAGCGGCTGCGCGAGCGTCTTCCAGTGAAGCGACGATGTCACCTTTGGGAACGGGGAATCCCAAGGTACCTAAGAAAGCTTTGCAGTCATCTTTGCGAGTGGTAAAGTCCGAATCCAGATGGCTATCGCAGTCAAAAGTCGTTGCTATCCCGCGAATCTGCTTTCTTCCATAGCCATATTGAACCAGTCCTTCGTCCCACAGATAAAAAACGGGAATTCCTTTTTCGTGAGCTGTACGCCACAGCGCATAGACTGTCGGTCCGCCGTAGACGGAGTAGCGGAACTGATCCTGCATCGCCTTGAACTGATCGTCAATCCTAAAATCTTTGCCTTGAGCGATCGCTTCAAACCAATCCCAAACACTGTAAACGACTGCCCGACTAGTGCGTGCATGAAGTGATTCTACGGCAATCTTCGTGCAAGCGGGAAGTTGCTTGATACTCCAGTGCTTGAGGTGCAGCCCCATGTCCAGTTTTCCCACTTCTGACACGGTTCGAGCGAACAGTTGGGCATGAGATTCGTAGGTTTCATCACGCAGGTGGGGGTAGCGATCGCCAATAATCGATACATAATCGCTAATTGCCGGAGGTTGCGCGGACTCAGTTAGGGCGAAATCGAATATTAGCGCCCCCGTCTGCAAATACGGGTTTGGCCCCATGTAATGCTTGAAGTTAAAGATATCGAATGCATCCGTTTTTCTCGCATTGACACGGACTGCATCGGTCATTATCTCTCTGCTCATTGAGTATCTCCCGTTTTTAAACACCCTTTTTATTAACTTGGCGACTCGCTTACTTGAGCCTAATTCGATTGCATAACCTTTTCAGCTATCAAAGGGCAGAGTCAAGTCAATTCTTTTTTATTGGATTTAATGGTGAATGGTTCGTTGCCTTTCTACCATTTGCGATCGCCATTACCCAAATCGCTTAAATTTCTTTAATAAAACACTTTAAAAACCCATTTTCTTTAAGAAAATGGGTTTTCAGATTTGTGGAGTTCCCCCCTTGAAAATTTGATACAAAACCTAAGCTCGATCTACAATTTCTTTTGCTTTATCTTTGAGGTCTTCTTTTAGATGCATAGCAGCAGCTTCATCCTGCTTCATCTGACCTTCTGCTTGGTCTTTTTGGTCGCCGGTTACATGACCAAGCCCCTCTTGCACCTTGCCTTCTATGTTTTTAGCAACCGCTCTGGCTCTATCTTCTACGCTCATTTTTAGCTCCTTTACAAGGATATGTAATTTATTATACTACTCCCAGTATAAGAAGCTTAAGGGTGAAAAAGACATCCCTCGGCAGTTAGATTTTAAAGGCACAGGTAGCATTTAAAAAGTAGGATGGAAAGTGCCCACCCTACTTTCAATTAATCAAGAATTGGCTTGCGAGTTTTCAGATCAAATTTGTATCCGTGTGGAAGGATATGAAGCTTGGCTCCGCAAACTGCCAAAGGCTCATCCTTCAAAATGTCACCGATGTTGCTATGGGTAAGCTCTGACTCATCGACAATCGTGACAGCTCCTTCCCCGATTACTTCAAACTTGTTATCGCTGACTGCGATCGCTGTATTCTCGTCAATCCCAAATCCTAAGACAGCAGGCTGCTGTGCCAAGGCAGAAATTAACCGTCCCAGACGCCCACGCTGTAAGAAATGTTGATCGATGACCACTCCTGGCAAGAAGCCCATACCGGGACCCATCTCTACCACTTCAACCCGTGGATTTGTCTCAGAGTCGCCTTCAACGATCATGACATCTGGCATCATGGCAGCTCCCGCACTGGTGCCTCCCACCACGATTCCTTCAGCGTACCGTCTGTGAATCGCCTCATCGATCTGGGTACCCTTCAGAATGCTGGTGATGCGAGCCTGATCTCCGCCGGTAAAAAATACACCAGTGGCTTTCTCAATTGCCTCCAAGTAAGTGGCTGAAGTTGCATCTTCCCGCTCAACAGTATCAACGATACGAACGTCTTCGGCTCCCAGCCGCTCAAACACTCTGATATAGTTCTCTCCCACTTCTCTGGGCAGCTCTGTCGCCACGGTCATGACGACAATTCGAGCTTTAGTACCCCCGGCGCGGCGAACAAACTCTCGGAGGATTGTGCAGTCTCCCTCCTTGTCTTCTGCACCCCCGATGATCACCAACTGCCCGCTAGGTTTATTCGCTGGTACGTTTTCTTGAGCTTCCATTGATTTTATGTCCAGGTATTAATGGTTGTTTTGTGCATAAAAATACCCAGGAGATATAGAAGACTCCCAGGAAATTTTTTATGTCTCAGATTGGCTGTCCTGAATAACTAAAATAACTGCATACCGTTTGCCGCAGCTTCTTTCTAGGGATATAACTTGCAGCAAATCTGTAATTTAAAATACATAAGTCTATTTTGAAGTTTTTGATCGCTGAGCATAAATTAAGCTTGTAAGGCTGCAAAACTATATAGCTTACAATTCATTAAATCTTGCGGCTGTTATCCAGATCCTATAGCAGCAATTCTCAGATGCATAAATGAGACGCTTTGGCACACACTATTGCTGTGTTCCGGATAAGCTTTATATTGCACCATCAGCTAGCTGCATTAATTCAGATGAATTAATAAAGTAGCTTTGCTTGATGGAACAGTTGAGTTTGCGTACCCAAGACTTCGTAGAGGTCAACTGCTTGCTGCTTACCGCGAGGGATCACCCGGTCAATCAACCGACACTTGAATAACTCCGGTTGTCTCATCTGGGCAATAACGGCATCACTGGCAAGGATGTGACAGCCGTAAAGCTTTGTCAATTCTTCTAGACGGGCGGCAGTATTCACGACATCGCCGATTACAGTAGAGTCCATGCGCCGGTCTGAACCCACTGTCCCAATCATGGCAACGCCTGTATGAATGCCGATACCAATGTTCACCGGCTGCTCCAGGTTGTATTGTTGGCGATCGCGATTAAACCGATTTAAGCTGTCTACCATCGCCACCGCCGCACTTAAGGCATCCTGTCCGTGGTTTCCCGTGCGGTCAAACACCGCCATCAGCGCATCTCCCAGGAATTTATCAATAAATCCATAATTGATGGCGATCTCTTGATTCATCTGGGTAAAGAAAGCGTTCAGCCACTCAAAGGTGTCGCTGGCTGTTTGAGTTTCAGCGATCGCGGTAAATTCCCGAATATCGCAAAACAAAATCGTCAATTCTTCTTCCCTGGCATTTCCCAGTTGAATTGACTCTACCCCTTCGGGTGCAATGCGTCTCAAGAATTGATCCGGCACAAATAGCCGAAACTTCTCTGAGAGATATTCATTGATTCGCCATGCCGCTGATAGTTGACGCTTCGTTTTTTCTTTAATTTTTTCCTGCATTTGTTGCCCGGAATGCTGCGATCGCATCTCGATCAAACGCAGAGTATTTGCAATCTTTTTCAAAAGGAGAGTAGTTTTAATCGGCTTGGTGAAGTAGTCATCACCTAATATTTCCAACCCCCGAAGCTTGGATTCTTCATCATCCAAAGCCGTCAAAAAAATCACCGGCACCGTTTGTAGCTTTGCATCCTCCCGCAACCGGCGACAAACTTCAAAGCCTCCCAGATCCGGCATCATCACATCCAGTAAAATCAAATCTGGCTGAAAATCTTTGACAACTTCCAGTGCTTGAACGCCTGATGAAGCTATTAGAGTTTCATATCCTTGTGAATACAACAACTCTTCTAGCAGCAATAAATTATTGGGTTCATCATCAACTAACAGAATGCGCGGCAAGGGCTTTGTCATGGGACTGACAATATAAGTGCAAGTGGCGCTGTTATGGAAAACTACTTCTGTTAGCCACCATTACACTCGCGCCTATGATTTTCCTTCAGTGTAACTACTTAAAACAGTTGTTCGCTGAACCAGTAATTCTAACTAGATGCCCCTGACGATTCCTAAGCTTGACAAGTTTTCTTTCAGTACAGGTAGGTAGATAGATGGAAATCTAACTCCTCCGAGGTCGCCGGTAACTGAGAGAACTTTAACATTATTGAAACACAGGACTTCGGTAAAGACAATTAACCATCTGGTAGATCGAAAAACAAACCGATCAAGAGATGATCTTTCTCCCAAAGATAGATAGCCCTTTGGTGATAACAATTCTCGATTGAATGCAGCAAGGTTTAACCCCACCCCATAGACCTAGAGGGCTGCCACACCTCTCAATTTGCAGATTCAAATAGGGTATAGGAGCAGGGTATCCTTGCCCCTCATGGATTCTTTGGGGTTCTAATCCTGCATAAAAGAGCGGACGGTAGTCGTGAGGAGATCGATATCTATTGGCTTACTGATGTAACCATTTGCCCCAGCAGCCAAACAGCGATCGCGATCGCCCGCCATTGCCATTGCCGTTACTGCAATTACTGGCACCGACTTCCACAAGCGATTGGCTTTGAGCTGACGGATAATTTCAAACCCATCCACCCCCGGTAGTTGGATATCCATGACAATCAAGTGCGGCAGCGATTTAGGCGTCACAAAGGGAGATTGCAACGCTTCCATCATCGTGCGACCGTTATAAATTAACTCAACTGCATACCCTTCTAACTCAAGCACATCAGAAATCAATGCCTGATTGAAAGCTTGATCTTCCACCACCAAAACTCGCTTGGCATTCCCAGAAGATACACCACCTTTGAGCAATGATGACTGCTGTTGGCTTGGCACTGGGTTCGCTGCCTCTGTCAAAGTTTGACTCATTTCCGTTACCGGCAACCAGACGCGAAACGTACTCCCCTGATTTTCCACCGATTCCAGAGAGACGGTGCCGCCGTGGAGTTCCGCCAGTCGCTTCGTCAGCGCCAAACCTAACCCAGTTCCTTCATGTTGCCGCGTTAAGGAAGCATCCACCTGCTGGAAAGGGCGAAACAGCAAATGCCACTTATCTCTAGAAATCCCGATACCTGAGTCTTTGACTTCAAGACACAAGAAAGGCGTGCTAGGATTCACCGGGCTGCGATCCGGTCGAAATTCCCCAATCAACTGGGTGCCATAAGCCAGTCGTCCACTCAATTTAATTTGCCCGCGATCTGGGGTAAACTTGACAGCGTTGGAGAGCAAATTAATTAATATCTGGCGGACACGGCGTTCATCTAAAGATGCCTGCCCCAGCCGATAGTCTATTTCTAGGGTTAAGGCAAGTCGCTTTTTATCCGCACGGGGTTGAATCATTTGCAAACACTGCCTGCAAAGATCCAGGATGGAAACTGGCTGGAGTTCGAGTTCTGCCTTTCCGGCTTCTATTTTGGAGAGATCCAGAATGTCATTAATCAACTGCAACAGGTGTTGACCGCTTTCTTCCATCACCCGCACGTATTTAATCTGGCGTTCGTTCAAAGAACCGGCAATTTGCCGCAGCAACAAGTCCGAAAACCCTAAAATGCTGTTGAGGGGTGTCCGCAGTTCGTGGGACATGGCAGCCAGAAACTCAGACTTCATTTGGGAAGCCCGTTCTAAATTCTGATTAATTTCGCGCAGGTGTTCTTGCGCCTGGGCCCTTTCAATGGCAACGCCCAGCGTGCGACAAGCGACCAAGAGTATATCCTGTTGGGGAGCGTCCTGAAGTCTCTGATGAGTGCGAGATTCCAGCGTCAAGACGCCAATAATCTTGCCATTGGCGGCGGGAATGGGAAAAATGCCCAGTTGACCAATTGCCGGATGGCGAAATGCCGACACTGCCTGGGAATGTTTAGAATAATCGTCAACAAATACTGGCTTGCCGGTTTCTACGACTTGCCACAATAACCCTTGACCATAGGGAATCCCTCGATCGAGAAAGGCTTGCATCTCGGCAACGGCAGCTTCGCCGTGAGTCGCGATGAATCGACCAGAAATTTGATTGGTGAGAATATCGGCATAGGCATCAATGCCTTGACCCGTAATTACCTTGACATCGCCGAACGCTGCACCCATTGTCTCCACCAGATAGGAAAGTGCAAATTTTCCGATTGTCTGCAAGTCACTGGCAGGCTGCAACCGTTCCATCAAACCTACTAAAAAAGTCAGCCGCCTCACCTCAGCGTTTAAAGTTACCTGGTAGTCTTGATACCTGGTGACATCGCGGAAGGTAAACAGGCGTCCCCCATCACTCGTCAGTGTGGTATCTATCTCTAGGCAGATACCGTTAGATTGCTGTATGGGAAAGGAAATGTATTCTGTTTCGGTTTCGCTAAGGGCTGAAGCGATTTGTTCGCTCTGCTGCTGCGACCAATAGCCCTGCGCCACCACTTCAGCCAAGACTTCGCTACAATGCGGCTGTAGACCCAGCCATTCGGGGGGAAGTCCCCAAAGAAGACTGAATTTTCGATTAAACAAGACTAAGTGATGGGAGCGGTTAAACAAAGCGATCGCATGGTCTACTGGATTCAAAATGAGTTCTTGTTCCTCCTTTGACTGTTGCCCAGCAGCGATTGTCTGCTCTGGTTGCATAGTTTTTTGAGAAGTTGAGGGTGAAGAAGTCGGGAATCAGTCTAGCACCGTCTGAATCTTGTTAATGTGGCTTTCATCGTCAAAAGTAAACCTTTCTTAATCATTCTTTACTTAACAAAATCTAACATTATCGCTCATGAGTTGACCAACTAAATGTTGTGATTCAACGCACAAGGCAATAAGATCAAAATCTCACTCCATAGATGTTAGGAGTCAAACTATCCAGGGTGGTGCGATCACTTCTATCTCAAGGTAGACATGATGAAATAGAGGTCAGTTGCTCCTTAAATGGGTGAGGTGAGAGATGAGGTTTGTAGAGCAAACTTTAAATCAGGAAAATGAGTTTGAAGTCAGTCTTCCTCTGTCTGAATTTCCGGCTTCAAAACTGAAAACTCAAACGATGCTAAATACTCAAAACTCCATGTCACTGGCCCAAGAACTGGCACAGAATTGGCGAGAGCAGATTGTAGCCGACTATCCCGACTCTAGCGCAGCAATGCAAGAAAGTATTACGCGCTGGCTGATCGGAGAAGATTTAGAACGATTTGAAGCCCTGAACCCAAGCCAGATGACAATTGCTCGGCAAGCAATGGAATATCGTTACCGAATTTTACGGCAGCGCTATTTAGGCGTGGGGCCAGAGCGTGCCTATCGGAATCTTACGACTCGCTTGGGCAGCTTAGTGCTGCTTCGCAATAAAATCCGTACTTGGGTGGCGCTTTCGCGCGATCGCCAGCGGGCAGTGGTCGATGTATTGCAAGAAGTAATTCAGGAACTATTACACAGCGATCGCTACATTCAACAGCAAATTGCTTGGATTGCCCAATGTACTCCTAGTGATACTCGCCTCCGCAATTCCCTACTGATGACCAGTATCGAAGAGTATTGCCTCAGACCGATTCGCAACCAACCGCTGTTAGTGTATCGGTTTGTGAATTATCTACGGCGTTCTCAGCGAGGCGGCATGACTCACGTACCCGATGGCGAACTGGTACGGCTGGTTTCCGAAGAAGTGACGCCCGATGAAACAGACAGCCCGGTGAGTTTGCTAGACGCTCAAGCAGTCACTCAGTACCAAGAAAATCAAGTTTGGGAAGAACAACAAGCGTTACGCACCACGGTCAAGCAGGAATTTAAAGACTATCTAGCCGAAAATGTGAGTCAATCTGCTGCTGATTGGCTGACACTGTATCTGCAAGGCAAGTCCCAAGAAGCGATTGCTAGCGCCTTAAACCTACAGATCAAAGAAGTCTATCGACTGCGCGAAAAAGTCAGCTACCATGCCATTCGCGTCTTTGCTGTTAAAAGTCAGCCAGAATTAGTTGCCAGTTGGCTAGAAGCATCATTGCAAGAACACAACCTGGGGTTGACCCTAATCGAGTGGGAGCAATTCTACGCCACTCTCCCCTCCGTGCAGCGCCAGTTGATTGACGGTTTGAAAGCAGGCAAAACCCTAGACGCGATCGCTGCTGAGTTGAACCTGAAAAATCACCAAGTCATGGGCGAATGGAGCAAACTTTATCTAGCCGCTCAAGCCTTGCGGAGCGATTCTTAACCTAGTTTTCGACAACTAGCAATATTTTCTTCCCAGAGGGGTAGCATAACTATAACTATATGGATAAAACTGATTTATTCAGAACAATGTGCTAGATAATAGCTGAAACTCGATCGCAGGGGCATCTAGGATATTCACAATTCAAGTTCTGTAACTCGCCATGACCGCACTCGGAGTAACCAAGCTGCGGCTGGTAATTACTACTGGTGCTGATACCCTCTCCACTCTTTTCCTGGGTGGCTCTGATAGATGCAAATCAAATGTTTAGATTGATTGACAAGCTCCTGCCCTTTGAAGCCTGTCTGTACTATCAAATTTTGCCCATCACCTTAGAAGGCACCTGCCTGAAACTGGGCATGGTAAATCCAACAGACACAGTCTCGTTGGATTATGTCCGTCGTATCCTAACTTATCAAAACTACTCGTTAGAAACCCAGCCGATAGCCGCTGACGCTCTCCAGGCAATCCTCAGCGCGTACTTGAAACACAATACGGGCATCGGCAAACAACAAGCCCATACCGAACCGCCCACGCCGGCAACTGGACACTTAGACACGCAGCCAGATCGAGAAAGCCCAAGCAAAAATTCCGATCCGATAGAACGGCAAACCCTCCCAACTCTGATTGTCGATAGTCCGGAAGAACTGGTTGAAGTGGAGGCAGATCGCCCCAACACTCAAGTGCCGCAACCAGCTCCAGAAACACCTTTGAGAAAATCGCAGCAGGTGAAGCGCAACGCCACAGTTTCACCGGCTGGCAATCCCTCCCTCCAATGGCAAGAGCGATCGCAGCATCACTTATCTGGTTTCACTGCTAATCTGGCAGCCCTACCGCCCCAGCAGATGTTAAAAGAATTGTTAAAGCGGGTGCTGAATGGAACCATCGATCGGCTGGATTGCGAACGACAGCTCTATGAAGGAAACATTCTCTGTAGTCGAAACAATGTCTTGCAGTTTGCGATCCCAGGATTGGCGCTACCCATACTTCAAGGAGTCATCGACGAGCTAAAGCGAATCGGAAATCTGCAATTAATGCCAGTCGAACAAACCAAAATGGTGGAGATTGAGCGATGCTATCAGCACAATCATCTGTTACTGCGCTTGCAAATCATCCCTGGTGAGTACGGAGATGAGGCAGTTATGCAAGTGTTTCGCGGAGAAGCTTTGAGAGCTTATCAGCAGCAGCAACTAGAAAATCTCTGGGGGGAAGCTTTAAATCTTGCCCAGAAGCTCCAGCGCAAGATGAATCAGATATGCCATGCCAGCGCCTCAGACTCAGTTCTCCGTACTTCATCCCATCCCGCCTCAAACCCAGCTCAGATAGAAGCCCTGCCAGCCGTGCATCACTTGCTTACGAGCATAGAGCAACAACTGGAAGGACTCAAACGAATGCAGAGCGATCGCGCGAACCTTGATCCCAAGTCAAAGGACAATATGGCTCATCTGTGATGTAATGAAGAGCGTAGGAGTAACCAGCTTCTTGCCTGAAAGCTGAAGAAAAAAGCATGAATGCTCCAAGCAAGAGGCAGATCGCGATCGCTGAAGTGATAGATGAATTCAAGGCTGTAAGGTGCTACCGATTGCCTTAGCCTGCACGAACGAATTCGCACCCGTTGCAGTAGGGTAGGATAAATCATAAAGGATGAATCGACGAATATCCCAACTTAGATAATCCTATTTTCCAAGCTTGCTCGTTCAAACTTTAAACTTGATAATTCATACTTTATAGTTCACACTTCCTTTCATGCAGACCAAAGCTTTTTCTGAGCTGTTTCCCCTCTTTAACACTGCCGCTCCAGAGACATTAGAATGGCTTTTGTCTGTCGCAGTCGAACACGAGTACCCATCAGACAGAGCGGTTTTGATGGAAGACGCTTGGGGCAACGCAGTTTATTTTGTCGTGTCGGGTTGGGTGAAAGTCCGACGACTCTCTGGGGAGAATGTCGTTACCCTAGCAATCTTGGGCAAAGGTGATTTTTTTGGGGAAATGGCAATTCTTGATGAATCTCCCCGCTCAACCGATGTGATTGCCCTCTCACCCGTAGAATTGCTCAGCGTCTCTGCCCAACGCTTCATTCAAACCCTCTTCAAAGATCCGCAGTTGCACCACCGGATGTTACAACTGATGGTGAAGCGTCTGCGCCAAACGAACCTCCGCTTTCAAATGCGTCATCAACCCCCAGCCGTAAAATTAGCGAACACGCTGATTGCTTTGGGAGAAAACTATGGCGAAGCCACAGAAAAAGGAACGGAAATCTATAATATTCCCTCTAAAGATTTGGCTAACGTCACAGATATCGGCGTTGAAGACACTAGCAAAATTATCGAGAAACTGGAAAGTAAAGGCTGGATTAAAATCGATCCAGCGCAGGAGACGCTCCATCTTCTCAACATCAAGCAGCTAACGCATCTAGCAGGACGAGTTTAGTTGTGAGATTCCAGATGTTCAGATCCCTGGCTTCTCTCGCGAAGTTGAGGATCTCCCCTGCGCGAATCATTTAGGACTTATGTCGTTAATCCTTATCTCTACTAATTGAAAACCGAATTTCTGACTACCGGCTAACCACTGACCAAAAATTGCTAGTTAAATTAGTGGATATCTACGATTGATAAAAGCTAAAAATGACAGAAGCAACAGCTATTCGCCGCGATCGCTTATCCAATACCGCACCAAAAATTCATTACCAGGTGGCGATACAGGAGCCGGAATCGCATCTTTTTGACGTAACTTTTACCGTACAAAACTGGCAGTCACCGATTCTCGATTTAAAATTGCCCGTTTGGACTCCTGGTTCCTACTTGGTGCGCGAGTATTCTAAACATTTGCAAGACTTTTCAGCTGATTCCAGCGAACAACCTTTAGCGTGGCGCAAGCTTAGCAAAAATCACTGGCAAATAGAGACAAACAGTGTGTCGGAAGTTACGGTGCGTTACCGAATGTTTGCCAATGAACTAACAGTGCGAACCAATCATTTGGACGCGACTCACGGTTATTTTAACAGTGCTGCTCTGTTATTTTATATACCCGAATTTGAAAAACAACCCATTCTAGTGACGATTGTGCCGCCCAAACCCGAATGGCGCGTCACAACTCCATTACCCACGGCGGATGGGCAAGCGAACACCTTCCAAGCGCCCGATTTTGACACGCTGGTGGATAGTCCTTTTGAGATTGGTTGCCACCAGTTGTATCATTTTGAAGTTTTGGGAAAAGCTCATGAGTTAGCCATCTGGGGACAGGGGAACGTCGAACCAGAGCGGATTATTGAGGACACGCAGAAAATTATTGGGGTGGAATCCCAGATATTTGGAGGTTTACCTTATGACCGATATGTGTTTCTGTTGCATTTAGCTTCCACGGGTGCTGGAGGTTTGGAACACAAGAATGCTTGCACGTTGAATTACAATCGCTTTGGTTTCCGCGATCGCGAGAAGTACAATCGCTTTATGCAGCTGGTCGCCCACGAGTTCTTTCACCTGTGGAACGTGAAGCGCATCCGTCCTAAAGGATTGGAAGTGTTTGATTATACTGGGGAAAACTATACGCCTTCTCTGTGGTTTAGTGAGGGGACGACCAGTTATTACGACTTGGTGATTCCGTTCCGGGCGGGAATCTATGATGCAAAGTCTTTCTTGAAGGAGTTAGGCAAGGAAATCTCGCGGTTACAAACGACACCAGGGCGGCTGGTGCAACCGGCGAGTGAATCGAGTTTTGATGCCTGGATTAAGCTGTACCGACCGGATGCCAATAGTGGGAATTCCCAGATTTCCTACTATCTGAAAGGGGCGATGGTATCCTTTTTGCTGGATTTACTGATTCGAGGGCGTCATAGCAATCAGCGATCGCTCGATGATGTGATGCGGCAAATGTGGCAGCAGTTTGGACAGCCGGAAACCGGCTTCACTCCAGAAGAATTGCAGCAAGTTATAGAATCAGTCGCTGATATGGATTTGAGCGACTTCTTTAAGCGCTACGTTGATGGAACTGAAGAGTTACCCTTTGACGAGTACCTGAATCCCTTCGGTTTGCGGTTAGTGGTTGAGGAAGAGGAACCCGTTCCTTTTCTCGGTGTGACGGCGAAGACGGAGAATGGGCGCGAGGCGATCAAATTTGTCGAAGCGGGTTCTCCAGCTCAGTTAGCAGGAATTGATGCGGGAGATGAATTGCTAGCAATTGACGGCTTCCGAGTGACGGCACTTTCTTTGAGCGATCGCTTGAAAGACTACCAACCGGGTAATACGATTCAGGTAACGGTTTTCCATCAAGATGAACTCCGGATGCCACTGGTGACGTTAGCAGATCCGCGCCCAAGTGCTTACAAAATTGTGCCAGTGGAGTCTCCTGACGACGCCCAAAAACACAATTTTGCCAAGTGGTTGGGATCGGGATTCTAATGGGCGAACCGACAAAGTCGGCGCTTCGCGATCGCATATTTCACATTCAGTTATCGTGAGAATGCGATCGCTTTTTCTTCTCCTAGAGGGCGATTTTTTCAGTCGGATTTGACGGATTAGGAGATGATTGCTCGATTCGCACATCCAGAGTTTGTCCACCGTTTACATGATTGTTCCAATCTCAATTTGATGTCTGGGATCGATCGCACGTCTCAACCCAAGTGGCTGAATACATGACGCAAATTTATGAAAGCATACCTACGCGCCAAAGTAAGTAAGGGCGGCGCGGAACGCGATGAACCAAACCGAGAGGGTAGCGAACAGATAGAGGTAGAACCGAAGCATAACGAGATTGAATGTACAGTGGACGGCGCTATGCAATCCGCGAAACCCAACGAAGATCCACGCAGCGGTTACGTACACTATATCTACTTGTTTTGTGACGAAAAGGTAGAGTACGAGCGCATAGAAAAGTACCGGAATCTCGAACAGATTTTTTAGGTTATCTGATGGATTGGATACGTTTCGCGGCCAGATTTGTGCGGGTGTGCTAGATGCAACAAGGTCTTGCGGACGGAGCTTCTGGCTTTTGATGAAACCGATCCGACGAATGTACATATACACCCAGACTAGGAGTGTCAGAAACAGTGTTGCAAAAAAGGGACTAAAGATTGCCTCTTGTGTCATCTCTACCTCTTAAACTTGTTCATTATGCCGATGATTGAGCGATAGGCTGCGCCATACACGATGGACAAGGCTTGAGGAAACGTAGAGTAACGAAAATCCTATCAAAGGGTGTAGTATCTCTAGGTGCAAAGAACTTTTGAGATGAATGCTGACAAACTGTAGTGCCAGCAGCACGGGTAGACTCGCAGTGAGGCGTTGTATTTGAGGTGGAAATGAGGTGATAAATGACCATCCTAGTAATACTAATGACAGTCCACCATATCCTCGGACTAGCCAAACGTGAATATTCCACCATGCAGGACTAATAAAGTAGGCGATTCCGACTGTCAATAATTGAGTAATCAAGCATAGGTTAAAGACGACTGAAGTCGCATAAAAGCCGACCTGCATCGCGCGGATAGAAGTGCGATCGATTTCTGGATTGATAGTCATATCAGGGGATTATTGAGATTAAAGCTAATATAGGCTGAGCGCCTTAATGCTTCTAGACCTCGATCGGGTACACTTTAGACCCCTTCACGTATGACAAATTCCTTAGAGCCTCTGTTGTCAGCCATTCGCCAAACCCATAGCAAATCCGACCTGCGATCGCAAATCGCACCAAAAATTGGTGAATATTTTGCAGCGAAACGATGGGCAATTTTTTTTCTTTAACCAACTGCCCTTAAGCGATCGCAATTTTCAGAAAATCCTGAAAATTGCACTCTCAATCGAGCATAATCCTGTGGCGCGTTATTTAGCGGAGCGCTATGCTCCGGTTCACGAAGCATTAGTGACAACCCCCAAGACTTGGAAATTAATCTGTCCTCGTCCAGATCACTGGCATGTGATGGCGGGACCTATCATCAATCAGGGTCAAATCGTGGGCGTAGTCGGCTGCACACCTGAAAAGATAATGCCTGCTTTTGATAGCGAAAATCTAGTCGATTTAGGTGCCATCTGCCTGCACTTATCGAGTTGGGTTGCAACAGTGGATTCACAAAGCATTTTTGCAGGAAAGTCACAGCACCAACCGTTTAATAGCGGTTTCCTTCAGAACGGCAAAGCCGAACGTTTAACACCTCGCGAGTTGCAAATTGCAGAATTGGTGGCGTTGAGGCAAACCAACGCAGAAATTGGCAATCAACTTTGGATTACTGAAAATTCTGTGAAGCAAGCTTTAAAGCGAATGTTCCGTAAGCTTGAGGTTTCATCCCGTGCCGAGATGGTTGCACAGCTTTCAAATACAAGGCTTCATTCATCGGGGGCAAACTCAGACTTATTTAACTCGGTGCTGAATTCCCACTCATAACCTTTTGGTTGTGTTTCCACTCAAGATTAAGTGGTTTGACAGTTGCGATCAGCGGCTGCCAAAAGCTGTGCAATTCAACAGGCAGATGTTACTAAGAAGTTGGCACTCAAGAGAGTGATTCAAAGGTTTGGCAGAAGTCATCGACGCAGCAAAACAGTTCTTCTAGACTGGACATGGGGCAACCAGATGGATAACAATTTAGCACTTTCTGCCTATCAGTTTTGCCCCTCTCTTATCCCGAACTCAGGCTATATTAATAAAATTTTTAGAGAAATTTTCTACTCACTTTTTAGCGCGATAAAATTTAACCAGTTGAGATGGGGAAACTCCCAAGAAATAGCCAAGAATTACTATCTGATTTATCAGCGTAGTTTTCAGCACCCCAAGTTTCTGCCAGCGACGGGCTGAAGTCATTACGGGAGCGGGGGCAATAGAAATTCGCCCTAAGCGTTTCAGGCGACAAATTAATTCACAATCTTCCATGATGGGAAGATTGGGAAAACCTCCAATATCGTGAAATAGAGAAGCTTTCAAGAAGATAGCTTGGTCGCCATAGGGTAGGGAAAAAAAGCGCGATCGCCAATTCACCATCCTTTCAACTAGACGTAGCGATCGCATTGGAGAATTAATTTTGAGTTCAAAGGCACCCGCAACGGTTCCAGACTGGGCTAGTGTCAACGGAACTAATTTCTCAAACCCAAGCGGTAAAGAGGTATCTGCATGGAGGAATAACAAGATATCTCCTGTCGCAGCCGTTGCACCCGCGTTCATTTGGCAAGCACGTCCAGCAGTCGAAAACAGAACTTTAACGCCCCAGGATTGCACAAGAGCGACGGTTTCATTCTGACTTCCCCCATCCACTACGATTACTTCCACATTTTCGACATTCTGAACACTCGCTAATGTTGACCGAATCGTGTCAGCAGCTTCATTCAAAACGGGAATAATGATGGAAATTCTTGCCGTTTCTATCACTCAAAACTCAAAACTTGTAACTTTTGCAAGATCCTCTGGACGGTCAACATCAAATAGGGGGGGAAGATAAGCAACTGCCAAACCAAGGGAGATAGCGATCGCTACCGTCTTTTCTCGCACCTCCGAGGTTCCCCAGTTGATTCCCGCAAATAATTCTGGAATCACCCACCGCAACCCAATTAAATAATAGCCGCCGTCCATCGCTGGTCCCAAAACCAAATCATGACCGTTTAGCTGCTCAAATGCTTGCGCCATTATTTTCGCATCCAAACCAGGGCAATCAGTACCGACGATCGCAACGCCCTCTATCCCAGCCGCAAAAGCCGTTTGAAACGCCGACTTCATCCGCTGTCCCAAATCGCCCTCACCCTGCGGCTGATAGATGATATCAGCTCCCAACCAGTCTTCCATCAACTGCTGGTCGCCGCCAGTAAAATAAACTTCCACTCTCGTCGCGCGATCGCTTTGCAGTTCCCTCGCCTGCGAGAGTGTATGCTCGGTCATCTGGCGATGAAGATTTGAAGCGCCATCCTCCCCCAAAACTGGAATTAGCCGAGTTTTTGCCTTTCCTGGCTCTGGATAGCGAGTAAAAACGATCAAGCACTCTCTATTCATTGCCATTCAATTCGTTGCTCATTCATCGTTCATTGTTGCTTGTTATACCAAGTCCAATCGATCCCCCGAAATGAAGAACCCCAACCAAGCGATCGCCTGCGCCTCTTACTCCATCTCCCCGCCCTGCAAGCGGGGAGGGGCTGGGGGTGGGGTTCTTTTCCATCAGGTTTCCTTCCCGACCCAACATTGGCTAGGCGCTCATTTCCAACATCCGCTGAATTGGACGCAGCGCCGCCACTCGCGTTTCTTCCGGTAAAGTAATTTCTGGTGCCCGATTTTTCATCGCTAAATACAGCTTCTCCAGAGTATTTAACCGCATATGAGGACACTCATTGCAAGCACAGTCGTTCATTGGCGGTGCAGGAATAAAGTGCTTTTTAGGTGCCTGCTTCTGCATTTGATGAATAATTCCCGGCTCAGTCGCCACAATAAATACCTGAGTGGAACTTGCTTGAGAATACTTCAACAGTGCTGAAGTAGAACCGATGTAATTGGCATGGCGCAACACCGACGGTTCGCACTCTGGATGGGCAATGACTTCAGCTTCTGGATGTTCAATTTTTAGCTGGACAATCTTCTTCTCAGAGAAAGTCTCATGCACCATACAGCTACCTTGCCACAGCACCAAATCTCGCCCCGATTGTTCCATTACATATCGTCCCAGATTCCGGTCGGGGGCAAATATAATCGGCTGGTCTTCTGGAATCTGAAGAACCAGTTTAACCGCGTTGGAACTGGTGCAAATAATGTCGCTCATTGCCTTAATTTCGGCAGAGCAATTGATATAAGAAACGACTATATGACCGGGGTGAGCCGCCTTAAATTTAGCAAAAGCATCCGCAGGACAACTGTCTGCCAACGAGCAACCGGCGTTGAGGTCGGGTAAGAGTACCAACTTATCGGGGTTGAGAATTTTGGCAGTTTCCGCCATAAAGTGAACGCCCGCAAACACGATAACATCAGCATTTGTGCTGGCTGCTTTTCGGGAAAGCTCTAAGGAATCTCCGATATAATCTGCTACATCCTGAATATCAGAATCTTGATAGTAATGAGCAAGAATAACAGCGTTTAACTCTTTTTTGAGGGCGTTAATTGCCTCAAATAAATCGTGAGGGAATGCCGCTGTCTGAGCAAAATTACGCTGAGGAAGTGTAGTAGTAAACACAGTGATAATTTTTTGGGGGAATCAAATCGCTAGGCGTGTAATCAGTAATTATAGTTGTTTTTACCAAAACTTGTGGGCAAGTCAGGTCAGAGAAAATTTGCTTTAATATAGCGGTTCTCAATAAGAGTTAGATGCATCTGTGCGATCGCTCATCGGCTTGTGCTACCTGGCGGTGAATTGTGTCGAAAGTGAACAACGCTCTAGACCCCGCCCAAGCAGGCAAGTGTTCCTGGCAAAATCAAATCACGCGATTGCTCACAAACAAAAAAAAGGAGTTACACCAGAGGATACTGCGAAAACAGGCGATGCTTTTTTATGCTGGAGAAAGACCGACGAGGAAGATAGGATGAGCAATCAGAGGAACCCGGAAAAACCCATCAAAATTGCGGTTGTTGGCGATATTCACGACCAGTGGGACAGCGATGATGAAATTGCCCTCAAGCATCTGGGTGTTGACCTAGTGCTATTTGTAGGGGATTTCGGCAATGAGTCGGTGGATGTGGTAAGAGCGATCGCATCTCTCGATCTTCCCAAAGCGGCAATATTTGGCAACCATGACGCTTGGTACAGCGCCTCAGATTGGGGCAGAAGTCGGTGTCCCTACGACCGCCAGAAAGAAGACCGGGTGCAGCAACAGATGGATTTGTTGGGAGAAACCCATGTCGGTTACGGTTCGCTTGATTTTCCCGCCCTGAATTTAACAGTTGTTGGGAGTCGCCCTTTTAGCTGGGGCGGAGAAGTTTGGAAAAATGCCCAGTTCTACGAACAACGGTATGGGGTGAAGAATTTCGAGGAGTCAACCGCCCGAATTCTCTCAGCGGCTCAGAGTGCTGCTTCTGAAACGATTATTTTTATAGGTCACAATGGGCCTGTCGGGTTAGGCGATCGCCCAGAAGACCCCTGTGGCAAAGATTGGCATCCTATTGGGGGCGACTATGGCGATCCGGATTTTGCAGATGCGATCGCCCAAACTCGCGACGCAGGGAAAACCATTCCCCTCGTCACCTTTGGTCATATGCACCACACTATGCGCCACACAAAGATCCACTTGCGAACCCCAGTTTATGTCAGCGCAGAGGGAACCGTTTACTTAAATTCAGCCAGCGTACCTCGGATTATCCAAACGGAGACAAACCGCCTACATAATTTCTCTCTCGTCTCTCTGCAAGGCGGTATCGTCTCCCAAGTCTCCCTGATTTGGGTTGGTAAAGACTTCACCGTTGCATCTGAGCAGATTCTTTACCATCGCACCGAGCCAGCGATCCAACCCGTTTTAAGTTAGTAGTAACAAATTCCACAACCTTGATATGATAAAAAAACACACCTGGAGAGGTGGCAGAGTGGTCGATTGCGTCCGACTTGAAATCGGATGAACCGAAAGGTTCCGGGAGTTCGAATCCCCCCCTCTCCGTTAGCGAATAAAAGGGGAATGGTTAGCTCGCACCCATTCCCCTTTTAGTCATCTATATAAACCAGCCTGTAAACTAGACTGGTTGAAACTTCGTTTTTAGTAGCACAACATTGCCACAAACCTACATCCTTTCTCCCAATGATGGCTTAGGAATTTTCTTAAGGCTATGCCTTGCCTTGCTGGTTGGGGCAGTCATCGGCTTAGAGCGCCAACTCAAGAACAAACCAGCAGGTTTAAGAACCCATATGCTGGTCAGTCTGGGTTCAGCATTCTTTGTTCTCGTGCCCCTCCAAATCGGTACGGCACAAGAAAGTGCTGAGGCTCTTGGCAGAGTCATTCAGGGCGTTACAGCCGGGGTTGGATTTTTAGGCGCAGGAGAAATTTTACGCGAGTCTCAGGACGAATCGAAAACAGGTGTTAAAGTTCGTGGACTCACCTCGGCTGCGGCTACTTGGGTTTCCGCTGCTTTAGGAATTGCTGCTGGGTGTGGGTTATGGCAAATGAGCTTAATTGGGGCTTTGCTGTGTTTGGTTGTTCTAAGAGCTTTTAAAAGGTTAGAGCCTCATAAGTAGTTACTTTAATCAAGTTTAGGCTTAGCAAATCAGCGATCGCTCTTAGCGCCATATTTCATCCGTGCAACTTCGCCACCACGTGAGCAACTTTTTCACCTAACTTCTCGACAGACTCTTGCTGCTTAGGATCTTTTAACGTACCGTCGGGATTAAATATTTCAAAAGCTTTAGGCACCGCTATCTGATCGGGAAGAACGATGACTCTGATATTCCCCAAAATTGAGCGCAGGTGGACTAAACAGCGTAAACCGCCCAATCCTCCCGGTGAGGTACTCATAATCGCCGCTACCTTATCCGCAAAAGCCACGAGCGGAGGTTCCTCCGGTGCAGTTGAACGTGACGCCCAATCAATAGCATTTTTCAGAACGGCTGTAATTGAGCTGTTGTACTCCGGAGAAGCGATGAGAAGTCCCTGATGTTCGATCATCAGCTGTTTAAACTTCCGCGCATTTTCAGGCATTCCCTCGCTCTTTTCCAGATCCTCGTCGTATAGCGGCATCGGTAGGTCGCGCAGATCCACGTATGTCACCTCAGCTCCCGCTGACCGCGCTCCGTTCGCAGCAACTTGTACCAGCTTTTTATTGTAAGAATCAATGCGGGTGCTACCTGCAAATGCCAAGATTTTAGCGGTGTAAGCCATAGGTGCAAATTAGTTTTGGTGCTACTTCTATCTCTGGTTGATAATAATTCACCAAAGGCGATTTGCGATAGCCAAGATTTGTTAAAAGCGATCGCCTTTTTCGCAGCAGTGCGAAGCAAAGCGGCTCTCGCTTTTATAAACTTCCTGAAGTTCGTTGGAACTTAACTCCTTTGGGAACATCTCTCGCTGTGATGATATTTAATTCAGCACACAGAAGGGGTCACGAGAACAAACCACCTAGTTATCCTTTGAAAGTACACCTGAATCGGAAGGAAACAACACCGATGAACAAGGCACTACTGACGATTCTCTTGTTCGCGTTCATAGTCTTATTCATTACCGCTCCCTTTGCTGGGCTGGCGATGCTAATGTTTGTTGTCTTAGGAGCGGCATTTATTTCGACGTTCTGGAATTTAGTGCAAGCGCTAATCGGTAATGCTCCGAAAGAGCCACTATAAATTAAAGATGCCAAATTAAGCCAAATTAAAAATTCAGAAAGGAGAATTTTTAATTCCTTATTTAGAGTCGTGTCACTACCTGATTCACTCGGGGTCTACCGAAGCGTTCCCAAGCATTGCCCCCTCGCAAAAATAACTCCATCCAACGGATAGGTTTTCCATCCTTAGCAGCATTCCAGCCGGAGCTTCCCGGTGAAAACGCCAAAGTTCCCTGAGGCACGCGGAAACTGCCGTCAGAGTAGATGGCATCGC
Source organism: Trichocoleus sp. DQ-A3 (assembly GCF_039961975.1). Taxonomy (NCBI): domain Bacteria; kingdom Bacillati; phylum Cyanobacteriota; class Cyanophyceae; order Leptolyngbyales; family Trichocoleusaceae; genus Trichocoleus; species Trichocoleus sp. DQ-A3. The sequence goes on along the minus strand of NZ_JAMPKC010000004.1, from coordinate 68,479 downwards.
TCACGACATCCCCGACCCGAATCACTACTTTTTCTTCCGGTTTTAGGTTGAGGGTATCAGCGGGAATTGTGGTTTTGATGTTCCCGTAACCATCGATCCAGGCAACGCGATCGCTCGGTGCATCAGGGATTTGGCTGGGGTTCAAGACTTCTCCTAAATAGCTAGTATCTCCCTGAGCGATCGCTGCTGCTGCATTAGGAAACACATCCCGCGAACGGAACTGCGACCCGCCTCTAGAAACCTTGACTGTTTGCAAAACTTGAGCATGGTCTTTGATAAAAGAGAGCGTGTAACCAGCAAACACACCCACTACTTTGACGCCATTAGGCAACAGCGCATAAGTTAATCCCTCGCCTTCATTGTTTTGCCGTGCTTCTGGGTCATCTTGGCGAGGAGCACAGTTGTGATAAATGAGACGCTCTTCGGGACCAGGATTGAGTCCGAGTTGAGCAATCCAGAAACCAGTTGCCAAGGTGCTGAAGGGAGGGACCGAGAGGCAGTGAATCTGGGAGGAAGGTAAAGCCATCAAAAGACGTTGCGTGACCTCTGCAAAAGCTGGATCGCCGGTTCCGTAGTCTGCAATCAGGCTGATGAACATAGCGCCTCTCAAGTGGGGTTTGCTACAGCAATGGTACCTTGTAGCTGGCTTTCTGTAACTGCGGCGATCGCGTTATTGAACACAAAAGCGATCTCGCTGGTGGTGCTACTTTTAACAAAGTACTGCTGATTAGACCAAAAAGCGATCGCTTTGGTTATCGGATACACTCATGAAACTGGAAACAGAGGTCTGAGTAAATGTCCGATATTTATGTCACGATTCGCAATCAGGAGAATCATGCCCTGACTTCAATTGATGGCATTGCCTTTATCACTTTACTTAGGCAAAATGGGCAAGCGATCGCTCAGGAGACAATTGACCTGATTCATGCAGACGCGGGCTTTGATGACCTGCCAATTGGGCAATACACTGTAGTGGTGAGGCATGAACGGGTTTTACCGCAAGAAGTCCTTAATGATGTAACAATCAGTACGGACGAACAAGTAATCATACTGACATTTGTTTATCTAGAGCCAGCACGGGTACTTCTAGACATTCAAGCTTCTGTAGAAAAGAGATTGTAACCATGACTGTTAAAGCCATCCCGTCATACTCCATTAAAATGTTCCGCTATCGAGTACATTGTCTGTCGCGGGATCTTTGGCAAGCAAAAGATCCTGTATGCCGAGTGAATCTGGCTTTACAGTTAGCAGATGCCGCTACATCACTGGCTCGGCTAGAAGTCCTGGAAGCGCAAAAATTGCAGCAACTCTCTTCGATTCATCCGGTTTCCAGTTCTACTGAGTCATAACTGAACTGAGTCATCTGTGAGATGGCTACCAGTTATCAGGCGGGATGTATGAATGGATATTCGGTGAATGGATTGGGATCGGGCACAAGCGTAGATTACAGCCGCTATAAATCAGATTTTGCCCATGAGTACAGTTGCCTTGACTGGAGACGGGATCGCTCTAAATGATATTGGACAATTTTTAGATCGATTCTTTGCCGTTCATCGCTTTGGTGATGACCAAGGTGGCATTTATCACCCTTCAACGCGCCCGATTCGTCGGATAGGATTAGCCTTAGAACCTTGGGCGGGACTAGAAAAATGGGCAAAATCTCAACGAATAGATGCTTTATTTTTACATCGTCCTTGGAAGCTGGAAGCGGGCCAACTCGCACCCAATGTTGGGGTGGTGGCGTATCATCTAGCTTTTGACGAACGAATGACGCTGGGTTTTAATCCTCGACTTGCCGATGTATTGGGGATGTCTGCATTGGAGGTGTTGGGGGAAAAGGAAGGGCGACCGATTGGTACGATTGGGGAAATTGCTGCAAAGAGTTTTGTGAGTTACTGCGATCGCGTTCGGGAAATCTTCGGCGGATACGATAAAACTCTTGCGAGTAGTGAAAGCGACATCCAGCGAGTCGCAGTCGTTGGGGCAATGACTGATGCGCTAATCCGCGAGGCGGCTGTGCGGGGTGCCGATCTATACATTACTGGACAGTTACGACAGCCAGCAGCAGCGGCTGTGGAAGAAACCGGAATCCGCGTTATCGCCGTTGGTCATCGTCGGAGTGAAGAATGGGGATTGCGATCGCTTGCGGGAGTGTTGCGCGATCGCTACTTCAATCTAGAAGTTGTTTTACCGCCTCTAGGGACGATAGCCGTTGCTCGTTCTGATGCCTAGACGACGTTATAAATAGATTATGAGTCGTCAGAAATTTAATCTCTTCAGATTGATTGGGCAACGTTTACGCCAATCTTTAGCAGTTTTCCGATATAGCGATCGCGCGATTAGTTTAGTCTGGACTACCAGCCGCATCCTCACGATCGTTCTTGCCGCTTTCACCTTATTCGCCGGGTTGCTACCCGCAGCTGTTGCTTATGTCAGCAAGTTAATCGTCGATGGGGTCGTTTTGGCTTCTCAAACCGGCTTGCAAAGCGATCGCTGGACAGCGTTAGGTTATGTAGGATTAGAAGCGATCGTTGTCCTGTTGTTGGCAGGTAGTCAAAGAGGTTTATCCGTTTGTCAATCCTTGCTGCGAGTGTTGCTGGGTCAGCGAGTAAATGTCTTAATTTTGGAAAAGGCACTTACACTCAACCTTACGCACTTTGAGGATTCCGAGTTTTACGACAAAATGAATCGGGCGCGGATGGAAGCATCCAGTCGTCCCTTGTCACTAGTCAGCCGGACTTTCAGCTTAATTCAGAGTGGTCTGTCGCTGGTTACCTACGGCGGTTTGCTGCTGCAATTCTCCATTTGGGCAGTAGTAGTCCTAGTCATAGCCGCCTTGCCTGCCTTTATCGCCGAAACGCGCTTTTCTGGGGAAGCTTTTCGCTTGTTCCGCTGGCGATCGCCGGAAACCCGCCAACAACACTACCTGGAAACACTGATTGCGCGGGAAGATTATGCCAAAGAAGTGAAATTGTATCAGTTGGGATCGATGTTGCTGCAACGCTACCAAGACATCTTCTCTCGACTGTACAGCGAAGACCGAGATTTAACCTTACGGCGAGGATTCTGGGGTTACTTGCTGGGGAGTTTGAGTACCGCCGCCTTCTATGTCGCCTACGCCTGGATTGTCTTAGAAGCGATTGCGGGTCGGATTTCTCTCGGCGACATGACGATGTACTTGATGGTGTTTCGGCAAGGACAGTCTACCTTCTCCGCCGCCCTGACTTCCATTGGGGGAATGTATGAAGACAACCTGTATCTCTCCAACCTCTACGAGTTTCTAGAACAAGACATCCCCAAAACTTGGGGGATGGCAACTCAGGGTGTACTTCCGAATGATGGGGTGCGTTTCGAGAATGTCTATTTCACCTACCCAGGAAGCCCTCAACCCGCCTTAAATGGAGTCTCGTTACACCTGAAACCAGGAGAAAAACTAGCGATTGTCGGAGAGAACGGTTCTGGAAAAACCACGCTAATTAAACTGTTAACTCGATTGTACGCCCCCGATTCTGGGCGCATCTTACTCGATGGCTTGGATTTGCCGGAATGGGACATTGAGGTGCTGCACCGACGGATTGGCGTGATTTTCCAGAACTTCGTCCGCTACCAGTTCAAGGTAGGAGAGAATGTGGGCGTTGGGGATGTCAACTACTTAGAAGACGAAAAACACTGGGAAATTGCCTCAGAAAAAGGCATGGCGAAACCTTTTATCGAAACGATGACAGACGGGTTTCAGACTCAGTTAGGACGATGGTTTAAAGGAGGAACGGAACTTTCTGGCGGTCAGTGGCAAAAAATCGCCCTCTCTCGCGCTTTTATGCGAACGAAAGCGGATATCTTGGTATTGGATGAACCAACGGCGGCGATGGACGCAGAAGCGGAAGTGATGATTTTTGATCGCTTTCGGACGGTAACAAAAAATCAGATGGTTCTCCTCATTTCCCACCGCTTCTCAACGGTGCGAATGGCTGACAAGATTGTAGTTTTGGAAGCCGGAAAGGTGATAGAACAAGGAAGTCACGAGGAGTTATTGAAAGCTGGAGGACGCTACGCGCGGTTGTTCACGTTGCAAGCAGCGGGATACCAGTAGAAATGACTAATCCGATTGGGGGATTCCGATCGAATTAGCAACTATCGCGAGCGATCGCTAGTCGAGGAGAACAGGCACAACCAATATTTGCCTTTCCCTTGGATTTTTCAGGTATCGCGGAATAATGAATTTCACTCATAAAGCGATCACTATTTTAGGAATTATTACTTCCCTCGCTGGATTGATGATTGCTAGCCGCGTCACCCTTCACTCATCAGGTAACGCACAGCAATCACAGACACAAATTCCCGTAAATCTACGCTATAGCATCGCTAATCTGGACACCCTTCATAGCCGTGCCAGCGTCGCTAAAAAAATTAATAATAACGGTCAAGTTGTTGGCTTTTTTAACCCTAACGACAGTACCCAAACGGCCTTCATCTATCGTGATGGCAAAATGACCGAAATTAACAGTATTAACAGCCGCTACAATGCCGCTACGAGTATCAATGACAACGGGGAAATAGTCGGTGTGATGACCTTTGCCAACGACAATTATCACGCCTTTTTTTATAAAAATGGCAAGACAATTGACCTTGGCACTTTTGGCGGTAAAAGCAGCGACGCCAGAAGTATCAATCGTAAAGGTCAGATAGTCGGATTTGCCGAAACTCGCAACGATAAGGCGCACGCCTTCCTGTACAGTAACGGCAAGAAGATTGACCTCGGCACCTTCGGAGGTGCGAATAGCTACGCCAACGACATCAATGAAAACGGGCAAGTCGTTGGTTCCGCAGAGAATCGCGATCGCATTCCCCAAGCTTTCCTCTACAGCGGCGGCAAGATGGTGAACCTTGGCACTTTAGGGGGACAAAGCAGCACTGCTAATAGTATTAACAACCAAGGTCAGATAGTTGGTGTGGCAGACACCGCGAATTATCGCCCTCAAGCCTTCCTCTACAACAATGGCAAGATGCTCGACCTCGGAACTTTAGGGGGACAAAGCAGCATTGCTCACAGTATCAACAATCTTGGGCAAGTGGTCGGTGAAGCAGAGAATGCCAGCCGCATCCCCCGCGCCTTTCTTTACAGTGGCGATCGCATGATTGACCTAAATCACGTCATTCCAGCCAATTCGGGTTGGGATTTAACTAGTGCCACCGACATTAGCGATCGCGGAGTCATTGTTGGCATCGGTACTTATAACGGCAAAACCCAAGCTTTCCAGTTAACACCCTTTGCACGCTAATACCGTTTTACGGCTTGTCCGCAACAAATCCCCTTAATGCTTTTGAAAAAAAGCGTTGAAAACGTGAAATCTTCTTCTCTCTGTGTACTTTGCTACAAGTCTTTAAGTTAGTGCAATTGGAGCTAAGTTGCTTCTAAGTTTTTCTTGATACGAACAGGCCAGACGCCAAAAGCAATCAAACGCGCCGGGATGTCGCGCAAAATCGGTAACCGAAGCAAGAATGGCGGCTTAAATGTCTGGGTCGAGTCAATCGCCCTCGCAATAACCCGCTGCTGAACCAAAGACTGAAAGGCTTGGATAATCCGCGTCGGCAACTCCCGTTGGCGCTGTACTTTCACCAAGTCCCTTTCTTGCAACTGTCCTTTTTTCAGCGGCTCATTCAGCACATTTGCAGCGACCACTGCATCCTGAATCGCGTAGTTAATGCCAACTCCACCAACTGGCGACATGACGTGAGCCGCATCGCCAATCAGCAGCAAACCAGGGCGATACCAACGCTTGACGCGGCTAGACTCGACGGTAAGCAGCGCCACTTGGCTCCAATCATGTAATTCTTGCATCCGGTCTGCAAACAGGGGTGATATCTCAGCTACAGACTGACGCAAAGTTTCTAAACCCGCTTCCCGCAACTGTTGATAGCTACCCTTAGGAATCACATAGCCAACCTGCCAATAATCAAAGCGGTTCAGCAGAACCAAAAGATGACCGCCAGCAACGCGCCCCATTGTTTCTTCGGGATCGTCCGCTTTGCGAGGTAAGCGGAACCAAAGCACATCCATTGGCGGCGAAGTCTTGATCGGTTCCATCCCGGCTAATTGGCGGATGCGAGAGAAGCGTCCGTCTGCGCCAATGGTCACTTGACATCGGACTTCATGCCAGCCGCCGTGTCCCCGGTAGCGTACACCCTGGATGACCCCATTTTCTTCAATCAGCTCCTGTACGTTCGCTCCCATCACCAGCTGAAAATTTGGATAGCGTTTCGCTTCTTCAGTAATGAATTGCAGGAAATCTACCTGGGGAAGCATGGTGATGTAGGGGTACTTCGTCTTCAAGTGGCTGAGGTCAACAAATCGAATCGGCCCCTCGGTCGTCTTCAGAGTAAGACTGGGAACCTTTGTGTGACGCATCTGCAACAAGCGATCTGCCAAACCGAGTTCATCCATGATTTCCATCACCGATGGATGAAGCGTGTCTCCCCGAAAATCGCGGTCGAAATCTTTGTGTACCTCCAGCAACATCACTGGGATGCCTTGACGGGCTAGGAGAAGCGCTAGGACAGCCCCCGCAGGCCCTCCTCCGACAATGCAGCAGTGTGTTTGCTGTACATCAAGAATATCGTGGGTCGTGGCGGGGATCTCGGTCTGCGGAGTAGTTGGAATTGCGTTCATCTTGAACACCTCGTGAAATCAGTTCAACTTGAAATCAGTTCAACTAGAGGCGATCTCTTCTGTTTCTAAAATCGGCTGGGAAAGAACAGAGGCTTGCATTCCCATCGTTGCAACTAATTCTTTGGGTGCATTCACCCGACTGGGCGATTCTAAATATTCACCCGTAACGGCTGGCGAAACTACCTTCATCTGGTGGCGAATGCTGTAGTATCGATGAGTCTGAGCAATGATATCTCGCTCCTGCATCGAGTCATTGGCAATTTTCTTACGCAGTTTAATAATTGCATCAATCACGGCTTCTGGTCTGGGAGGACACCCCGGCAGATAAACATCGACCGGAATCAACTTATCGACTCCCCGCACCGCTGTTGGTGAGTCTGCGCTAAACATACCGCCGGTAATCGTGCAAGCACCCATTGCAATGACGTACTTGGGTTCTGGCATTTGTTCGTAGAGGCGCACCAATGTTGGAGCCATTTTCATAGTGATGGTGCCTGCGGTAATCATCAAGTCAGCTTGACGAGGACTTGCCCAAGGTTTCAAGCCAAATCTGTCAAAATCAAAACGGGCTGCAAACATCCCCATCATTTCAATAAAACAGCAGGCAGTCCCAAACATCATAGGCCACAAGCTGGAGAGGCGTGCCCAGTTGTAAAAATCGTCTACGGTTGTCAAAACGACATTTTCCGAAAGACTATGGGTAATCTCAGGTCGTTCTATGGGGTTGAGAATCTGAGTTTTTTGATTGTCAGGTTCAATAATGGTTGCTGTCGAATTCATCTTTTCCTCTTATAGCTCAATCTATAAACGCTTGAATCGAGAATGTTGTGGGTCTCGATCCGCATAGAAGTTGGAATTGCGTTCATCTTGAACACCTCGTGAAATCAGTTCAACTAGAGGCGATCGCTTCTGTTTCTCATATCAGCTGGGGAAGAACAGAGGCTTACATTCCTATCGTTACAACTAATTCTTTGCGTGTATTCACCCGACTGGGCGATTCTAAATATTCTCCAGTCAAAATCAAAACGGGCTGTGAACGTCCCTTCCATGAAGGCAAAAGCACTCCTGAACAGGATAGACCATAGACTGAACAGGGTTGCCCGGTTGTAGAGGTCATCTACAGTTTTTGAAGCAATATTTTTAGAAAGACTACGAGTAATTTTAAATTTCTTTATTGATTAATGAATTCGTTATTCTTTAATAGCAACTGTTGAATAACTAATGAGCAAGCGAATTTTTATTAATTAACAACGAGTAAACTGCAACCCCTCAAGAAAATAGTATCAGAAGAATTGAAATCGATTGCGACCCTGTTCTTTGGCACGGTACATAGCAGAGTCTGCATTTTTAATTAAGGTATCTACAGTGTTCCCATTAAAAGGATAGATGCTAATACCAATACTGACAGTTACGAAGATAGTTTGTCCGTTGAGAATGAAAGGCTGAGATAGGGTTGATAAAGTCTTTTCTGCAACTCTGGCAGCATCTTGAACTCTACTAATTGCAGGTAAAATTACTGTAAATTCGTCACCACCCAAACGCGAGACGGTATCACTGCCGCGCAAGCAACCCGTGAGTCGTTGAGCAACCATCCGTAACAGCAGGTCGCCCATGTCATGTCCGAGGGTGTCATTAACCTGCTTAAAGCCATCCAGATCAAGAAACAAAAGAGCAAACAACTGGTTATTACTACTACCCCATTCTAGAGCTTGAACCATGCGTTCATAGAATTGTTTACGGTTAGGTAGACCAGTCAGTGGATCGTGATAAGCTAGATGACGCATTTGGTCTTCTGAAAGCTTTAATTCGGCGTTAGAACGGATTAACTCCTCTGCCGTTCGTTTCAACTCTTCTTCTATCCGCTTGCGTTCAGTGATATCTCGGATGACACCAACTAAAAAAATATTACCGGCAGCATCTTTGTGGAGCGATCGCTTGGTAGCGATTAGGTGAGTTGTACCCAAAATATCCGTAAATTCTTCTTCATTTTCTTGCTCCTCACCACCTTGTAACACTTGCTCATTGTTCTGCCAAAAAACTTCAGCCTCATGTTTAGGAAAAAACTCATAAGCAGACTTTTTAAGTAAAGTTTCTAGGGGATAACCAATAAATTTGCAATATGCCTGATTTAAAATAATCCAACGATGTTCTTTGTCTTTGACAAAAATTGGATCGGGGATGGTATTAATCACCTTCTGCAAAAACTCTTTAGAGCGTTTTAACTCCTCCTCCAAATAAGCCAGATGACTCACGATCGCGATCGCAGACCCTACAAGCCCCAGGAGTGGAGGAATCAGCGGTATCCACCAACCGAAGAGAAAGGCCAGGTAGGAAATACCGAGCAATCCAGCCCCAGCCGCTAAAATACTGAGACCAGACTTTCTAAGGAGACGCAATCGCCAACTGATATAGGCACCTATCCACGACCAAACCAAAATCCACAAGGCTTCTACGAGATCGGGCCAGACGTTGATTAAGGAACGTCCGTCCAGAGCAGCGCTCAGGAGCGCACTGGTAAAATTGGCTTGGAGTTCGACACCTGAAATCCTTTGTGCGCCTTGGTTGAAACGGCTACTGTAAGGGGTGTAGAAAAAATCCTGGAGGCTGGGTGCGGTTGAACCAATCAACACAATGCGATCGCGTAGAAGGCTTGGTTGTACCCGGTTTGCCAGAACATCTACCATTGAAACAATCTGAAAGCTATTGGGTTGCTTAAAGTTGGCTAATATTTGATAACCCTGGGCATCAGCTGTCACATAAGCTCCATCATTTGATTTAAAAACTGGGAAAACACCCCTCCCTAGCTGTAGGTAATCGGGGTTCACTGGGGACGGACTAGGAGTAATTCCCTTGTCCTTCAAATAAATCAACGCCAACTGGAGCGCAAAACTTGTATGTAGTTTGTTATCTACGTGTGCATATAAAAAGCTACGGCGCACCTTACCATCAGCATCAACGACCACATTATTAAAACCAACTTGCTGGAGACGGTTTAGTACTGGGGATGGTGGAACACCCAAGCTTTTTTCAGTCTTCAATAGTTCAATTCCGATCAAGTTAGGGATCGTTTGAACAGCTTTGATGAATTCTACATGACCGGGTGGTACTGGGAGATCGCGATAAATATCCAGACCAATCGCTCGTGGCTCAAAGGCATTTAGTTTTTGTACTAAAGTTGCCATGACTGCGTCAGGAATGGGCCATTGTCCTACGTGCTTTAAGTCTTTTTCGTTAATTTCGACAATTACCACGCGCTCGTCTATTGGTTCTGAAGAACGCAAAAGAAACATCTGGTCTAAGGCTGCCAACTCCCAGGATTGAAACAGTCCAGCCATCCGCAGGATAATGATGCAGCTTGCAACAGCCGACGAAGCGATTGGTACTCGGCGCTCTTGTTGAAGCTGTTGCTTCAATCTTGTCCATATACTTTTTTTTAGCATCTACCTGGTTACAGGGTTATCCAAACAATTTTGTTGTATACACCATCGTGATACAACTTTCCTCAGTATGTGTAGATGGCTCGGTGCAAACTTTAAGTCTGGTCAATGAGAGACTTTTTCAAAATCAGAGTTGCTGATTATCCTTTCTTCAATACTAAGACAGCAGCGTTGTCGCTGTTTTGGCTATCCGTAAAGTGCTAAATAATTGGATGATGAAACGATACCCCATCATGCCAAAGATTTTGCCGTAGAAGTATTCGGTTTTGATTTTAGCAACTGCTGAAAAGGCCAAATACTTCTACGGCAAATATCTTTTTTTCCGTTTTGGGTGACATCGCTATTTTCTAGGGCACCCAAATTTAAAGTCCCGGCAAGGAGTTCTGAAAGTTGCGAGGCCCTGTATAACCTGATAAATCAGCCAGTTTTTCTAAAGATTTCACACCAGGCTCGACCAATTTACCGTTGACTTCCCAGCTGGGGTAGCTTTGAATTCCCGCTTTTTGGCAGATTTCCGCCTGCTTTTGTGGAGCATTGGGATCGGCACACTCAACGTAATTGACTTGGCTGAATGCCTCTTTCCCAAACAATTGCTTTTGATCGTGGCAGTGAGAACACCAGAAAGCGCCGTACATCTTTGCTCCTGCCGCTTCAAGATGTTTCGCTAAAGCAACTTCTGCGGAGCTAGAGGCGGTGGTAATGGGAAAGGTTTGCGATCCGGTGGTAGCGGAGCCACCCCCTGAAGCAAGTGGTGATTTCACAGTGGCATAGACGCCCAGAGTGCTAACTAGGGCTACCATTGCCACGACGATCCCGGTAAAAAAGAGTTGTCCCCAGTCCTCCCAAGCGCGACCGATCAAGGTCAGCACTAACAAGCTAAGGGAGAAGAAAGCGGAGGCAAGACAGTAGAGACAAACGGCTTTGATTTCAAATGCCAGTAGATACATCAAGTAGCCGCTGAAAACCGTCATAGCGGTGCCACCGGCAAATAATAGCAACCATGTCCAGTTTTCTAGTTGAGAATGCAGATCTTTTTTTTCAACTGGGTTGGCTGCCATTGGAGCGAGGGCAAAAGCGACCATGCTGACATAAGCCAGCAAGCCAAACAAAGTTAAGGGAACACCAAATACGGTGGCGTAGGGGCTGGAGAGGACTTGATTGCAACCGCTGGTGGGACAGGCAGCAGAGCCTCCTGTTAGCTTGACTACGGTTAGATAGCCTGTCACTAAGGCACCTAAAATAGCGATCGCCGCAATCAGCAGACGGGACCAGCGATGAATCCAGGGAGTAGAACGTCGGCGGCTCATGTCAGAACTGAGGTAGGAGGGCTAAGAAGTGAGAATCGAAAACTGAAGAGCAAAATTATCGCAGGCTAGAGGACTCAGTAAAAAGTTTTGAGATGTTAGTTTTTTGGAGTTAATTTAGAAAACCAACAACTAAAAACTAACAACTAACAACTGCAACTAACAACTAATAAGTGACCGAAGAAACTGGCTTGGGTTCCGCTTTGGTCGCAAAGCTGCGTCGGGTTGCTTCCACAAATTGGCTGACCCGGATCGGGTCAATGGGCTGCTCGATCCGCCCGTGGCGCTTGAGAGAGCTGGAAACAATCACGCCATCTGCGGCTTGCATCAGCGTAGAAATATTTTCCCAGTTGGCACCACTGCCGATAAATACGGGCGTCCCGTTGGCAGCGGCGGTTGCTAGTTCCAAGTCTTCTAGACTCGGAGGGCTACCCGTCGCCCAGCCACTTAAAATGACGCCATCTGCTAAACCCCGCTCAATCGTCTCTTGCACTGCTGTGGTTAGATTTGGGGAACCTAAAGGGCGACCGTGCTTGACTAAGACATCTGCCAAAATTTTTACATTACTGCCCAATTCCCGACGGTAACGGAGCAATTGATGCGCCTCTCCCTCAATCAGCCCTTGGTCAGTTGCCATGACCCCAGTGAGGACGTTGACGCGGATAAACTGAGCGTGAACGCAGGATGCAATTGCGATCGCGCTATGGGCATCATTGCGTAATACATTAATGCCTACAGGTAACGTCACCAAGTTCATGAGCCGCTGGATAATCAGTGTCATTGCACTAACGACCGCTGGATCTACCTGGTTTTTACTAAAAGGGGCGTCAAAGAAATTTTCCACAATAATGCCGTTCACGCCTCCAGCAGATAGCGCGGTCGCTTCCTGCTCAGCTCGATCGATAACCGCTTTCAGGCTACCTCCCCAGCGGGGAGATGTCGGCAGCGGCAGAAGATGAACCACGCCAATGATGGGATTCGGTGTCTTGAAGATTTGATTTAAGTCCACTTGTCTACCTGAAAACACCGGCGAATTCTTGCTACACCTGTCGGTTATTCTCCTCCAAGCAGCAAAAATGGCAGTGAAATGAATCGCATCTTGGATGATGCCATTCTAGAATTTTATCTAGAATGGAGACAGGGGTAGATACCACTATCCAGTTCCCTACTCTGGTTGGTGAGTGGAAGATAGATTCTTCAACGACTCAACTCCTATCTTCATACCCAAACCCGATCCTCCCAGTTTGACACTCACGTCCCACTGGGTTGTACACTGCTGTGCCAAGAATAGGGTATAATATTTTGGCTTCAGCTTCTAACAGAATTTCTTTAGCCGTATCTAAACCGCATGGGCAATAAGCCAACAATTGCAATTTCTCACTTGGGCTGCGAAAAAAACCGTATTGATACCGAACATATGTTAGGTCTGTTGGTACAGGCAGGGTACCAGGTAGACAGTAATGAAGAATTAGCAGAATATGTTATAGTTAATACATGTAGTTTTATTGAGGCTGCAAGGACAGAGTCTGTCCGCACCTTAGTAGAACTGGCGGAAGCGAACAAAAAGATTGTAATCACAGGCTGCATGGCGCAGCACTTCCAGGAGCATCTGCTGGATGAATTGCCAGAAGCAGTTGCCGTGGTGGGCACCGGCGATTATCACCAAATCGTCGATGTGGTTCAACGAGTGGAAGGCGGTGAACGGGTCAAGCAAGTTTCAGAGCTGCCGACCTACATAGCCGATGAAACAACGCCTCGCTACCGCACAACATCGGAAGGTGTCGCGTACCTGCGGGTAGCGGAAGGATGTGATTACCGCTGCGCGTTCTGCATTATTCCCCATCTCCGGGGAAATCAGCGATCGCGCTCCATTGAATCCATCGTCGCCGAAGCCCACCAGCTAGCCTCGGAAGGAGTCCAAGAGTTAATTCTCATCTCCCAGATCACTACCAACTACGGTCTGGATATTTACGGGAAGCCGAAACTGGCGGAACTTCTACGGGAGTTGGGAAAGGTTAACATTCCGTGGATTCGGATGCACTATGCCTATCCCACAGGCTTAACACCAGCCGTCATCGAAGCAATTCAGGAGACTCCTAACGTATTGCCCTATTTGGATTTGCCGTTACAGCACTCCCACCCGGAAATTCTCCGCGCCATGAACCGACCTTGGCAGGGACAGGTAAACGACCAAATTATTGAGCGGATTAAAACAGCTCTGCCTGATGCTGTACTGCGAACCACTTTCATTGTCGGGTTCCCTGGCGAAACGGAAGAGCATTTTGCACACTTGCTACAGTTCGTCCAGCGCCATGAATTTGACCATGTAGGTGTGTTTACTTTTTCTCCAGAAGAAGGCACCCCTGCCTTCACCTTGCCCAATCAACTGCCCCAAGAAGTCATGGATATCCGCAGGGATGCCTTGATGGAAGTTCAGCAGCCAATTTCCTTGAGAAAAAATCAAGCTTGTGTCGGCAAGATGGTTGATGTCTTGATTGAGCAAGAACATCCAGAGACTGGGGAATTAATCGGTCGATCTGCCCGATTTTCTCCGGAGGTAGACGGATTAGTCTACGTCCAAGGCGACGTCCCATTAGGTTCTATAGCATCGGTGGAAATTACAAGCACTGACATCTACGACCTGTATGGTCATATCGCCAAGCCCGAAGCATGAAGAATGACAACTCAAGAATGAAGGCTGAAGAACTAAGGCAAATATTAATTCATACTTCAAACTTCATACTTAAAAACTTCATACTTCGCAATTCACAATTCTCGAACACTAACAACTAACAACAAATTATGACCCTTTCGTTCACAAGCCTAGGCCTTTCAGAAGCTCGCATTCAGCAACTAGAAAAACTAGGCTTCACTGCGCCCACACAAATTCAATCCCAAGCCATTCCTCATCTGTTGGCTGGTCGGGATGTGGTGGGACAATCCCAAACTGGAACCGGCAAAACAGCGGCTTTTTCGCTGCCGATTTTGGAACGGATCGACATTAAAAATCCCGCAGTCCAATCGCTGATTTTGACACCGACGCGGGAATTAGCTCAGCAAGTTGCTCTGGCAATTCGCAGCTTTAGCAACGAGCGGCGGTTGGGCGTGCTGACAGTATATGGCGGTCAAGCTATCGACCGGCAGATCCAGCGCCTCAGACAGGGCGTTCAGATCGTAGTTGGAACCCCAGGACGGGTGATTGATTTGCTCAACCGGGGAGAGCTTAAGCTCGATCAAGTCAACTGGCTGGTATTAGATGAAGCCGATGAAATGTTGAGCATGGGCTTTATTGACGATGTAGAAACCATCCTCAAGCAAGTCCCCACCGAGCGTCAGACGGCATTTTTCTCGGCGACAATGCCGCCGACCATTCAAAAATTGATTGCGAAGTTCTTGCGATCGCCAATGAACGTCTCTGTGGAGCAGCCCAAAGCCGCTCCCTCCCGGATTAACCAGGTGGTGTACATGGTGCCCCGCGGCTGGTCAAAATCTCGCGCCTTGCTGCCCATCCTAGAACTAGAAGATCCCGAATCTGCCCTAATCTTTGTGCGGACACGCAAGACAGCCGCGGAACTGACCAACCAACTGCAAGCTGCCGGTCACAGTGTAGACGAGTACCACGGCGACCTCAATCAACAAGCCCGGGAACGCCTGCTGATGAGGTTCCGCCAACACCAAGTGCGCTGGGTAGTCGCCACCGATATTGCGGCGCGGGGTTTAGACGTTGACCACCTGAGCCATGTGATTAACTACGATCTGCCAGATAGCGTGGAAAGCTACATCCACCGGATCGGTCGCACGGGTCGCGCTGGTAACGCAGGAACAGCCATTTCCCTGATTCACCCAATGGATCGCCGAAAGTTGGTGCTAATTGAGCGCAAAGTTCGACAAACCCTGAAAATTGTCCAAATCCCTACACGGGCGGAAATTGAAGGGCGACGTCTGGAAAAACTGCAAGCTCAAGTACGCGAAGTATTGAGTGGGGAACGCATGGCTTCGTTCTTGCCCGTTGTGGCGCAATTGAGTGAAGAATACGACGCCCATGCGATCGCGGCAGCAGCACTGCAAATGGTGTACGACCAAACTCGTCCCTCTTGGATGTCCAGCGAACAAGAAACACCAATGGACGATCGGGGAATCTCTACTAAGCCAAAGCTGATCAAGCGTCCCAAACCAGAAGTGAAAAGCGAGAACACAGAAGTCAGAAGGCAAAAGCCTGAAGAAATCCGCAATTAAAGTAGCGTAGAAAACGAAAATTTCTTCTAGCTTCTGTTGAAGGAGAGAGAATAAATGACAGGGGTGAACTTCTCCCCGTCTCCCCTCTCCATTTTGAGAAGAGTGGGTTTACTTCAAGGGTCGGTTTTTTATAGACAAACTCTGGAGCGAACCCACTTTGGCAATCCCTTTCCCCTCTCTGACTCCTGTGGCTTTAACTGTATCTGCTGCGAATTCTCCTGCCCTAAGTAACCCTGTTGGACGGCAGTCCTGGCCTGGACTGATTGAGGCATATCGGCAATATCTGCCGGTGACGGACACAACGCCAGTCGTAACACTGCTGGAGGGCAATACTCCATTGATCCCGGTTCCCGCGATCTCTCAGATTGTGGGTAAACAGGTGCGCGTGTTGGTGAAGTATGACGGTCTCAATCCCACTGGTAGCTTTAAAGACCGGGGGATGACGATGGCAATTTCTAAGGCAAAGGAAGCTGGTGCCAAAGCCGTCATTTGCGCCAGTACCGGCAACACTTCAGCCGCTGCTGCTGCCTATGCCCGTCGGGGCGGAATGCGAGCGTTTGTATTGATTCCCGATGGTTACGTGGCGCTAGGCAAGTTAGCTCAGGCGTTGCTGTATGGGGCGGAAGTTTTGGCAATTAAAGGAAATTTTGACCGGGCGCTTGAAATTGTACGGGAGATGGCAGAAAATTACCCCGTCACGCTGGTGAACTCGGTAAATCCCTATCGCTTAGAAGGACAAAAAACTGCTGCTTTTGAAGTGGTAGAAGCGTTAGGAAATGCTCCCGATTGGCTGTGCATCCCCGTAGGGAATGCCGGAAATATAACTGCATACTGGATGGGATTTTGTCAATATCATCAGGAAGGGAAATGCGATCGCTTGCCCCGAATGATGGGATTCCAAGCGTCTGGCGCATCTCCCCTGGTTACAGGTCAGGCAGTGCCGAATCCAGAAACCCTGGCAACCGCTATTCGCATCGGTAATCCTGCTAACTGGGAACGGGCGATCGCTACGCAACAAGCCAGCATGGGTCAGTTCAATGCGGTAACAGATGCCGAAATTCTAGAAGCCTATCGTCTCTTGGCATCCGAAGAAGGCATTTTCTGCGAACCGGCTAGTGCGGCTTCCGTCGCTGGACTTCTGAAAGTAAAAGATCAAGTTCCCGCAGGCGCTACCGTAGTGTGCGTCCTGACTGGGAACGGTTTAAAAGACCCAGATACGGCAATTAAACATAGCGAAAATTCGTTTAAACAGGGAATTGAGCCAAATTTAGCGACCGTGGCTGAGGTAATGGGATTTTGAGCAGTTAGGCTCAGTTTCATTAGATTATTTCTGAAGTGTGCGCTCCCTCCAAACCTTCCTTATTGCGGTGGTTAAGGAGGGAAATTTACACCTTTTAAGCTTTTGAGCCGGGATTGCGCCCCTCCTCTTCTTGTGAAGACGGAGGGGTTTGTTTATTGTTTTTGCTAGCTTGAGTGCTTACTCCTACCCACTGACCCCGCGGAGCTGATTGGCCTGATGCCGCTGGTTGGCGGGTTATGCGCTCCCGACTAAGTCGCTCGAGGGTATCCCCAATCGCAGTCGTTAAACTTCTGCGGGTTTGTGCATGATTGGTCTGCTCAGATTTTAAAGCCTGGGTAAGGCGATCGCGCTCAACCATCGCCTCGGTTAGTTTCGCTTTCAACTCCTCCAAATTTTCTAGTTGTTCTACTTCTGCACGAATCGCCTCCACAGCACCCGGGTTGTCCTCTGTAGGTTGCGGTGAACTCTGGAGTTGCCGTAGTTGGCTTTTGAGTTTTTCAATCTGTTGTTGAGCTAGCTTTGCCTCAGTTCGGCGTTGCTGCGCTTCTGTGTTATACAGTTGACGCCAGTTTGCCGCACTTTCCAAAGCCGCATCGCGATCGCGCTCTAACTCTGCTAGCTGCTGTTTCAGGATCTTAATTTCAGCCAACCACTGCGCTACCTCGTGGGCCATCAAAAACCACTCCTCATCGGTTACAACAATCAATTGTTAACAAAATTTGCCGATTTGTCATAGACACTATCGATAGTTTGACAAAACCCCTGTAACCTTAGTAGTTGATTTGGCACATTATAGAAAACGTTGTATACGGAATCAAACAATAATGCGCTCGTTCTTAGCCTATGCCGCTCTTAGAGGCTCCTCAATCCGTTTTATCCGTTTCTTTCGACATCTCAGCTGGGCAACTTTAAAGAAAACCTTCCAGCGCGTAGGTCAACGGCGGTTAGCGGGGCTTTCGGCAGAAATGGCCTACAACGCCATGTTAGCTTTGTTTCCAGCTATTTTGGCAATCTTGACTGCCATTGGTCTGTTTCAATCCTCATCAGACACTTTTGAAGGGTTAGCTAAGCAATTGAGTGAAATTGCTCCTCAAGAAGCTCTTTTCCTTATTGAAGGTTTTGCCCGCGAAATCAGTCAATCGCAAAATCAAGGGCTGTTTTCCCTCAGTTTTGTTGCAGCTATTTGGGCGTCTTCTGGGGCGCTGAGTGCCGCCATGACCGCTCTCGATCAAATCCATCAGATTCCGCTAGAACAAACCCGACCCTTTTGGAAAGCCAAATTAATTTCTATCGCTCTAACAATTGGTACCATTGTCCTGCTGATTATTGCTTCCTTTTTAGTATTTATTAGCGACCTGATTGTGAAGCTATTAATCAGCCAAAGTGGATTATTGGAATTGTTAAGTATTTGGCGGCTTTTTAGCTGGCCTTTGGCATTAGGCATTGTCGCCTCAGCCTTTGCTTTTATCTATCGCTATGGTCCTAGCCGCTGGGTTGCTGGAACCCCGATTATGCCAGGAGCAATGGTAGCGGCTGTATCCTGGGCGATTATATCAGCTTTGTTTCGGCTTTACGTCTCTAACTTTGGTAATTACAACAAAGCCTATGGTGCAGTAGGTGCCGTTATTGTTTTAATGCTATGGCTGTATATGAGTTCTCTAGTACTGCTGATTGGCGATCAGTTAAACGTTACGGTGGGAGAATCTATGCGGCATCACAGCAAGGCGAAACTAGCCTCTTTAGAAGCTGAGTCGGCACCAGAATCAAAAGCTGGGTAAATTGAGATTTAAACTTTTTCTGGGTACTTCATTAAGGGAACCGTCGGTGTTTCCTCCTCAATGCGGATTTGCACTTCTTTGACATAGGAACTCATGTAAGACATCACTGCATAGATAAAGAGAACAACACCGACCATCTCCAAGCACTCTTCCAAGCTTGACATCAGCATATATCCAATCGACTGTATTGTCTGCTTGGTTGAAGTGGCTCCCCAAATTAAACGACCATAGTGATATACGTAAAATCCACTCACTAACTCCATGCCAATCGACCCTCCAACAAAGAAAGTTCCGGCAATCAGAAATAAACGCCGTATCTTTGCGGGAAGATGGACGAGAAATTTTAAGAAGAATATTAAGGTAAGAAATACAAAAGCAATACCGAAAATTACCCAAGTATAGTATAAAAATCCGGTAGCTTTGAATGTATCTCGAAGTGGCTCGATCGTCTTTTCATGGAAACTTAGCCATTCGTCTGCTGATAGAAAGAGAAAAAGAACCGACAGAGCGCCCCAGTGGAAGGTATAGCGATCGCTTTCAGTTTTCTTCGCGTAGGTAATAACCGCTAGTAAAATTGAACAAAGTAATAACAGCGATGCTGAAAACAACGCTGGAAAATTTTTCTCGCGATCGACGTTGAATAAATCTACTACTTTATTTAACCATAAGAGCTTATAACCTTGCTGGTATAAGAAGTGCCTTGTTAACTGACTGGCAAGGCTGGCAAAGATGAACCCTATGACTGCGAAAATCAGAAATTTCCTAGCTTTCTTTGGAGAGATGAAAAACTGCATTTTGAAACCTCTCTTAAAAAATTTAAGCTTGGTGAAACGAAGAATTGAAAAATTTCCCGAATTTTTAAAGTACTATTTGAGTGATAATGGGCGATTAAAAAGCAGGAAGCGTACAGGATTTCTCGGCTAGCGAGCGCGATATCCAGCACAAATGACACGAGGTTACGCTCGTGTTTTGGTAAAAGTCCCGCGTCAAAATGATTAAGAATAAGTTAATGACAGATTAAGCAATATATAACAAAGTGTCAAGTCAAAGTCTATTGAGATTTCCGTCGAAGAATGGACACCGACACGCAAAAGTGTTATTAGGTCTGCTTTCCAGGAAAGTTGACTCTAAACGATTAACCTAAAATAATTAAAACTAAACTTATTAAAAGCAAAAACCACCTTGTACTTTTGGGTAGAAGGTGGTTTGAAAAAGTAATTAGAAGTGGAGCCTACGGGAATCGAACCCGTGTCCAAATTGGGTATTAACCTATCGCTCATTCACAGGTTTAGCCTATCTAACCCTCAAGGCGGGAACCATCCATTATCCCGGATGACAGGATTCTCTGATGAGGTCTTAGCTAGCAAATCTACCAGAGACGACTTGCTATCGCATCCGTTGGGGTTGTTCTGTAGCCCTTAACGGAGTCAGACTACAGACGCTCAGAAACCTAAGATGAGGTTTTTAGGCAACGACAGCTGCCTGACGAGCGAATGCTACGATGTTGTTTTTCGCAGTTACTTTTTTTTGAGTCCAGTATTAACGAGAGAAGACTCACTCTCGACCTGAATCACGGGGCAGCGTTCGCCAACCTGTCGAAACCATTAAGGCCCCCTGTCTCACATATCCTATTATAGTTATTTGTTGAAGGAATGACTGAATTTAACAAGGTTTCCAGAGACAGTTTTCGGGAGTAATAGCCGAACGATTCAGTTCGGTTTAATCGGCAGTTGGCATCCCAATTTTAGAGGGAAAGGCGATCGCTCCCAATTGTGCAAACGTCGATACAAGCAGTAGCTAATTATCCTTCTGTTTGTCCGATTTCTCCGGCTTGTCCGGTTTTTCCGGCTTGTCCGGCTTAGATTTTTTTTCCGATTCCGGTTGGGATTGAGTTTCTGGTTTAACAACTGGCACGACAACTGAACCTGGCGGTGCGGAAGTCTCTGGTGCAGATGAGGGAGCAGGATTAGTTGGCTTGCGATCGCTGCGAGGGAATGGCGGCGTCACTTCCGAAGCGGCGGGAGGCTGCGGATTGGCAACCGGGGATGGTGGCGGCTGTTCCGAAGCGGGAGAAGGTTGTGGATTGGTTGCAGCTGGTGGCGGAGTTTGTTCGGATGTAGGAACCGGCTGTTTTTGCTCGCGACGTTCTATTTCTGCCTGTCCGGCTTTCTTGTTCGCCTCACGATTAGATTGCGGCTTGTTTGAGTTCGGGGATTTCGATGAAGTGTTTGCAGGAACATCCGGAACATCGCGCTTAACCCGCTGCTGAGATTTTCTGCGGAAGGATTTTTGAACTTCAACGGGTTGCCGTTCAGACTCAGTAGGGGTGCTATTAACTTTCTCTACGGATTCGGGAGTGACAGTTTGTGCCTCTTGTAGCTGATTTTGCGGCTGGGATTCCGGTTGGGCAACAGGGGAAGCGTCGGGCGGATGAGGCTGACGCCAGACAGAACTCAACGCGATCGCTAAACCGGATGCAATCGCGATTCCTGTAGCAATGAAAAGACTGCGGGGATTTCGGAAGAAGGAAGAACTGGATTGATGGTTTCTCTCTTCTGGTACGGACGAAGCGATCGCGCCTCCATTTCTTGAACCCGAATTTTTTCCCACCAAAGCTTCGCCTCTAGGCGGTGATGGAGAGATCGCTGGGATAGTTGCCACTGTATGAGTTGGCGGCATTGTTTCGGCAGTGGAACCTCCAAACTGAAGATCCGGCAACAGAGACAGCCACTCATCTACACTGCCAGGTCGATATTGAGCATCAACAGCCATCCCGCGCATCACCGCCTGATTTACCGCCGGACTTAGGTAGTGTTTTAAGTCGCGGGGCGCTGGCATCGGTTGCCTGTCTCTGAGTACCGCAGGCGTTGGTACTGTTGCCGTTAACAGCGCGTAAAGTGTGGAGGCTAACCCATAAACATCCGTCGCTGAGGTGCGCTTTGCTTGGGGCAGGTACTGCTCAATGGGGGCATACCCTTCGGAAACAATACTTGTATGAGTTTGGGTTGAGTCTGGCGTAAACTCCCGCGAAATCCCAAAGTCAATCAGCACCACCTCTTGAGTTCCTTGGCGCAGAATGATGTTCTGGGGCTTGATATCCCGATGCAGCAGATTATTTTGATGCACCACTTTGACTGCTGCCCCAATCTGCTGCATGAAGTGAATAGCAGCGGACTCTGGCAGCGGCTTGTCCGGAAACACGACCTCTTGCAAAGTTTGACCCGCAATATAGTCCATTACCAGGTAGGGCAACCCAGCTTCCAAAAAGAAATCGTTAACCCGAACGATATTGGGATGGACGCACAACGCTAAACGTCTTGCTTCATCCTGAAACTGACGCCCAAATCTGGCAAAGTCAGGATGCCGACAGAGGGAATCGTTAAGCGTTTTAATAACTACAGGTTGACCCAAGTAGTGGTGGGTGGCTTGAAAGGTAACGCCAAAGCCACCCCGTCCCAGTTCTCGATCGAGAGTGTATTTGCCACCCTGCAAAGTTTTGCCAACTAGCGTGTCCATGCAATCACCAAGAATGAAGGATGAGCTAATTTGAACTCATTTTAAATTTCTCTTCCTTCCGATGTTAGAACCTTTGACCGATCCCGAATTGGAGTCGGCTTTCACCGTGGTCGTTGATACCAAAGTCAGCCCTGAGCAAGCCAATCGGGGATTGGACGCGCACACCAGCTCCGTAGCCAAAGCCAGTTCCTTGTTTGCCACGGACAGTTCCAGGTTCTCCCGGCACCGTATCGCCAGAGCCTAAGTCGGAGCCAAAGTCAGCGAATAAAACGCCACCTACCGGCTTAAAAACTGGGAAGCGATACTCGGCAGAGGCTAACACATAGCTGCGACCGCTGGCAACATCACCACTTCCGTAGCCCCGTACAGAATTGATGCCACCTAGATTAAAGGCTTCATAGGGCGGGAGATTGCCGATGGTTGTGCCTCCCTGCACGTTGAAGGCTAATACATCTGGAGTTGCACCGTTGGTTAAATTAAAGGGTATGTACTGACTGTAGTTTGCCTTAACCCGGTTCATCAAGATACTGCCGTTCCCAACCGGGATCGATTGTTCTGTACTGAGGCTGACGACCGAGCCTTTGGTTGGGTTAATTGGATTGTCTCGTTTGTCTTGTGCGATCCCAGCAGACACGGAAACTTTGTCGTCGATACCGTTTTGGCTATAGGAAAGGCGATTTCCTAATTCATCTACGGGTGAGAGATTGCCTTTGCTATCGCGGATGCTAGTGCGGGTGTAGTTCACGCCTACCGATGCCTGCACATCGCCTACAGGTTTCGTGAAGGTGACGCCGCCGCCAAACTGCCCTTCCCGAACTTTGTCCCCATTCGGCAACTTAACATCTTCATTGAAGGTTTCGGAAAGTTGCCGCTGTCGAGATGCCTCGATACTATATCCAGGGCGGTCTGGATTGCTGGCGCGATAGGGACTGGTAATATTCCCATTAAACTGTAAGTCGCTCCGGCTTGCTTGGACATTCAAACCTACCTGCTGGTTAATGCCCCCAAAATTTTGGTCTTTATAATTAATGCTGCCGAAGATGCCACTGTTCTCGCTGTAACCACCCCCAACGTTGACGGCGCGGGAAGTGCGTTCGGTCAGGTCGTAGCTCACGTCAACTTTTCGAGAATCACCACTGAGGGAAACATCCGCGTTGTCAAACAGCCCTAACTGATACAGCCGTTGCAAGTCTGTCCGTGCCGCATCGACCCGGAAGGGTTGACCCGGCTTCAGTTTTAACTCCTGACGGACGAAATTTTCTTGGGTGCGTCCTTTGGTTGGCTTGCCCTCGCTGTCCAAAAAGCGGATTTTCACATTCCCAACGGTACCCTCAGCGACTTCAATGGTGACTACCCCATCGCGGCTGGGTTGCACGGCTAGCACTTGTGCTGCCACATAACCATTTTGCTTGTACCACTGGTTGATTTGTTCGGCACTTTGGTTGAGGGCATTGGGGCTAATTTTTGCCCCCAGTTGGGATTTAAAAATGTCGTTGGCAACCGCTGGGGTCAGGGCTTGGGCACCGGAAAGTTTGAGCGATCGCACCACTAGGGGTTTCACCTCAAAGACTGTCCTCAGTCCACTTGGCTCGGTATAACTGGTTACGTTGGCATCAGTAAATAGCCCGGTCGCTAAAATCGCCGTCACATCCTTTTGCAGTTGGCTTTGACTGGTATCTCCACCCGGACGAGTTTTAATCGTTTGACGGACAATTTGCTGCAACTCTGGTGTCGCTCCCGCTACCTCAATACCTGTTGCGGTTACGACCAAATCTGGTGAATTGATAGAGCTAGCTGGCGCTTTTTGGGGAACGCGAGTCGTCTGAGTAAATTGAGGCAGTGTCCGGGTTTCCGGTGCCGCAATGGCTCTCGCGGGGCGGGTGGTGGCAGAATTAACGGGAACCACTACCTGGCTATTGACGGGTTGTTGCGCTGGCGCGGATGGCTGGCGCGTACCCGAATTAACCGGAACAATGACCTGAGCATCTGCTATTTTTTGAGTTGCGGCTGTCGAGGAGGGCACATCGGAAGTGACTGGGACAACGACAACTTCTTCAGCGTTTGGTGTCTGGGTTGGAGATGAAGAAGTTGTACTGGCGCTAGCCAGAGAACTGAGATCGCTCGCAGCCAAAACCGCTAAAGTGCAAATAGCCAAAGAAGGAACGCGCATTATAGAAAACCAGGGAGAGAGAGGAGGAGAAGGAGATTGCATACAGATATCCAGCGAAATGGTATAAGACGGTAGCTAGTGTAAAATCGCTAATTGCTTATCGCTTATGAGGTTTTGTTAAATTTGACACTTGCTATTGCCTTCTGGTTCCATTCGTCGATTTTGAATTTTGAAATTCCTCCCTGGCTTCTCTGGAGCAAGGAAGGTTGGATTTTGGATTGGCGATGGAGAAACAATCGAAAATCTAAAATCTGTGGAGGTCTGGGATGAGGGTACTGTGCCTCAGCAATGGTCATGGGGAGGACATTATTGCCGTCCGGATTTTGCAAGAACTTCAGCAACAGTCTCATTCTTTGGAACTAGCAGCCTTGCCATTGGTGGGTGACGGGCGAGCTTATGCTGAATTAGATATCCCCATCATTGGTCACGTGCAAACGATGCCCTCCGGTGGCTTTATCTATATGGATGGGCGTCAACTGGTGCGAGATGTACAGGGCGGTTTACTACAGCTCACCCTCGCCCAGCACCGCGCGATCCGGAAGTGGGCGTCCCCAGGCAGAACCAAGGAGCGAAGCAGAGGCGTAATCCTGGCGGTGGGAGATATTGTCCCGCTATTATTTGGCTGGTTAAGCGGCGTTCCCTATGCTTTTGTGGGTACGGCTAAATCGGAATATTATTTGCGAGATGAAGCGGGGCCATTGCCACGGCGCGACCAAAGAGGGCGCTGGGAAGGTTGGTCTGGGTCTGTTTACCTGCCTTGGGAACGTTGGCTGATGAGTCAGCGGCGTTGTAAGGCGGTGTTTCCCAGAGATGGGCTGACAACTCAGATGTTAAAGAAGTGGTCTATCCCGGCGTTTGATTTAGGGAACCCGATGATGGACGGTTTGGAACCACCCAGACCAAAAGCAATATTTTATTCGTCAAATGCTGAACAGGAAGAGATGAGGCGATCGCTAATTGTGGCGCTTCTCCCTGGTTCTAGACCGCCAGAAGCTTATGCTAATTGGCAGCAAATTATGCAAGCTTGTGTGGGGTTAATGCAGGCGTTTGCACCTCGACCCGTCCTATTTCTGGGCGCGATCGCACTTGGGTTAAATTTAGACCCTTTGTGCCAAACCCTTGAAGCTCACGGTTGGCGACAATCTAATGCACTGGGGGCAAATGAGAAATTCTCTCCCTCACCGATTTCTGACCCAGAAGCACTAACTTTTACGAAAGAAAATGGCACTCTGATTCTGACTCAGCACGCTTATAACGATTGCTTAAATCAAGCAGATTTAGCGATCGCAATGGCTGGTACAGCAACGGAGCAGTTTGTCGGATTGGGGAAACCCGCGATCGCGATCCCCGGAGAAGGCCCTCAGTTTACGAGCGCCTTTGCCGAAGCTCAATCTCGCCTGCTAGGACCCTCCCTGATTTTGGTAGAACAACCCGCTAAAGTCGCCGGGGTTGTGCAATATTTATTACGCGACCCCGATCGGCTGCAACTGATTGCTGAAAATGGACGCCGCCGCATGGGAGAAGCGGGAGCCGCCGAGCGGATTGCGGCTTGTGTGATGGAACGCTTGTTGGGTTTTTACTTTTCAATTTAGGCTCAACCCATTGCTAATTGCCACTGACAGTAGGGGAGCAAAGTTGTTCTTCCCCTACTCTGATGGCGTAGCCTTGTTGAAAGAAATGATTGCCCAACTCATGCCCACCCCGTTTATTTAATTGAGTTGATGTCCCAACTATAATAGAGAATAAAGAATGAGTTTCGTTGAGAGTAGATTGCTTTGAGCTGAGCGAATACATTTTAGGTTTGGGCTTCGCCCAGCTATTGATTAGAGAGGGATCAAAATCCATGTACAAGATAGGTGTATTGGATGATGAAAATTGGTGTTTGATTATCGAGCGATTTTTACGAAAAGATTTTGAAGTTCATATTTATAAAACAGTCTTTACGTTTTTACAAGAAATAGAAAGTTACGATTTACTGATTATAGATTTTTCTATTCCCCCCGCTCCGTATGAGAGAGGCATGGATGGTTGCGAGATCATCAATCATATCAAAAATGATTTTATAAATCCTCCCTTATTAGTTTTAGCAACCGGCTTTATTAGTGCTAATGAGTTAGAGTTTGGCAGAGAAATCTGTCCGGAAGCCGATGCTTTTTTAGCGAAAGATGCAGGGTTAGACATCATTTTGAATGAAATCAAACGACTGCTGAATTCTAAAGATAGTGATGCATCTAATCGAGCGATCGCAAATCCACCCAGTTAGATGCTTCATGACTTTATAAGTAATACATTCCCGTTCGTAGTCGCTCAGTAAACTGCATTCTACAGACGGAGAAAAGTAATAAGGCGTGCTTAGATATTCTTAACCAACACTCCAATGTCTCGTTGAATCGGCAGCACATCTAAAATATCGGTTTGGGAGCAATATTTCAGGTCTTCTTGACAATCGAGGCGTAACAGCCGTTGACCATGACTAGCGTGGTGGAACAACTCTAGTAAATTATTTTGCCACTGCTGGTAAAGAGCGATCGCGGCACATCCTTCATCGTTACCTATTTCTAGCGAACCTTTCTCTTGCAAAGAATGAGCGATCGCACCTGCACACACCGTATCCTCCAGAGAAAAACTACCTTCCCAACCCGATCCCAGCAGCCAAACCGTCTCTGGCTGCTTGCTGAGAACGTATTCTACCACCGCTTGACGATTCACTAACGCTGCTGCCAGAACCACTGGAGCCTTCTGTACTCGCGTTAGGGCGCGAGTGCCATTCGTAGTACTGATAAATAATCGTCGTCCCTGTACGCGCTCTGGCGTACAATCCAGGGGAGAATTGCCCAAATCGCAGCCAGACACTTTAGCACCGCCTCGTTCACCGGCGCGCAACCGGAGATCGGCTTGCCACTGTTCGCTGACTTGCATCAAGGTTCCCATATCGCTAAAGACTTGGACAGCCTCAGCACCCGCATTCAGCGCGGTGGCGATAGTAGTCGTAGCGCGGAGTACATCGATGGCGATCGCACACTCAGGTACGCTGTCGGAGGGAGTCAGTTCGGGCGTGTGGTAGACAAATAACTTCACAATTAAGGTTTTACCTGCAATCAAAACTATTGACTTAACATTTTAGGGAGCATTAGGTAGGAAAGCCTACCAAATTTAGATTAAACCGCCGAAAGTCGTGCCAACGCATCTTTCATCGTGGGTGGTAACTGGCGCATAATCTTACCCTTCTCTCGATCTACTACCACTAACGTGACTTTTGCAGTGACGTACAACTCTTGTCCATCGAGAGATTGAATCTGATAATCCCAATTGATGCGGACACCCTCGGTATCTGCCATGCGCGTCTTCAGCACAGCACTCATTCCCATCCGCAGAGGGCGGTGGTAGCGCACCGAAAGATCCACAACCGGCATATCGCATCCCAAGGCGACTAAATCTGCAAATTCGATGCCAATTGAGCGCAGGCATTCCACCCGCGCTTCCTCCATCCAGGCAATATAGGAGCCATGCCAGACAATCCCTGCATAGTCAGTATGGTGAGGATGCGCCTTGACTGGGTATTCAAACCAGTTCTCTGTCGTAGCTGTTAGAGATACGCTTTCAATCGCGCCCGTAGGTGGCAGTGATGGCGAGGTTTGTGGTTCTTCTGACACGTTGCCTATCGTCCTCAGTACACCTAGAGGATTGTACCTCTAGACTGAGCGCGATCGCCTCCTGAGATCGTTAGATGACTCTTCTTCCTGCGCGAGGGCTATTCTCAGTGCGATCCTTCCGTAACGAGCGATCGCAAGCGTGGATCTCTTCCAGTAGCATAGAAATTTTCTGCTTGCCAACCGTGATTTCCTCAGAAAGCATCGGGTTTTTGCCGATTCCCTACTGATGAAATGACCAATTTCTAAGCCAGCCATCTGCTAAACCGCTTGTGGAGGAGTTGCCCAATGCATCGTCGCGTCTATCACCTCAGCCTTCTCACGATTAGCCTGCTTCTCACCCTTCACCCTTCATCCTTGATCCTCGATCGTTCTGAAAGCGCTTTAGCACAGGCACCAACCTCTACAGACCGGAAAACTGAAGCAGACCGACTTTTCCAACAAGGCGTACAGCAGTATCGTCAAGGGCAATACCCAAAGGCACTCGCCACCTATCAACGGGTGCTAGAAATACAGCAACAACTGAATGACAAAGCCGGAATTGGGCAAACCCTGAACAACATCGGCGAGGTTTACTACTGGTTGCGGCAACCTGACAAAGCTTTAGATGTTTTGCAGCAAGCTTTGGCTATTCGCAGAGAATTAAAAGATCGTACAGGGGAAGGAGAAACCCTAGATAATATTGGCTTGAGTTATTTCTGGAATGACCAAAATGACAAAGCTTTAGAAACCTTGCAACAAGCTTTGGCGATTCGTCGGGCAGTACAAGACAAAGCAGGAGAAAGTAAAACCCTCAGTAGTCTTGGCACGCTTTACGCGGGTGGTCTTCAGCAATATCCCAAAGCCTTAGAAAGCTTACAGCAAGCACTGGCAATCCAACAAGAATTAGGGGATAAATTTCTACTGGGAATTACTATGCGCCGAATGGGGACAGTCTATCGAGGCATGAAAGAGTATCCTCGTACTTTGGAGTGGTTGGAGAAATCGTTAGCCCTCAGCCGCGAAGTGCAAAACCGTGTAGGTGAAGGGGAAACTCTCTATCAGATCGGCTTAACTTACTTTAATCAAGACAAGTATGACCAGGCTTTGCAATTTTATCAGCAAGCATTGCCTCGTATTCAAGCCGTAGGAATTCACCTAGTAGAAGCTGGCATTCTCGAAGGAATGGGAGATTCTTACTTTAATCAAAAACAATATGAGCAAGCGATCGCCTTTTACCAACAAGCCCTTCCTGTTGTCCGAGAAGTAAAGAATAAGTCCCAAGAAGTTAGCATTCTTCTATTCATAGGGAAGGCTTACAGCAGTCTCAAGCAATACGAGCAAGCGATCGCCTTTAAGCAACAAGCTCTGGCAATCGCGCAAGCCATTCCCAATAATAAAGCGCAAGAAGCCAATGTTCTCTCTGGAATAGCCTATATTTACTTTAGTCAAAATCAATATGAGCAAGCGATCGTATTCTATCAACAAGGACTGGCGATTACACGAGAAACCCAAGATAAGCCCCAAGAGTCTAACTTTTTATCTCTAATCGGAAGTTCTTACTATTTGCAAGGTAAAGACGAGCAAGCCATTGAATTCCTTCAAAAATCATTAGCTATTCGCCGAGAAATCAAGGATAAACCCGCTCAACTAGAAACCCTAATCTTGTTAAGTGGAATATATAGCTCAACAGCCATATCATTTGTCAACAGAGGGGTGTATCCTCAAGCAAAAGCAGAGTATTCTCGCGTGATAGAGTTGGCACAGGAAGCTTTAAACCTTGCCAGAGAATTGAAAAAAACAAAATCAGAAGCAAGTGCTTTAATTCATCTGGGAGCAGCTTACAGCTTCTTTCAAGACGAGCGAAAAGCGATTGAAGTGTTACAACAAGCGATGAGCATTGCGCGAGAAACCAAGGATTTAGGTATTGAAGACTCAGCTCTGACTCAGCTTGCTAGCATTTACAATACTCAGGACGACTCTCGCAAATATATTGAAATCAGGTTGCGACAAGTCGAAATTGCACGACAGCAAAATAATAAACGGGGTGAGGCAGATGTTTTACTCACTTTAGCCAGCACCTATAACGTACTTGGAGAAAATCAAAAGGCAGTCGAAACCTACCAGCAAGCATTAGCCGCAGCGCGACAAATCGAAATCGCTAAACTATTGCCAAATTTACAAGATAGTGCTTTAAGCACAGAATCGAGTGCGCTATCTGGCTTAAGTCTGAGTTACAGCAATCTTGGGGAATATGACAAAGCTATTGATTGGGCGCAACAGCTATTAAAGCGTGCACAAACCCTCGGTAAACCTGAATTAGAAGTAGACGCGCTGCTGCGGTTGGCTTTCTTATACAATGTACCTCTCAAAAATGTTCCGAAAGCCATTGAAGTCAGTCAGCAAGCCTTAACCATTGCGCGGAAAATCAAAGAATCCTCCCTTGAAGCAAAGGCACTGGCAAGCTTGAGCAGCGCTTACAACAAACAGGGAAACTATCCCTTAGCGTTGCAGTCGGCTGAGCAATGTTTAGCAATTGCCAAGCAGCTAGAAAACCCCCAACTAGAGCAGAATGCTTTGGATATTCTTGAAGAAATTTACTCCAACCAAGGTAACTATCAAAAAGCGGTGGAGTTTGCTCAAGCTAGGTTGGCAGTAGTGCAAAAGGCAAAACTGAACAACTATGAAATCAGTGCTTTAACGTCCCTAAGCCAGAGTTATGGCTTGTTAGGTGATACTACCAAAGCCGTGGAAACAGCCAAGCAAGCTTTAACTTTAGCACGACAAAGGCAAAATACTTCTCGTGAAGCCCTAGCTTTAAATTCTCTCAGCGACGCCTACAGAGTTCAAGGAGAATACGAACAGGGGATAGCTGTAGGACAAACGTCTTTGGAGATATCGCGCAAAAACAAAGATTTCATTGGAGAAGTAGCGGCGGCGACTATTCTTAGTGGAATGTATGAGGCTTTGGGAGAATATCAAAAAGTAATTGCAGTTGCAGAACCAGGTTTAGCACAGGCAAGGAAAATAAATAATCGCGAACAAGAAGCAGAGTTACTAATCAAGTTAGGAAACTCTTACGGAATTATCGGAAAATACACAGAAGGCAAACAGCTAGGAGAGCAAGGATTAGCAATTGCGCGAGAATTAAAAAATCGTAGGCTAGAATCTTATGCTTTAGCTCGATTGAGTAACCGCTACAAAGATTTAGGTGAATATCAGAAAACATGGGATTCACTTCAGCAAAGTTTAAAAATTGCCCGTGAAACTAATATTCCAGCAGCACAGACCTTACCTCTAACTTCTCTGGGGATTGTTTATGCTGAGCTTGGGGATTACCAAAAAAGTAACGAATTCTATCAACAAGCACTGCCCATACTACGTCAACTCAAGAATCGCTTTGACGAAAGCCTTGTGCTGCTTTTTATCGCCCAAAACTATTTTGCCCAAGGTAATCCACAAAAAACTATTGAATCCGCTCAAGAAGGATTAGCAATTGCTGGAGAAATTAAAGAGCCGCGAATCCAGGCATTTGCTAATATCTTGCTGAGTCTTGGCTACGGGCAATTGGGTAATGACAAACAAGCAATGGAAGCCGCTCAAACTTGGTTAAATTTCACTAGAAAAGTCCAAAATAAAGTTTGGGAAAAACAAGCCCTTACTCTGGTTGGACATATCCATCGCAAATTTAGACGCCAAGAAGAAGCCATTGAGGTATATCAACAAGCACTTGCGATCGCAACCGATAATCAAGCTCCTGGCGCTGATGCTTTCATTTATTCAGGATTAGCGCGTATCTACCAAGATTTAAATCAGTCAAGTGTTGCCATTACTTACTACAAGCAATCGATTAACAAAATTGAGGAAGTCAGACGCAGTATCGAAGGCTTACCACAAGAGTTACAAAACTCTTTCTTAGATGCAACAGTTGATTTCGATAAAGTGAAGGTGTCTGATATCTATCGCCAGCTAGCAGCCTTGTTGCTCTCTCAACAACGGGACAAAGCGGCATTACAAGTACAGCAACTTTTGAGAGAGCAGGAAATTCGCGAAGCTGTCAGCCCTAGAGATGCTGCGGGGGATAAACCTAACATTCCCCTTACTCCGACAGAGAGACAGATTCCTGCTCAAAGCGAGTCTATCATTGCCTTAGCAAACCAAATTAATGAATGCGATCGCACTAACTGTAGCCAGCTTAAAGAACTTACGACTCGCCGTACTTCTCTGATTGTTGAATTTGACCAACAATTGCAGAAGATTGACCAAGAAATTCGTGCTAACCGCGCCAAAGATGACGCTTTCTTTGACCCAAATAAACTGGCAAAAGCTCAAGAGATTGTCGAGGCACAACCAGGCACGGTGATGATTTATCCCTTGGTGCTAGAAAACGAACTGTGGATACAACTATATGCCCCAGGGGGTGCGGTCAAAACCGTTAAAGTTAACGTCGGAAGAGATGAATTAGGAAAGGCAGTCAAAGAGTTCCGCGATTTAATGAAGGAGTGCGAGAAGGTCGCTCATTGCGGTTCTGATGAAGCTACTAAAATACAAGCAGTTAGCCTAAAACTTTATAACTGGTTAATCAAAGACTTAGAAGCGGAACTTCAGAACAAGAATAACCAGGTGAAAAACTTGGTCTTTGCTCTCGATAGAGTAACGCGCTATATTCCGATGAGCGCCCTTTATGACGGGAAACAATATCTAATTGAAAAATACACCGTCTACAATGTATTGACCGAAGATACTGACACCCGCGATAAACTACCTATCGGCACTCAAAATAGCCCTGTTTTGGCAATGGGATTATCTGATGCTGTCCCTGGTTTCAGTCCTCTACCAAATGTACCTGCTGAAATTGATGCGATTGTGCGTCAAGAAACCAAAAATAATCAGGGAATTTATCCCGGTCAAAAGTTCCTAAACCGTTCCTTTGATTTCGCTACCCTGCAAGACAATCTGAAAAGTTATAAAATTTTACACCTAGCGACTCATGGTGTATTTGTTCCTGATAGTGCAGATAAATCCTACATCCTATTAGGAACTGGCGAACAACTTACGATTCCCCAAATAAAAACCTTAACCGGGTTAAATAACATTCATTTGGTAGTGTTGTCAGCTTGCCAAACCGCTTTGGCTGGCCCCCGTCAAGACGGTATAGAAATTGCTAGTATGGCTTACCACTTCTTGAATCGGGGTGCAAAGGCGGTGATGGCTTCTTTATGGCTTGTAGACGATAGCAGCACCAGTCTCTTGATGCAGCAATTTTATAAAAATTTAGCCAACGGCACCTCTGAAAAGGCAATGACCAAAGCGGAAGCGTTGCGCCAAGCTCAACTCAATCTGTTACAAGGTAATGTCTCAACAGCAGCTAATACCAATTCTCGTGGTGGCATTATTGTCGAACAAATACCTGGCTCTCGACCGCCGATAGCCCCCAGCAACGGCTCAAAATTTTCTCACCCCTATTATTGGGCACCGTTTATTTTGATAGGAAATGGACTTTAAAAAACTATAAAAATTCAGGTGTTTGGTAGAGGTAAGAGAGATGGAAAAAATTTCTCACCTTCTTACTTACGATTCTGCACCCTTTATTCAGCTTAGGAATGGATAATAACACGCCCAACTCAGATAGTTGATGCTTTAGCGATTGGCTATACTAGAGGCGCTTAACGCTCAGGAGAGGCAACAAATGCAATGAAACAAAGAATTCTAGCCACCGTTGGGCTGTTATCTGCCCTCTGGTTCGCTACGCCAGTGAGAGCGGAAAATCCCGAACATCTTAAACGGTTGCTGGAAACCAATAAATGCTTGAATTGCGATCTTAGTGGTGCCAACCTGATTAGTGCCAGATTGGTTGCAGCCGACTTGAGAGGAGCTAACCTGAGTGGTGCCAACTTAAGCGGCGCTGACTTGTCTGGTGCTAACTTGACCAATGCCAACTTAACCAGTGTGAATTTGAATAACGCTAAATTAACGGGTGTTATTGGACTTTCTAACAATCTTGTCTCTTTGGAGCCAAGAACACAGAATAGGCAGGAAAGTGGAGGATTACGTTTGAGGGGTATCGTTTACAATCCTCCAGAGCAAGAAGTTCCAAATATTCGGGAACCAGGAGCCTCGCGTGGTAGTAGCGCCTGTATTGTTGATGCAGAGGGTCTAACTGCGTTGATACCAGGCAAGAATTTTGGGGTAACGGTTACAGGATATCCAACCTTCTTCTTTTATATTCCAAAAAATGTCCCGCAGACAGCAGAGTTGATGGTATGGGATGTAGAGGGAAAGCAGGTTGTTTACGAGACCACTTTCAAGATTTCTCAAAATCCTGGTGTTGTTAGCGTTAGCCTCCCCGAACAAGCAGGTATAAAACCGCTACAAGTTGGAAAAACATACCGTTTTTCCTTCGCACTGCTTTGCGACCCTGAAGACAGAGGGCGTAATATTTTGGTTGAAGGCTGGATTCGACGCAACGAATTAAGTGCTACTCTCGCCAGTCAATTACAGCAAGCATCTCCCCAAGAGCGTCCAGCCATCTATGCAAAAGCTGGCATCTGGTATGAGACTCTGACGACTCTGGCTGAGCTACGTCGCGATCGCCCTAACGATTCTACGCTAGCAAAAGCCTGGGAAGATTTGTTGAAGTCAGTGGGACTTGAGGCGATCGCTACCGCACCCTTACTTCCGCAGCAAACACAGGGAAGCACTCCACCAATCTCTCAACCGGCTGGTACTTTAAATGCACCTGGAGGGCAGGCGGGAGGCGGAACCCAGCTTAGGGGTGGTGCTTACAATCCTGCGGAAATTGCAGCTCCTGGCGCGACACAAGGAGGAGGATCTCGCTGACGATTGGATAAACTTTCTACTGGTAAGACTGCCAGATATCAATTACTTACCGCAAAAGAAACGTGATGAAGGATATTAAAGCTAATCCGCTTGTGTAGCAGTATTTTTATGCGTTCCCCTATCCAGAAACTTAGCTTTACTACAGCCTTACTTTTATCTTTCAGTTACTTCTTCCCAATGGCAGCGAGGTCCTTAGCCTTAGCAGAGTTCCTGGTGGAACCAGCACAAAAAACACGGTTTATCGCATCTCGACAAGAGCAAAAAACTGAGGCAAATCGGCTGTTTCAACTAGGCATTCAGCAATTTCGTAACAGCCAGTTTAAAGAAGCTCTGCAAACCCTAGAAAGAGTTCTGGAAATTCGCAAAAGAATTGGCGATAAACCAGGGGTTGGGGAAGCACTTACTAGCGTGGGGGAAGTTTACAACGGATTGAGTCAATACGCCAAAGCTTTAGAAAGCTTACAGCAAGCACTGTCATTCCGCAAAGAAGCGCGCGACAAGGTAGGCGAAGGACGGACGTTAACAGAAATTGGTGCCACATACCGCGAGTTAGGACAGTTTCCTAAAGCAATGGAGATTCTACAACAAGCGTTGGGAATTCTGAAAACAACAGACGACAAGGTAGGCGAAGGCAACACTCTCTATAACATTGGCATTGTTTATAGCGGACAGGGACAATATCCGCAAGCACTAGAGTTCCTCCAGCAAGCTTTGGAAACGGCGAAAGCAGCAGATGACAAGCTAGGCGAAGGTAGAACTCTGAACACGATTGGTGGAGTCTATGACAGTCAGGGACAGTATCAAAAGGCGATAGAGTTTCAACAACAAGCTTTAAAAATTCTTAGGGATATTGGCGATCGCTTGGGTGAAGTCCGCACTCTAAATAACTTGGGCATCACTTATCGCAAGCTAGGCAGGTATCCTCAAGCCCTAGAAGTCCATCAACAAGCTTTAGCCATTAGCCGAGATATCGGGAATCCCGCCAATGAAGGGCGTAACCTTTACAACATTGGTGTCGTTTATCGCAGCTTAGGCAACTATCCTCAAGCTCTGGAATATTATCAGCAAGCTTTAGCCATTAGCCAAGACATTGGTGACAAGACAGGTGAAGGGCGCACTCTTATCGGCATTGGCGCAGTTTATGACAGTCTGGGGCAGTATCCAAAAGCGCTAGACTCTTACCAGCAAGCGTCGGGAATTCTTAAAACCATCGGCGACAAGGCAGGTGTTGGGGCGACTCTCAATAACATTGGGGGAGTGTACTACAGCATGGGCGAGTATTCGCAAGCACTGGCATTCTATCAGCAGGCAATAGAGATTGCTAGAACCATCGGTGACAAAGCTGGTGAGGGGCGCACGCTCAGCAACATGGGGGGAGTTTACGATAGTTTAGGTCAATATCCTCAAGCACTGGAATTCTATCAACAAGCTTTAGCTAACCGCAGAACTATCGGCAACCGCGCGGGTGAAGGAAATACCCTCAACAGCATTGGAGGAGTATACGAAAATTTAGGACAGTATTCTCAGGCACTCGCATTCTTCAAGCAAGCTTTGGAGATTCGTCGGGAGATTGGCGATAAGGCAGGCGAGGGAACGACTCTCAACAATCTTGGAGAAACCTACCGCAATTTAGGTCAATATCCCAAAGCGTTGAAACTTTATCAGCAGGCGGTGGAGATTCTCAAAGAAATTGGCGACAAGGCGGGTGAGGGAGTCACCCTCAACAATATCGGAGTGGTTTCTAACCAGTTGGGACAGTATCCCCAGGCGCTGGAGTTCTTTCAGCAAGCTTTAGCGATTCGTCAGACAGTCGGCGATCGGGCTGGCGTTGGGGCAACTCTTAATAACATTGGGGGAGTTTACAACCAGTTAGAACAGTATCCCCAAGCGTTAGAGTTTTTTCAGCAAGCATTGGGAATTGCTAGAGAAATTGGCGATAAGACGGGCGAAAGAATTGCGCTTGGCAATATAGGTTTTCTGTTAGAGAAACAGAATCAGCCAGAATTAGCGATCGCTTTCTACAAGCAAGCCGTGAATGTTACCGAAGTAATTCGGCAAGATTTACGAGTGCTGCCACGAGAGCAACAGGAATCATATACTCAAACCATTGCCGACACCTATCGCGCCTTCACTAACTTGTTGCTGTCGCAAGGACGAATTTTAGAAGCTCAACAGGTGTTAGAACTGTTGAAAATTCAGGAATTACCCAACTATACAAAAAATGCGAGAGCTGGGGATAAAACTTCAGGAATTGCCTTGAATTCCATTGAAGAAAAGATTCTCAAGGAAAATGGAACGTTAATCGCTTTTGGGCAACAAGTTGAACAGTGCAAGCAGAATCGGTGCAGCCAATTGAGCCAATTCAACGATCGGCTTCAGGCTTTGACCGAACAATATAATCAGACAATTGAAACTATTCAAAAAGAAATCCGCAGCCGTCGCGCTCAAGATGATGCCTTTTTTGACCCCAATAAACTTAGTAAAGCTAAAGAGATCGTCGAATCTCAACCAGGTACCGTGCTGATTTATCCCTTCGTACTAAAGGACAAAATTTGGTTGCTATGGGCATCGAAAGGAGGCATTGTTAAAAGCCTGGAAGTTCCCGTAACGCAGCGGCAATTAGGCGAATCTGTATTAAAATTCCGTCAGTTAGTAGAAGATTCCCGGTCTGACATTGCCGAAGTCAAGACAACGGGGAAACAACTCTACGACTGGCTAATTAAACCGATTGAACCCGAACTCAAAGCGAATAAAATTCAAAATTTAGTTTTTTCGATGGATCGGGTTACTCGTTACATTCCCATCAGTGCATTGTTTGATGGCGAAAAATATTTAATTGAGAACTACTCCGTTTCTACGGTGCTATCTGCTGACTTAACAGATGTGCGCGATCGCCTTCCTCCTGGCATTCAAAATACCTCCGTTCTAGCGTTAGGACTATCTCATGCAGTTGCTGGCTTTAATCCACTGCCCAATGTCCCAGCAGAATTAGATGCGATCGTGCAAAAGAAACCGAACGACACAACAGGAATTTATCCGGGAAACGAATTTCTCAACAATGCTTTTGATTTTCCTACTTTGCGAGATAATCTGACAGGTCATCAGATTTTGCATATTGCTACCCACGGTCAATTTGTGCCAGGACGCCCAGACGATTCATTTCTGCTATTAGGTACGGGTGAGAAATTAACAATTTCTCAGATTCAAACTTTACAAGATTTGGGCAATGTTCATTTGGTTGTGCTATCAGCTTGCGAAACGGCACTGGGCGGGCCTGACCAAGACGGTGTAGAGATTGCTGGCATCAGCTACTATTTCCTCAATGCTGGAACCAAGGCAGTAATCGCTTCCTTGTGGCTGGTGGACGATCGCAGCACCAGTCATCTGATGCAAAAATTCTACAGCTATTTAGCTCAAAGTACGCAACAGACACCCATAACAAAAGCTACAGCCCTTCGCCAATCTCAACTGGGCTTGCTGCACGGTGATTTCTCAACCCCAGCGCTTAATAATGTTGATAGTCGCGGCAGTATTAATGTTGAAGCAATACCCAATTCTAGAAGCGAAAATACTCTCGGTGCTGGGTCAAAATTTGACCATCCTTACTATTGGGCACCGTTCATTTTGATAGGAAATGGACTTTAAAAAATTTTGAGTTTTGAGTTAAGACAGTAACACCAATCTAGTTAGAAGTAATTATGCCTTACATTAAGCGTCGTCAGTTTTTGCAGTTTGCTGGATCGACTTTGGCAACGCTGGGTTTGAGCCAGCTGGAGATTATGCAGCAAGGCGATCGCTTTAGTCGTGCGATCGCTCAAGGAACGCCTCGGAAACTTGCCTTGCTGGTGGGGATTAATGCCTATCCAACAGCACCGTTGCGAGGATGTGTCACTGATGTCGAGTTGCAGCAACAACTGCTGATTCACCGATTTGGCTTTAATCCGAAAGACATTCTGCTCTTGACTGATGGGCAAGCGACCCGCAAGGGCATCTTAAATGCCTTTGAAGAACACCTGATTAAACAAGCTAAAGGCGGGGATGTCGTGGTCTTTCACTTCTCAGGGCATGGTTCCCAAGTAACCGATCCCGACTGCGACTTCAAAGACCCGACAGGGAAGTGTCTTAATAGTACCTTTGTGCCCATCGATAGTGCGCTGCCTACCGGATTTCCCAATGAAAGAGGCGTTGTCGAGGACATCATGGGGCACACCTTATTTTTATTGATGGATGCCCTGAAGACAGAGAACGTTACCGCAGTGCTGGATAGCTGTCACTCAGGTGGCGGCAAACGGGGGAATTTAGTCGTGCGATCGCGTGATGGGGGTTCCCAACTTCAACCAGTTCCTGCCGAAATAGAATATCAGGAACAATGGCTCTCTCGCCTGAATCTCTCACCCGCTGAATTTGTGCGTCGCCGTCGCGAGGGTGTCGCCAAAGGTGTCGTCATCGCCTCCGCCAAGCGGGAACAGTATGCCGCAGATGCCCCCTTTAGCGACTTTTATGCCGGTGCTTTTACTTATTTAATGACTCAATATCTGTGGCAACAAACTGGCAGCGAATCTTTTGCCAGCGCCCTCCCCAATATTGGTCGTAACACTACACGGATGTCATCTCGTCAAAACCCTGAATTTGAGGCAAAACCAGGCAGCAATAATCTTAAGCAACCGATGTACTTTATCGGTCAACAAACGCCTCCAGCAGAAGCTGTCATCACTAAAATAGAGGGCAACCAAGCTCAATTATGGCTGGGGGGACTCAACCCCGAAAGTCTAGTTGCTTTCGAGCAAGATGCCCTTCTCACCGTAGTAGACTCCCAAGGGCGCGAACAAGGAGTCGTGCAGTTAGAATCTCGTCAAGGCTTAATCGGACGCGGCAAATTGTTAAAAACTGCCAAACCCGGATCGCTGTTGCAGGAACGCACTCGCGGGATTCCCAGTGATGTAACTTTAAAAATTGGTCTTGATCCCTCTTTAGGCAACGACACCGCGCAGGCGAAGCAAGCTTTGCAAGCGATCAAGCGCCTTGAAGCTATACCTTTACAACAGCAAGAGGTGCAATACATCTTTGGAAGGATGAAGAATGAGGGCAGTTTAGGTCTATTTTCGCCAGCGATGGAGCCGATTCCTGGCTCCTTTGGCAGTGCTGGTGAAACCGTAGCCAATGCGGTCAGTCGCCTGCAAGCCAAACTGAAATCTTTACTAGCAGCCAGGATTGTCAAACTCACTCTGAATACCAATTCATCGCGCCTAAACGTCAATGCTTCGATGAATCGAGCCGGTCAAAATGAAATTTTGGCTAGTGCTTTCACCGTTCGCGGTAGCGATCGCAGTCTCGGTCAAAAAACTTCTTCCAATAATCCTTCAGGAAATCTTCCCTCAGATGCCCGAAAGTTACCGATCGGAACGTCGGTGCAGTTCCAGATTACAAATAACGAGCCGCGCGACCTCTATTTCAGCGTCCTAGTCATTGACCCAACTGGAGAAATATCGGCAATCTTCCCGAATCAGTGGACGGCGACCGATGATGTTACGCAGGTGAAGGCTGGGCAAACACTACAAATTCCTGGGACTGACGATCAATTTAACCTTGTCACCCAAGAACCCAAAGGAGTCGCAGAAGTCCTGATTGTTGCCAGTAGCACGCCCCTGCGAAAAGCCCTGCAAGCGTTGCGAAACCTAGCACCACGGGATACAAGAGGCCCCGTAGCTCTTTCGGAGCCAACTCAAGTGGTCGGCGATTTGCTGGATGACCTCGCGGAAGGCACGCGCGGCACTGGAAACTCTCCCCAAGGCGTGAGTAACGTAGATACAACTCAGATGGCGGCGATGTCGATTACCTTTGAAGTTATTTAACCGTTCCGGCGAAAACACAAAGCAGTATCTTGAGAACCGATCCACTTGGGGGTGGAGGTTGAGTGCTTCACGCCTGAAGATACTGCTAAAGACGGAAATCTGCTGTTTAAACTAGCCCCATAGCAGAGACCGTGATACCTTTAAAAATAATGTTAATATCTTGCAATAATTAGGAGCGATCGCAAACGTCTCGCCTCGATACTGCTGTAAACCACTCGATATCCATAAAGGTCGAGTGCAAAGATTACAGTAATTTAGGATACAATTCTCTAATGAGAATCGCCCATGAGTATCGATTGCGCCCAAGTCAGCAGCAGTTAGTTACAATGGAGGAATGGATAGAAGCGCTCAGATGGCAGTACAATTATCGGTTGGCTGAACGCTTTAACTGGTGGAAACAAAAAGGTTGTAATACTAACTGCTATTGCCAAAGCAGTTGTTCAATCGCATCAATTAGAGATAAGCTAGATTCTTGCAGCCAAAAGCGCAATTTTAAAAAAATAAACTCTTTATTTCCAGCCGATAAAAGACTTTTTTTTCAACTATTACAAAACTGCGTTGAGCAGGTGGCAATCCCTCGATACAATAGGAAAGCCCAGAAGCGGATTGAGCGGTTACAGCGTCAGTTGTCTCGCCAGAAACAGGGCAGTAAGCATCGAGTTAAAGCTGTCCAGCAGATTGAATTGTCACCGTTAAATGTTGCAAACCAGCGTCAAAATTTTTACCAACAAGTTGCCAACTGGCTATTGAAGCAATTAATGGTGGTTGCCGATCGAGACTTGATCAACAAAAAACTCGCCGGGAGCAAATTGGCAAAGTTTGTTACGGGTGCTGGATGGGAAAAATTCGTGTCTATCTTGGCGCTCATCGGTGCCGGGAAGAAGCGCTATTCGGCGTTTAAGGGGTTGATTGCAGGAAGGCGTTTCTATGGGCTAGTACATCCATCTGGCACGATTCAAGAAGATTCTAGCTGTGAGGCGGAATTTTTCAAGACGCAGGCTGATAGATGGTTTTTCTATTCTGATGACGGATTGGCTCTTAATCGAGATGAAAACGTTTTCAGGAAAATGAAGAAAAAGGCGGCGGTCATCCCATCAGGCTGTGGAGTTGGGGTAGACCAAAAGGCTCTCGCTGAAACGAGAAATCTCCAAATAAGCCGTAAGGTTGATTGGGAGAAGCTGTCACCGAAGAGCGGGTTTAGTGCGAGCAGCCCAATCGAGTATACGCTTTGTGCGCGATCGCAATTTTTGTCTAAAGATATTGAGTCTGGAGGTATTTTTCCATGTCTATTCGTTTGTATGTAGGCAATCTGCCCAAAGAAGAAGTAGACCGTCAGGAGTTACAAGCCCTTTTTGGGGACATGAGCGATTCTGTTTCCACCAAGGTGATTAAAGACCGGAAAACCGGCAAATGTCGGGGTTTTGCTTTTGTAACCGTGAAGACGGATGAACTGGCTGATGAAATTATTGAAAAGTTCAACGGTCAGATGTTCCAAGAAAGCCCGCTGAAAATAGAAAAGGCATTGCCACGAGCTAAGGGTGAAGGGGAAGAAGAACCTCGTCCAGCAGCTCCAGCTCCGATTAAGGACCCCAACAAAGCTGCTAGCGGCGGCGGTGGCGCTCCCGCTCCCGCTCCCACTGGCGGCGGTGGTGGTCGTCGCGGTGGCAGTAACAAGAAGTCACGGCGCTCTGAAGGGGCAACATCTAATAATGAATCAGATACCTTTCAACCCGACCCCCGTTGGGCTGGCGAATTGGCGAAGCTGAAGGAACTGTTGGCTGCTCAAAGCAATTAGTCATTAGTCATTAGTCAAAGGCTAATGACTAATGACTAAGCAACTAAAAGCTAATTACTCAGAGGGAGTTGCAACCAGTCTTGCAGGTAGCTGCGTAGCTGCTTAGCAAATTCTGGTCGTTGGTTAAATCGTTCGGTGCGAACGGGCTTGCGATCTTGATCGAGAGTCCAGCCATAATCACTGCTTAGACGCAATTTGCCTTGCCAGTCTGCTACTGAGACAATCAGCTGACTTGCAGGGCTGTTGTCTAGCTCTAGAACCCGAAATACGTAATTAAACGTATTCTGGGTGGCTGCGGCAACTGTGGAAGGCTGACCGTATTTTAGGTTGAGGCGCGATCGCACTTGTTCTATTAAACCGGGTTGCTCCACTTCCTCCAAAGTTTTGACGGCTAAGGTTAGTGCGAAATAAAATTCTTCGACTGGAATAAATTCAAGCTGCATAGATAAGAGTCAGTTGTACCAGGAAAGCATCTTACAGCATCTAGTTTTAACAGGTGCAGGGATCTGTGT
Source organism: Trichocoleus sp. DQ-A3 (assembly GCF_039961975.1). Taxonomy (NCBI): domain Bacteria; kingdom Bacillati; phylum Cyanobacteriota; class Cyanophyceae; order Leptolyngbyales; family Trichocoleusaceae; genus Trichocoleus; species Trichocoleus sp. DQ-A3. The sequence goes on along the minus strand of NZ_JAMPKC010000004.1, from coordinate 25,443 downwards.
AAGACAACATCCTGAGTGACGACTTCATAAAATCGAGCCGTTGCTGCTGCAAAGTTACCTGTGGCATTGCTAACCCAAATCCCTGCCCGTAATCTGCCCCTAAATCGCAGCAAAATTCAATATCTTCTCTGTCTTCAAGTCCCTCAGCGACAACTCGAATTCCCAAGTTATGAGCAGAATTCACTAAACTTTTGAGCATCACCTGCTTGAGAGAATGCTGGCTGCAACCATGTACTAATCGCCGATCTATCTTGATCAAATCGGGGCAAAACTCCATGAAGTAGTTATCAGGGGAAACACAGGCGCACAAATCATCTACAGCAACTCCAAACCCCCGTTCTCGTAGGCGATTGATGGTTTTCAAGAGTTTTGGGCAGCTGACCAGTGCTTCTACTTCGGTTAATTCAAATACAATTTGTTCGGGCTGTAATCCCAGATCGAGAATTAACTTGATGTTCTGCTCTAAGGATGCAGGATCTTTGCTAATTACATTGGGTAAGATATTAATAAAAAATGTTTGATGACTTTTGGTGTTAGCAATTGATTGTAAACAAATTGTTCGAGCCAGTTCATCAAACTCGTAAGCCAATTTTGTCGAAAGGGCTGCTTCAATCAATTGATAACCGCTGAAGTGTCCTTCACGCTCGTCTTTGGCGCGTGCCAAACATTCATAAGCAATTATTTCGCCGGTTGATAAATTGAAAATAGGCTGATAGTGAAAAAATATTTGCTGCTTCGCTAAAATCTGAAAAAACCAAGCATATTTAACCGCCTGGGTAATCGTGCTAATCGGTTGCGCTTTTAAAAAATCTCCTAGTAAATTTTGATAATCGCGTGTCGATGTCTCAATAGAAGAATCCTTTTGCTCGGTTCGCGTCAGAAAAAAGCGTGAGGAAGCTTGACTGGTTTCTGAAAGAACTTGGCTGATCTTGACGAAAATACTAACCAGTTCACGATTATTTACAGTTTGATAGAGAAGCTGAGGCATGGCAGGAAGCTCCTGAAACCCAATGCTGGAAAGACAGCAGCTAGTTTCCTTGTCATCAGGTTGGATAACCAGATTAAGCGGATGAATCTGTGACATTACAGCAGAGACTACCAATATTTTTTTCTAAGGAATAAAGATATATCAAACCAGGAAATACCCTGTATCCATTGAAACTGTCTTCTGCCTGAGGGCGTAAGAGGTATTCCCAACGGTACTATAGGTTAGTTTTCAAAAAATGGGAAGCTCGTAGTAAACATTATGTGCTTATAGGCTGCGCTCAAATTGCCATGAGCCGTTTTAGGCAAAACTTTGCCATCCTCTGCGAACCCATAGGAGATGTTCCTACAAAATCATGCCGTAATCGGGCAATACCTTGATATAGGCACTCAAAAGTTTCATTTAATACAGGGAGGTTTCTTGTAAATCGGCACACTAGGAGATAGAACCGCCATAAGTTCGCTTCATGCTGCGCGTGAAGCGAAGCTATCACGACAGGGAATCGCTAACGTGTCGCTCTTTACCAGATGCTTCGCTCATGCTAACAGACTCAAGCTTAGAGCTATACAAACTAAGCCTGCTTCAGGGAATCTTTATATATAGGGATTCTTGTTTGGATGCAGCAAAGTTTGATCCTGCTGCCTTTCACCGAAAAGCGGAAATAGGCATGGGGTAAGGTTCCGAGTGGATTGCACGCTTAATGAGAACTGCTATATCGTCTGCCTGCGCGGACTTTGTTTGAAGGACAGGCAAAGGTTATTTTGCTGCGCTTACAGTCGTCGGCTATGCGTTGTAAGTCAAGAAGTCTGTTGTGGACAGACGGATACAACCTTCGTCCCTACTGCTGGAAGTGCTAGCTTAGTGCATCGCTTCCATGAAGGGAATAGTGCTGGCGCGGCATTAGGTGAGTGACAGGAGAAGAGAGGATGCGATCGCATCCTTATCTGAATTATGCAGTTAACATTACAAAAACCAAAAAAGTGATCAGGATTGCATTGTAGATTGCATGATCGGCTGTACTTGCCTGAACTCCTGCTTCCTGAGCTATTTCTTCATTATTATTTTTTTTGAAAGACTGGTCATGTACAAATTTATAGCGGCAAGCAAATAAGAAACCTGGAATAATCAGCAGAAAACCTGCATAAATAGGAATTCCTACGGTGATATGGACTAAACCAAAAGCTGTAGAATTCCCGATTATCTGCTTCCAGGTGTTAGCACCTTGACGAAAAATCTTTTCCTCCAATCCAGCCCAAAAGGGAACCATTAAAATTAAACAGATCCAAAAAACAACCATCAAAACTTTTGTGTAATCAAAAGGGGGTTTTTGATTTGTACTGTTTGTCGGTACTGCTTTATAGGTCTTATTTGCAGCCTTTTCATTAGGTATCGGGCGAGGTTGAGTTGCAACATTTGCATTGGGTGATGGCTTGGGTTGGGTTACAACTTTTTCATCGGGTGATGGCTTGGGTTGAGTTACAACTTTTTCATCGGGTGGTAAGCTTTCACTGGGATTGGGAAGTTGAGAATTAATATCCTCTGATGGTGGAGGTTGAATGCTTTTAATAGTATCAAACGGTTGAAATATAATATTTCCAGAATTTCCGAAAACTGCACTAGCCCATCCCCATTGCATAAATTGGGGTACGTATGGGCTTACGACTGCAAATGTCGTTAAGGTAACAAAAAGAATAAAAGCTGCCCGAACATAACTTAAAATCCCACTTTTAAAATAAATTGCTAATACCCAACTTAATTGGGACTTGTTTTTCCAAATATCCCCTAAGATAAACCAAATAATTGCAACTGAAAATAAAGTAGAAAACATCTGCTTAAAATTTGTTGCCCAAGGCGATTGAGCAGAACTGATGATAAAAATAAATGTTGCAACAAATAAAAAATGATACTTAAACGCATTGACAATATTTTTTAGCTCGTTAAATAGTTGATTTCTTTTTTCAGAATTTAATAAATGCTGAAAGATTTTACCTGTTATGAGCAAGCAGATGAGTTTATAAAACGCAGCCGACGCATATTCTGGCTTAAGCTGTAAGGCTTTTTCAAAGCTAGCGATCGCTTCTTGATAGCGATGTAATTTTGCCAGGATAAAGCCTCGACCGTACCAGGCTTGAGGAAACCAAAATTCTTGACAATCTGGTTGAATTGTAGTGGCTTTTTCAAAGCTAGCCAGTGCTTCTTCATCCCGCCCTAAATTTACCAGTAACGAACCCCGATTGTACCAAGCTCGCTGATAGGCTGGATTGATTTCCAAAGATTTATCAAAATTGCAAAGTGCTTCTTGGCGGCGTTTTGGTAATGGTAGCACAGCCCCACGGGTACACCAGGCTTCATAGCCGTTTGGATTAATCTCTAAAGCTTTATCGCAGCTAGCGATCGCTTCTTTGCGGCGATTTAACTTACTCAGCACCCAGCCTCGCTTGTACCAGGCTTGATAAGATTCTGGTTGAATTTGCAAAGCCTGTTCGCAACTCGCTAGTGCTTCTTTCCCACGATTTAACATGATCAGTGCATGGGCGCGATCGCTCCAAGCTTCGGAATAATCTGGATTTAACTTTATCGCTTTGTCGTAGCAACTAACAGCTTCGTTGTAGCGGCTTAAATAAAATAAGGAAAGTCCATAGTTGTATAAAATTTTATCAGAATCCGGTTGAAGACCTAAAGCCTCTTGATAATGGGCAACAGCCTCTTTATACTTTCCTATTTCGGCTAATTTTAATCCTTCTTCAAACAGCAATAAGGCTTTGTGTGTAGTGCTTGTTTGCTCACCCTGATTTTTTTGATGGTGTGCTTCTGGAGTCAGATTTGAGTCGTGTTGATAATCTTCCTGAGAAAAATTTTCACCCTGAGTCATAGGAAGGGAACTCCAGATAGTAGACTGACTGTTGCAGCTGAGTTGGTTTAGGTTTACGCGATCGCATACTTTTCGGAGCGGAGCAAACCCCTCACACCCCCCTTCCCGCGGAGAGAAGGGGGGTTGGACTCTCCTCATCGCTAAAAACACTCGTCTTTTAGAAGTGGTTTAGGCAGAGGTAGAGAGGCAATGGAGAGAAGTGAACCGAGTAGTATTGCTAAGCGATCCTAGCCTACAGAGCTAAGTTGTCAATATCGCCAGGAGTTTTAAGAATGAGTGCAGAACAAGATCCCGTTAAGGTGATGAAGCAGGAAGTTGGGAAAGCCGCTGCCGCCCGCGTCCAGTCGGGGATGATAGTGGGACTGGGCACCGGATCGACGACTGCTTATGCAATTGAATCTTTGGGCGATCGCTTGAAGTCCGGCGACCTCAAAGACATCAAAGGCATCCCCACCTCATTTCAGGCATCCGTGCTAGCTAAACAGTACGGAATTCCCTTAACCACCCTGGATGAAGCCGATCGGATTGATATTGCCATTGATGGAGCCGATGAAGTCGATCCACAGCACAATTTGATTAAAGGGGGCGGTGCTGCCCACACCCAGGAAAAGATAGTAGATTGTTTGGCAGAGCAGTTTATTGTCGTGGTCGATAGTTCCAAGCTCGTTGACAAACTGGGTTCCACCTTCCGCGTGCCAGTAGAGGTAATTCCGATGGCGATAACACCCGTGATGCGGGCGATCGAAAAGCTAGGCGGGAAGCCAGAACTACGGATGGGCGTCAAAAAAGCGGGTCCCGTTGTCACCGATCAAGGCAATCTGGTCATTGATGTAAAGTTTGACACCCTCGATAATCCTGGAGAACTGGAAAAGACGCTTAATAATATTCCTGGCGTTTTGGAAAATGGTTTATTTGTGGGCGTCACAGATTTAGTGTTAGTGGGCGAAGTGGTAGATGGGAAGCCTATTGTGCGAGAAGCTTAATCTTCGTTTGCGATTCTCCAAGCAAAATTACTAATCTGCTCTCTACCTGGATTTTGTCTCTTTTCCCGTGCGAGACAAAATCCGACCCTATCCTGGTTTCCGGGGTTTTTGGGTTTACGTGCAACTGTAGCGATCGCACCAGCTTAAACTCGGATTTTTAACGATTTCTCCTAAGCACGGCTACCTGATAGTTGCGCTTGAGAATTTCCTGTCCTCCCCAACTGATATTGCAATTGCTAGCGGCAATTTTTCCGGGATGAACGCCTTTATTGTGAGATGCCCGACAGATAAATAGATCTCGATCTGCTTCTATCCCACCCGCGATCGCTCCCACTGGCACCCGTCCGTTCGATGCTGCTATCCAAACAATCCGAACGTTTCGGGGCGCGGTTAAAACTTCATAGAAAGGGGCGAGAATTTCCTCTCCACCCCAACCAAAATTACAATTGTTGGCAACAACTTTTCCCGGATGCACGCCACCGTTATATTCGGCGCGACAGATGTACAAACGACGCCCCGATTCAGATCCACCAACCACGGCATTGGGCGGGATGTCTCCATTCGATGCACCTACCCAATTCAAGGCTCCTTCAGGACGGGGGCTATTCTGAGCCAGGATCGCAGAACTCGATGCCAGCAGCAGGGTTGCTGGTAAAAAAGATAGCAAGGTAGCCCGAACAACGTTTGCAAGCATAGTCAATTACCCTAAAAATAGTTGTGCTTAACTACAAGCACAATTCAGCAATTTTCTTATGTATTTAGAAAGATGCAGTATCGGCGATTTGGGCGTACAGAATTACAAATGCCCGTGTTTTCTTGTGGGGGGATGCGCTATCAGTTTAAGTGGCAGGATGTCCCTGGATGGCGAGTTCCCCGCGATAATCAACGGAATGTAGAAGCAACGATTCGCCGAGCTTTTGAAGTCGGAATCAATCATATTGAAACTGCTCGTGGCTACGGCACCTCTGAGATGCAGTTAGGGCGAATTTTGCCGACTTTTCCGCGCGAAAAAATGATTATCCAGACGAAAATCAGCCCTAAAGCGGACGCTAAAGAATTTCGCCAAGAATTTGAGAAGTCCCTAGCTTACTTAAAGCTAGATTACGTTGATTTGCTGTCGCTACACGGTGTCAATACCGATGAGTTGCTGCACGACAGCATTAAACAGGGTGGCTGTCTGGAGGTGGCACGACAGCTACAAGATCGAGGCAAAGTTCGGTTTATTGGCTTCTCAACGCACGGGCCAAGTGATGTAATTGTGAAGGCGATTGAGACGAACCAGTTTGATTACGTTAACCTGCACTGGTACTACATCAATCAATTCAACTGGTCTGCCATTGAGGCAGCTTCTCGGCACGATATGGGCGTTTTTATTATCAGTCCTTCAGAGAAAGGAGGAATGCTGTTTAAACCGCCACAAAAATTGGTGGATTTGTGCTATCCCCTCAGCCCAATCGTGTTTAACGATTTGTTCTGCCTGAGTCATCCGCAGGTGCATACTCTGAGTGTGGGGGCGTCACGACCAGAGGATTTTGACGAACACCTGAAAACCTTGCCGCTGCTAGAGAAGGCCGAGTCGATTTTGTTGCCAATTCTTGATCGCTTGGAGAAAGAAGCGATCGCTACCTTAGGAGAAGACTGGGTAAAAACCTGGCACGTTGGCTTACCAAAGCCAGAAGCAACGCCGGGGGGACTAAATATCCAAGTGATTTTGTGGCTGAGAAATCTAGCGATCGCCTACGATATGATCGAGTACGCTAAAATGCGCTACAACTTGCTGGGCAACGCCAGCCACTGGTTTCCAGGAGCCAAAGCGGATCGGGTTCGAGAACTAGACCTCCGCCAATGTCTTACCCATAGTCCCCACGCCGACAAAATTCCCGCATTGCTGGAAGAAACTGACCGACTGCTAGGCGGTCAAACCCTCAAACGCTTATCCCAAACCTAAAATGGTATGAGTTGAGGTAATGGCTAATCAAAGAGTGGCTAATCGAAAAGTGGCTCTTGAACAATCCTTCAATTAGCCATCAGCAATTAGCCATTCATATTTAACAATGCCGCGATCGCCCAATTATACTCAGCTATCTGAGACAGAAACTTACAGCGAAATTATTGATGTCCGCTCACCCAGCGAATTCGCTGAAGATCGGATACCCGGTGCCATTAACCTGCCCGTTTTGGATGACGAGGAACGCGCTAAAGTCGGAACGCTCTATAAACAAGTTTGTCCTTTCACTGCCCGTAAACTAGGAGCGACCTTAGTTGCTCAAAATATTTCCCGTCACCTCACCCATCACTTTGCTGAAAAAGACAAAGACTATCATCCCCTCGTGTACTGCTGGCGGGGAGGACAACGTTCTAACAGTTTGGCAACCGTTTTGAGTCAAATTGGTTGGCAAGTCACTGTCCTCGAAGGTGGCTACAAAACCTATCGTTCCTTGGTACGCGAGCAACTGCAAGCCCTTCCAGAACGCTTTAACTTCCGGATATTATCTGGAATGACTGGTAGCGGTAAAACCCACATTTTGCGCCGTCTGGCTGAGTTTGGCATTCAGGTGCTGGATCTGGAAGGTTTGGCAAACCATCGCGGTTCTCTCCTGGGTGAAGAGTGGGAGAGTGGGAGTGGCGCTGAGAAGCAGCTTGTAGAAACAAGGGCGATCGCATCTGGAGCTGAGGGACAATTACCAAAAACCCATCCCCAACCTCAGCCATCCCAAAAACACTTTGAATCCCTGCTACTGCAACAGTTGCAAAGCCTCGATCCTAGCTTTCCCGTATGGGTGGAAGCGGAGAGTAATAAAATTGGGCGCATTTATGTGCCCCCATCTCTCTGGCAACAGATGAAACAAGCGAGCTGTGTGGAAATTGAGATGCCTGTAGAAGCTAGAATTCAGTGGCTTTTGCAGGAATATCCTCACTTAATGGCCCACCCGGAGGTTTTGAAAGCGAAGTTGCACAGACTGAAATCTCGCTATGGCTGGGAAAAACTCCAAGAATGGTACCAGCTCATTGATACCCAACAGTGGGAAAGATTGGTGAGAGACTTGCTTGAGTGCCACTACGATCCGAGCTACAACCACGCTATCCGCCGCTGCTTTCCCAATTTAGAGCGGGTAGTTTCCCTGGCGGATTTATCGGATGCGAGTGTTGATGCTTTGGTCAAAATTTTAGATTTAAGCGCAAGTTCTACGAGCGAACAACCAAAATCTATCCGTTGCTCAACCCCAGCCTAATCATCCAAAATCTAAAGTCGAAAATCAAAATTGAAAATACGGAAGCCCCATTAGATGCTCTAAATTGTTCTGACATCAATGGGGCTGAGGACGCAGTTAGGAGGTATCTTGCAGTCCAACTTATCCGCAGAAATTTCCACAAGCCGAGACTCTTAATAAGTTTTTAAGAAACTATCCATCAGTTATTCGCCATTTGCCCTTAGCCTTTGTCTTTTTGAAGCTCTCTAAGGGCGGAAGTCGCTCTCTGAGAGCCTTCCTTCTGACCTTGACGCTGGTAAAGGTCGCGGGCTTGCTCAAAAGCTGCGATCGCTTCCGGTACCCTTTCTCGCTTTCTCAACGCCACTCCCAGATTGTAGTAAGCTTGGGCATTTTCCGGCGACATTTCTACCAGCCGCCGATACGCAACAATTGCCATTAGGTAGTCCTGCTGCTTCAGCAAAATATCAGCGATCGCTGTCTGAGCTTCCACGAGATCGGGTTTGATCTTCACTGCCTGTTGATAAGCCTTTAAGGCATCATCCAGATTATTCCCGGTTTGCAAAATTTTGCCAATTTGGAGGCTAATCTGAGCATTGCGAGGTTCAATCTTGGCTGCCCGTTCTAAAGCCGCCATCCCAGCCGTGACGTTGCCTTGCTTCATGTAGGCGTCTCCCAAGTTCAACTGCACGCCGCTGTCATTTGGGGCGAGAGCAACAGCCTGTTGGAGCGCTTGAATCGCTTCTGCGGGACGCCCCTGCTTCAGGAAGGCGGAGCCGATAAATTCATAAGCTTGTAGATTTTTCGGATCGAGCTGGAGGGCAGTTTCATAGGCTTGCATTGCGCCTTGATAATCTTTTAGACGCTGTAATACCACCCCTAATCCTAGATAGGCATTCAGGTTCTTGTTGTCGATCTGGGCAGCACGCTGGTAGGCGGCTGCGGCACTGGCATTGTCTCCAAGATTCGCGAGAGCGTACCCCAATGCATACTGAAAATCAGCATTCTTCGGTTCGAGGGTGACAGCCTGTTGATAAGCTTTAGTGGCTTCTCGGTAGTTGCCCTGAACTGCTTGTAAATAGCCGATGGCGGAGAAGATACGGGCATTTTCGCGATCGAGAGCCGCAGCTTGTTGATAAATTGTCAAGGCTCTGGCAATATCTCCCGTATCCACCAACTTACGCCCCTGCCGCAGCAGTTCGCTCACCTGCTGTTGGTTGCCTTGAGCTACCAGTGGAGCCGCTTGGACAACTGGCATTTTGATGGTAGCGATCGCTGGCACCAACAAGAGACTAGCTACTAATAAAGTCTGTTTTTGCACGGTCGATTTATCTTGAGTTTCTACAATGGCTCAGTGTTTCTATTCCGGAAGCATGAATCCAGAATGGCTAAACACAGCAGAGGGATGAGCTTTACCTCGTCTACACCCCTAATTTGCCTAAAAAGAAATTTTGACGAGGACAGTTAATGATTGTAACAACAACTGATGTCGTTCACAAAGCTGTGTTAAGAGCGTATTTAGCAATTATCACCGCTGAAGTCGTTTTGTCTAGTCGTGCCCTGTGGTTTTTTTTGATGGAGTTGGGGAGATTATCGGCTGACGGAATGGCAGTTATATATCTGTAGTTTTTGAGCAGAACGGGGTGTGATAGCAGAGTGACCAGCCTGGCTTTTTATTGCTCATTACTGTCACGGAAACAGCCGTAAAGCTCTACTAATTTATTAATAATTGCGATCGCGCTTTTCACTTAAATAGAACACATATTTCTATCGATAGATATCCTGATTATTCCTACTGATAGATATACCCAGAAAAATACCAGTATAAAGTATAACTCAAGGGTGAAAGTTAGAAGAAAGTAGCTCTATAAAAAATAGAAACAGGAAGAGCGGTGAGCAATGTCATACACAAATCGAGAAGACAGGGTTGTTATTGAGCCAACTGCTGGCAATCAAATTGTTGAGTACCACGATCGTGTAAGGTGGGGTCCCATTTTTGCCGGTATTGTTACTGCTTTAGCTACTCAGTTAATTCTGAGTGCTTTAGGAGCCGCAATTGGTGCTACTAATATTTCCGGTTCCGGCGCACCTAGAACCTATGCCGATGATGTTGGCAGAGCGGTCGGAATTTGGTCTATTATCTCTTTGTTTATTTCCCTTTTGGTGGGTAGTTGGGTAGCAGCCCGTGCCAGTGGTCCGATGAACCGGAATACAGCAATGTTAAATGGAGCCATTCTTTGGGCTACAACTTTGGCATTGAGTTCCTGGTTGTTAGCAAGTGGAATCTCAGGCGCATTCGGTATTGTAGGTGCGAATGCTGGAGAAATCGTCAATCAAGCGCAACAAGGTGCAGTGAACGTACCCAACGACGCGCCGAATGTAACAGCTCAGCAAACTCGTGATATTGCGGGTGCAACAGCGAAGGCAGGTTGGTCGTTTACAATTGGTTCACTCTTAGGTTTAGCAGCATCGCTGATTGGCTCATCTATGGGTGCCCGGACTCCTCGGCATCACACATAAGAATTGATGACTCAAAATCAAATTTGCAGGCTTATTTTAGCCACCAGTAAAAACACCTTTGAAAAGGTGTTTTTTTTGTAGATTAATTGTGAACTGCCGCAAGATTATCGCTGGCGACTGTAGCGTCCAATGAGTTCTGCTGCTGCCAGAATATGACCATTCATTGCCGCTTCTACCTTGTTTTTAGTGGCACCCGCTGCTAAATCTAACAGTCGATCGAGTGCGTAGAGTTTGAAAAAGTACCGATGCGTACCACTAGGCGGGCAAGGGCCACCATAACCTAAATTGCCAAAATCATTTTTACCTTGGACGCCCCCCTCAGCGAGGTTTGCTTCGCTGGGAATGCCGCCAGGTAGATGGCGAATTTCAGGTGGGAGATCGTAGAGAACCCAATGGACAAAAATGTCCCCAGGCGCATCCGGATCGTCAACGATTAAAGCAAGGCTCTGAGTACCCTCTGGCGGGGAGTTCCAGCTAAGAGAGGGGGAAATATTTGCGCCGTCGCAGGTGTATTTAGACGGAATTACACTGTTTTCAGTAAAAGCCGTACTCTCAAGTTTCATCGTCTTTAGTGTCAGAGATTGACGATTGATCGGGGTGATTGGCGAATCGTTCTTACTTGCAGAACTCTAAGCGCTAAGCGATAGTCCTGCTAATGCCAGTAGATTAGCGTTTTGGCACAGAAAAATTCTTCAACCAATAGGCTTAGCCACAGAAATATTCTGCGATTTACTGGTAGTCAATTACGATTGCTTTAGATGGTTTAGGGTAAAAGTTGTTCGTATTCATCCATATACAGCTAGAAAAGGATGCGATCGCATCCTCCTCTAAACTTTGCTCGCTCCACCCCAACCACTTCATCTGGCTTGTTCCACAACCATAGTGTGAGACGCGATCGCGTTCGCTCAATCAAAATAAATATAGATAAGACAATCGATTCAGCACAACGCATGACCACAACCGCAGTCAATCCCTATCTAGATGACAACTTTGCGCCAGTACGGGAAGAAATCGCACCCACCAACTTGAAAGTAATCGGCGAACTACCCCCCGATTTATCCGGGATGTTTGTGCGGAATGGCCCCAATCCTCAATTTCCACCTATCGGCAACTATCACTGGTTTGATGGGGATGGAATGTTGCACGGAGTGCGAATAAATAACGGCAAAGCTCAATATCGCAACCGTTATATCCGGACACGGGGATTTAATATTGAACGCGAAGCGGGTAAGGCAATTTGGACGGGGTTGATGGAACCGTCACGAGGCAAAAATCCCTATAATTTTCCTAAAAATACCGCTAACACCGCTCTAGTGTGGCACGATGGACGGCTGCTGGCGCTCTGGGAAGGCGGTGAACCTCACACTATTAAGGTTCCCAGCTTAGAGACATCAGGTGCTTACTCTTACGATGGCAAGCTGGTTTCTGCCTTTACCGCTCATCCGAAGGTCGATGCCGAAACGGGCGAGATGATGTTTTTTGGCTACTCGTTTGCCCCACCGTACCTAAAATACAGCGTCGTTTCAGCGAAGGGTGAGTTGTTGCGAACCGTTCCCATCGACTTGCCGATGGGGGTGATGATGCACGATTTTGCCATCACCGAACACTACACAATCTTTATGGATCTGCCACTAACCTTCAGCATGGTACGCATGCAGCAGGGTAAACCAGCGTTGATGTTTGAGCGCGATCGCCCTAGTCGTTTCGGCATTGTCCCCCGTCATGGCGATAACAGCAACATCCGCTGGTTTGAAAGTCCCCCCTGCTACGTCTTCCATACTCTCAATGCCTACGAGGAGGGAGATGAAGTGGTGCTTGTCGCTTGTCGCATGAGTTCCACCAGTGTTTTAACGACTGATATGACCCCCGGCGAAAATGAGGGAGACGCTGGCCGTTTGTACCAATGGCGCTTTAACCTCAGCACGGGTACGGTAAAAGAGGAGATGCTGGATGATGCGCCATCGGATTTCCCCCGCCTGAACGAACAGCGAATGGGACGACCGATGCGCTACGGTTATACGGCAAAGATGGCAAATAATCCGATGCCTCTATTTGAAGGGGTCATCAAGTATGACTTTAAGAATGGTAAGTCCGAAACTCACGAATTCGGACGGGGACGCTATGGTGGCGAAGCGGTATTTGTTCCTCGTCCCGATGCGACTGCTGAGGATAACGGTTGGCTAATGACTTTTGTCCACGATGATGAAGCAGACACTTCGGAACTGGTGGTCGTAAATGCCCAAGACGTGACATCTGAACCAGTGGCGCGTGTCCTCATCCCCCAGCGGGTGCCTTACGGTTTCCACGGGGCATGGGTTTCTGAGGAACAGTTAAGCGCTTCTGTCTAATTTGTGGTGAGATGCGATCGCATTCTTGAAATCGTCAAAGATGCGATCGCCCATTGTCCTGTTCGCACTCAAACTCTAATTTTCTATCTCTTTAGCCGCCTCCCGCAGAATCGGCTTACCCATTGCCTTCTCAATCCGATCTAAAAGTGCATTTTTTCTAGCTTGGAAGAAGGCATCAAAATTATCTGTGCGTAAACTAGCTGGATCTATAACGTGCGATCGCAAAATCTCATTCAGATTGTCTTCTAAGATGTCGGATTTCTTCTCAATATCGGTTAAGTAGATGCTTGGTGCTTTACCTCCAATCATCTTATTAGTTTTGGCTGAAAGTGGGGTTTTGTTGATCGCGCAGTCGTAAACCTCGGCTGCAATGCCGTTGTGGTGGCACCAGTGTCGCGGAAAAATGTGATGGATATCAATAGATTCATTAAACTCCATCAGAGTGTCAATGGGATAACTTGTAAAGAAGTCGCAACCACCATCCCTCAACAATAAAGCAGATAAGCCTTTATAAGCAGCACTTCTGCGAGTATAGAGACTCAAAAGACGGTCAGGAGCAAAGTTAGCATCTCTGATTGTGTCAGGTTCAGCACCACAACCATTAATCCAGTCCCGTACTTGTGGTACATCTTTTGCTAAACGACTTTCAATGGCACTATTGTAAAGTTCTCCAAAAACTCCACACCAATACCAATTAGCTAATTTTGCAATTGCTCCCGTACCAATAACGCGATCGCCAAGTGCCGCGAAGATAGCTGCAAGGGCTGTAAGCTGAGTTTGATAAGGCAGTTCGCGATCGCTAAATATCTTTTGTGTGTGGAGAAATTTTGCCGCTTGCTCGAAGCCTAAAGTAACTAAATCAGCCCATTCCTTGTATTGCTCTAAGCTCAGGTTTAGAACATCCTTGCGCTTACAGCTTACTGAGGATTTGTCAAGGGTAGCAAGTAATGTCACCGCCTGTAAAAAATCTGTGTTTTCAATATCTCTTAGTACCTGATGGATCTTCAGTGCCTTCTCTCGTGTTGCCCAATCTTCTCGGAGGTTGAACTTATCGGCTGCAAAAGTTGCTGTGACTAGCTCAAAAACAGTAAGAGATATACCACCTGTATTCATTTTTTCAAAAACTTGACATACTGCCTCTCTTGGTGTTTCCTGGTGCAGCAAAATAACTGGTACATCGTAATGCTCAAACTGCTTTACAATGTCATTATTAAATTTATTAACAAGCTTGACTTTTTCCTTTTGGTAGTCCCAGTATTCGTTATAACTGGTCATCCAATCGGAGGAGTAAAAAGTTTGCGAAATCGGGAACATTTCATTTTGGTACTCTTTTTCAGAAGTTGAGTAATCCGCCACAATTTCTTTACGAAAATTGCGGATTATCTTGTCCTCTGGAACGCTAACAATAGCTTCCTCTCGGTCAATAGTTGGGTCGAGTGCTTTGGCAATGTTAATGTAATACCATCGGTAAATTTCTTTACCTCGTGTATCTTTTGTTTTAACTGCTTTTCCTGATAGCAATGTCTGAAAAAGCGAGGTCAAGCGCTGCTGCCCATCTAGAATTAGTTCCTCTGGTTCTGTCGGATTATTCAGTGTCACTCCTTCAATCGGACGAGGTTGGAATCGCACATCAGGGTTGCCTGTTTCGAGCATCATCACTGCTCCAATTGGGTAAGAAAGTGAAATGCTGGCTAACAAGCTGCATACTTGGTCATCGTTCCAAACCCAGCTACGCTGAAAGTCTGGCAGTTGAGCTTTTCCCTCTTTAGTGCTTCGCAACAGGTCAAGTAATGGGATACTCTTGCTATCAAAGTTCTTAACTGGTGGCATATCATTTCTAGTAGTGATTGCAGCAGAGCTAATCAGAAAGCTCTATTTAAAGTATTCCCAAGAGCAAGCTCCAGCTAACAGTAACAAAAAGTTAACAAAGCACTCAGGTAGAGGTTGATGGGTTGGCGTTAGCGAAGTGTGCGCTCTCTTGTCATAGCTTTCAAAATGCGATCGCTACAGTTAAAACAACCGCAAGCTCTCAACACAGCAGTATGGTACAAAAACTACCAACCGATGCCGCGCCAGCTATCAAATGAGGAACGCTGCTGCGAGAACGAGAAATTAATCCCGAAGAGTTGTAAAGCGCGATCGCTCTGTTGATATTGCATCCTGGATATTCCGACAAACTGCATTGGCAATGGTTACTGACTTATCGGCATCTCAATGATAAATTCAGTACCAAGACCTGAAGAAGAAACACAACTGAGCTTTCCATTATGTTTGTCTACCACGATCTGGTAGCTAATGGATAATCCCAAACCAGTACCAGAACCTACAGGCTTGGTCGTAAAAAATGGGTCAAATATTTTCTTTTTTACATCCTCAGTCATTCCCGATCCATTGTCAGCAATTCTAATTCTGACTGAATTAGAAGAAGCCATTTCTGTGTAAATACTAATAGTAGGCTTTTTATCAGATACTTCTCCAGAGTTTCTTATTTCCTCTAAAGCATCGATTGCATTACTTAGAAGATTCATAAATACCTGATTTAGCTCAGAAGCGTAACAAAAAATTCGTGGCAGTTGACCGTAATTTTTGATTACTTCAATACCAGAATGCAAACTATCTTTCTTGAGCCGATGCTGCAAAATCAGCAAAGTAGATTCGATGCCCTCATGGATATCAACTGGTTTCATTTCAGCTTGATCCAGCCGTGAAAAATTCCGCAAGCTAAGGACAATATCTCTGATGCGCTCTGCCCCTACTTTCATGGAATCAAAAAGTTTTTGCAAGTCTTCTACCACAAAATCCAACTCGATTTCTGACATCGCCTTCTGAATCGCAGGTGTAGGATTTTGATACTCCTGCTGATAGACGCCAATCAAAGCAAGCAGGTCTTGGATATAGTTATTGGCATAGTCAATATTGCCATAGATAAAGTTGACAGGGTTATTAATTTCGTGAGCAATTCCAGCAATCATCTGTCCCAAACTAGACATCTTTTCAGTTTGAATGAGTTGGGATTGAGTTTGTTGTAGTTCGCGTAAAGTCAATTCTAACTTTTTCGCTTGTTCTCTCAATTGTGCTTCTGATTGTTGTTGTGCCAACTCGGCTAGCTTGCGGTCGGTAATATCCAGTGCTGTCCCTAATAACTTAGTCACCTTACCAGAAGCATTGCAAGTAGGTTCCCCCTTGACAAAAATATATCTAATAGAACTATCTGGGCGAAAGATTCTCAACTCCAACTCATAAGCCTTCCCTCTTTCAATCGCTAGGTCTACTGATTTTAACCATAAGTCAACGTCATCTGGATGAATCAGGTTTTCATGTTCCCTGAAAGTGGGTTCAGGTTGTTCGGGGTGGAGACCAAAAATCCGGAATAGTTCATCGCTCCAATTAACTTCTTGCGTTTCTATATCAAATTGCCAGCTACCCAGATGTGCCAGTCTCTGAGCTTCTGCAAGCCTAGCTTCTTTGAGTTTTAATTCTCGCGTGCGCTCCTGTACTCGGTGTTCCAAAGTACGCGAATAATCTTCTAGTTGCTCGTTAGCTGTAGCTAAATTAGTGTAAAGTAGAGCATTTTCTAGAGAAATAGCCGCTTGAGAAGATAGCAGCTTTAGGACTTCCATTCGATTAGGAGTAAATGCCCCAACCGTTAAATTATTTTCCAAGTAAAGAATAGCAATCAGCCTACCGCTATTAATGATAGGAATACATAGGACTGATTTCAATTCCCGCTTTTGAATATAGATGTCATTTGTAAATCTCCCCTCACAAGCTGCATTTTCTAAAACTACATCAGAACGAGTTCTCGCCACATAATTGATTACCGTTACGGGTAAATCTTGGCTAGTTTCCATTGGAATAGATTGCTGCACAACTACTTCTAATAAATCCATTGAGGCAGCAGCTTCAATCAACAATTTTCCATTTTTCGGTAAGACGAGAAAACCTTTTATCGCTCCAGCATTTTCAATAGATACTTTCATTAAGGAAGCGAGCAACTTATCCAGCACAATTTCTCCAGAAATCGCCAGAGATGCTTTCATCACTGTGGCTAAATCCAGCACTGAAACTTCACCACTAGTAGTCATTTTTGAGGTTGTGGCAGTATCTTCACTCGAATTCGGCTCTGTTGATTGCATCTGGGAAATTAAGTATGGATACTCTATTTCCAACTCTTTAACTTTGGCGGTTGCTCCCCAACGAACATAGCCATAATATGCTTCACTCATATGATCTCTAGCGATTTTCTCTCTTCCCAGAGCTAGATAGAATTCAGCCGCCCGCTCATAAGCTAGCGCTTCTTCTTGGATATATCCCTGAATTCTTGCTCCATTTATCGCTCGGTCATAATACTCCATTGCTTTGAGCGTTTGACCTGAAACTCGGTAAATCTCTGCCTGTACTAACTCATACTTATGTTGAGAATTTGTAGGGGCATGAGTTGCCCATTGCTGCATTTTTTCCTGATTCTTCGCCACAATAGCCATGTATTCCTGTTGCTCTGTGGCTGTAAGGTTAGGGTACTGGGCAAGGAGGGCTAAAGAATAGTAGAGATTATATTCAACAAATACTATTAGGGCTGTGATAGGTTGAGTATGCTGCGATGCTGCTCTAGCATTTTCAATTGCTTTGTCGTAATCTTTAAACAAATAAGCCAGCATCAATTTATAAAAATATACAGCAAATACTGATTGTAAATTATTGGTTTTAAATAAATGGGGTAGCATTTCTGCTTCATTGAAATATTTACCAGATAGACAAGATTTTTTAGATGAGTCGTCAGTTAAATTAGAAACAACTTGCCCACCTATGCTGGCATAGTAAAGCTGAAATTCTTTTTTAAACTTGCCGATCATTTCAATATAGTTAGCTTGTTTTTGCGTAACATTTTCTAGATATTCGCCAGCTAGAAATGAATGTTCGCAGTAGAATAGAGCCGAATGACAAGCAAATTCTATATCACCGACTTCTAGCCCACTTTGAATTGATTGTCGCAATAATTCTATTGTTTCTTTAATATGTTCCTTCCAATGTAGAATACAAGCACAATAGCTACTGTAGATTTTTGATTTAATTTCTTTGGCATAAAGCTTATCTAATAGATGAAAAGCTAGTTTGCCAAATTTATATCCGGAATCAATATCTGCCATTGGCCCGCACAAAAGCAAGCCATAAGTGCTATAGCCATAGATAGCTAGGGAAGAATTCCCATATTGGCTACACAGCTTGACCATTGTGTAGACAATTGGTAACGCGATCGCGCTACTTGAGATAAAGGCAGGGGGAGAAATTGTTATCAAAATCTTCATAGCTGCCATTTTATAAGGGTCGGTCATTTCGGGAAGGTTATAACAGTCCTCAATATTTAGGTGTGGCGAAGGTTCTTGTTCTAAGGGCACTTCCAACATTTCCAAAACTTGCTGACCGAGTTCTATGGCTTCTGGCAACTGATTTTGGGCAATATGATACTGAATTTTTATTTCATTAATCTTCACTCTATCTAATAGAGTTTTTGCATTTTTAAGAGCTACTTCAGCTAGTATTTTTGATTGTTCAAAATTCGTGTTGAGGTATTCTGCTTCGGCTGCTGATACATAGAGTTTATTTGTCAGCTCGTAGTTGCAAACCCAACTGTCTGCTGCCAAGAGTCCCAAACCGATGTTGAGATAATTGACGGCTGCTTGATAAGCGGTCGCTGTACTAGCTTTCTGACCAGCAATGAGATTAAAATGAGCCAGTTCATCTCTTTGGGATTGACAGTTTAGTAATTCAGTACCAAAATTTAATTGGTTAACCAGAGCAAAAATATTTTCTTCTCTTTCTTCAGGAGAAGTATTTTCTAGCAGCAGTTGACCAATTTTTAGGTGAGTGGCTTTTTTCTCAAGGTCGGGTATAAGAGAATAGGCTGCTTGCTGTACCCGGTCATGTAAAAACTTATAGCTAATCTTTATATCATTAAGAACCAAAGTTCCCTGTTGTAACTGGTCAAAAGATAATGGGATTTTGTAAGCATCGCTTAGAGGCAAAATCAAACCTGTTTGAAGTGCATCCCACAAGTCTGTTGCTGTAGCTGATTGAGTTTTTTCATTCACGATTGCCAAAACATCTAAATTAAACTGGTTGCCAATACAAGCAGCCAGTTTTAAGACTTGCTGTGTTGCATCGGGTAACTTTTGAATATTTCTGGCAATCAATTCAACAATGTTACAATCTGTAATTCCAACTGCTTGAATTTCTTCTATATCCCACTGCCATCTACCTTGGCTGAAGTTATAAATTAGCAGTTTTTCGGCGTATAAAGTTTTTATTAATTGGGTCAAGAAGAAAGGATTGCCTTGAGTTTTATTAAAAAGGAGAGACGCGAGATTTTGTGCCTCTCCTCGCTCTGTACATACATTTTCATGAAAAGTATCTGCAACTAACAAGCTGACGCAATCGCTATCTAAAGGTCGAAGAGTGATATTATTCACTACAGCGCCTAGAACCTGTATTTTCTCAATCGCTTGGATTAACGGATGCGTTGGACTAACTTCGTTATCCCGGAATGCTCCAATTGTTAACAGATGCTGGCTATCTGGGTCAGTTACTAACAGTTCAATTAACTTAAGCGATGCAGAATCAGTCCACTGTAAGTCATCTAAGAATAAGACTAGCGGGTGTTCTTTTTGGCAAAAAACCCGGATAAATTGTTGAAACACTCGATTAAATCGGTTTTGTGCTTCAGATGGTCCTAATTGTGTTAGTTCTGGTTGTTCGCCAACAATCAGTTCTACTTCGGGAATGACATCGATAATTACCTGACCATTTTCTCCCAAAGCCGCTTTAAGCTTTTCTTTCCAAGTGTCTATCTGTTCCGAACTTTCAGTTAACAGTTGTCGCATCAATTCAGAAAAAGCTTGAATTAAAGCAGCATAAGGAATGTTTCGCTTGAACTGGTCAAACTTGCCATTAATAAAATATCCTCGTACTCCCACAATTGGTTTATGGACTTCATTCACTACACTTGTCTTACCAATTCCTGAGTAACCACTTACCAGCATCATCTCAGCTGCTCCAAGGCTAACTCGCCCAAAAGCATCCATTAAGGTAGCTACTTCTGTTTCACGTCCGTAGAGTTTTTGCGGGATTAGCAGAAGGCTGGCGCGATCGCGCTGACCGCAGATAAAATCTTCAATTTCTCCTGTTGTTTCAAGCTGAATTAAACAATTTTCGAGGTCAAATTTTAGACCAGCAGCGCTTTGGTATCTGTCTTCAGCTGTCTTGGTAAGTAACTTCATCACGATCTCAGAAACAGGGAGAGGAATTTCTGGCACCAACACATGAGGAGGGATTGGTTGTTTGGCAATATGACAGTGAACTAATTCCATCGCGTCGGTTGTTTCAAATGGCAGTTTCCCCACGAGCATTTCATAAAGAGTTACACCCAAAGAATAAAAGTCGGTGCGGTAGTCAATAGAACGATTCATCCGACCCGTTTGCTCTGGTGACATATAGGCAAGCGTGCCTTCGATCAAATTGGGACTGCTGATTGTTTGGTTCTCTAGGGATAGACGGGATGCAATGCTAAAATCAATAATTTTAACTTCCCCTGCTTCTTGATTAAAAATGATGTTATGTGGCTTAATATCTTTATGAATAATATTGTGAGAATGGAGTTCTCCAATGATTTCTGAAACCTGAACTGCTATCTTAAGAACAATTTTAAAATTTATAGGTTTTTCGGCAATAACTTTATCAAGCGATTCTCCCCCAGAATCTTCTAAAACTAGCGCAAATCCATTCTTATGATTCTCAAGCCCTAGGGTTTTCACAACTCCCTTAGCATTTAAAGCTTTAATAATTTCATATTCATTTTTTATCCTGGCAATATCTTTCGGACTTGGATAATTATTTTTAATTAATTTGAATACGAGCGATTTTTTATCCTGATGCCTTTTTCCTTGATAAACAACAGTTCTTGTACCTTCGTAGATTTTATTTGTAATTTCGTATCCTGATATTAAGACCATCACTTTTACCCTTCTTGTTTAAAAAGTCAAAGAAATCTAAAATTTCTACTAATTCATTCTTTTAATGCTACATCTACTATTGCGATCGCCTAGCGGCGCGGATGCGCGCTTCGGATGCTGCGATGATTCGGCTGTTCCCGAATCGCCGCCCTTACGAGCCGCTGTAGAGGCACTAGAGAGCGCTATTGCAGACATACAGTGAAATGGTATTTGCAAAACTGCTTTTAAACAAAAAAATACCTCACTGTTAATCTTATATATCAAAAATCTATCCCAAGATAGATACAGACGCGACGTATCGCGTCTGTATGAGAAGTTACTACCTTAAAAGATTTTCCGATACACAGTGATGCGTATCCTGGGCTTCACTCAACAGGCAGATCGCGGAGTTGGCTCAAAATGGGGATATACCTCAGTTTCAAATAGGTCCTGGATTTCTTGAGACTTTTGCTTCACTAAGTTCTTGTAATCCTGACGCACAGGGATGTTGTACGTGGCTGTGCGGGGGGCGATTTTTTCCAACCACGCTGTGTGAATCGTCAAGCTAAACTTCAGTGAAGGATGGCTCAATCTACACCGGGGACCATCCTCCAGATTTTGAGCATCGAAAATCCAAATTTCGTTGCCGTCTGGCGTGAAAACGGTGCAAACAATGTAACCATCGGTTGAACTGTCTTCTGAACTCTCTTCGCCGTTGCGGCGTGGCATAAACTGCGGCGAACTGACAATATAGCCAGCAGGGAACTGATAGCGAGCGCCAATCTTGAGCGACTCCTCCGACGAGGTGTTTAACCGGAACAAAGAAGCGGGTATACCAGCCTCTGCAAGGCGAAGCATCTCCGTCCGCGGTACTACCCGATACTTATAGTCTTTGTACAGGTCGAAGACAAACTGCGTCAGCAACTGCTTCCATAGCCCAAAAGAGATCCAGTAAAGATTATCCAGATGTTTCGGAGGCTTACCTGATGGCAAGAGATGGCGATAAGCATAGAGTCCTACGCCCCAGGTACACTCAGCATCGGAAATTACCTTCGACTCCAAAATTTGACCGCTTTCTCCATCAATTACATAGCGTCCCATCCGGCTGATGTCCATCTCATCGTGTTGCATCCCACACAGGCGAGACGGGACAGAAATCTTAGGATTGTAGGCAGAGACATCATACTCGCGGAGCCATTCAGATACATCCCAAGCACAAATATGAGATGCGTGGAGGGTAATGTTTCCATCTGGATTCGCATAATCCAACAGAAAATGAGCCGCTTCCAGGGGAATCACAACCCGTCGTGCGACAACTTCAACTTCTTGCTGACTGCACGCTGGGCGCTGTCCCGCTTTCAAGTCAGCGCGGCGCACGATGTACACGACAGAATCAGCTAACTCTCGAAGTGTAAGTAAGTCTCTGATGAGTCTTTTGGTCGCCTTACTTTTGGGGATAGGGTTACTGAGCAACTGCTCTACCCCAGTCGTGAAGGCTGTGTCCATCAGCACCAGATAATCTTCTGTCAACCCAATCTGATGGATAGTTTGCTTAATCTTGACGGGGGTTCTATCTGGTAATACCAGCTTCCAGCGCTCTAAGTTATTTACACCATCCCAACGGATCAAATAGACGAAATCTTTAAATTCTATGTTGGTAGTTCTCTCAAGCAACCTCATATAAAATTCCAAGAGATTTTGAGAGATGGTAGAGAATGTCTTGAGAAAATCTTGCACAAAGTCTTGCGCTTCGATAAACCGGGCAAGTTCTTTGAGGAGTTCCTCGATTTGTTCTGGAAGTTCATCCAGATCGTAAATTAAGGGAATGGTTTGGAGAATATTCGCTACTGATTTACCGTAATTGACCGTAAACATTTCGCTTTTTTCAGGGTCAAAAACCGGATGTGCGGTACTCAAAACGGGTGGAAAGGGAAACTTCAAGGAAGTTTCGGATTGCCACTCTGTATTGGCTCCGATCGGAGTTACAACCTCCAGCGTTTCGGTGTCAATTTCGTAGGGACGACCAGCATCATAGGTTACTAGCAGACGCTCGTTGGCATCGTCTCGAAATTTAATGGGCAGAAAAGCTGTATTCAACTCGTTGCGGAAGCCAAGAGAAAGAGAAAATCGCGAGATGCCATGATTGCGAAATTGATACTTAACATACTCGCTGCCAGGTCGGGTCGCCTTATCGGCGTAGTAACAGGGCGGCTTAACCAGCCGTGTTTTCAACCCCACTTCACCTTGGCGATCGAAGTCAAGCCGATAAATCATCCCATCGCCAGCCAAGAGGGAAGTTCCGTCAGCATCTGGAGCATCTCCGGAGTTGACAGAGCCTACTGGAGCGACGATAAAGACGTGACCCTGCAAATCATCTGGTAGCTCTCCATGAATCTGCATTTTGATGTTGCTGAGTTCGTAGCGATTTGCCGTCATTATTGACTCTGGAACTGGCGGACAACAGCCTGGTACAGCTTGAATTGGGTCAAAAATTGGCTCTTTCATGTTATTGATGTCTGTGTCTCTATCGAAGGAAGTACAATACTCAAGAAGTTGCTGAAAGTAATCAATTAACAAACTTACGCAATGTGCAACTTTTTCTTATCCCTCCTAAAAAGCAGAGTTTAGGGAGCGCATACGTAATACCATTAGGCTTGATCGATGCAAAATTTGAATTATTGAAACTGCCTAGAGGCAAGGCTTTCACAATTCAAATTTAAAATCTCAAATGGTATAAACTGTACCAATTTAGATTCTCCTTAAAAAAGAAGAGTTCTAATCTCTAAAGCTGTACATTGCGTAAACTTGACTCCTTTGAAACTGTTTGGCTTTTTGCACAGCCGTTTCAGCATCGGAGATTATCCAATTTGCTCATCAAACTGTATATCTAGCCTGTGTTGAATCCGAGCGTTTTCAAAGCGATACAGAAACTCCTCTGTAGATACAGCAGATTGCAGGTATATAGAGTACATTGAGGTCAGTGCATGAACAGGTAGAATGAAACCTTACTCCATCGACTTTCGAGAAAAAGTAGTCAAAGCATACGAACAAGAAAACACATCGATTAGCGGGACTTAAACGAAAATTCAGAAACAATAAAGGTATAATCCTGACATGGCAAGTATTCCACGTTAAAGATTGGGCCATGAAAGAGACAACTCCTGCCGCCATGCCTGCTTGTTTTGAGAGATGGTGTAAACGCTTTGATGATATCTGGAGGCATCAAGCCCAAAAACGGGAATTTAAGAACTATATAGGCGGATTATTGGGGGAAAGTGAACGAAAAAACCTGTCTCAAATGGCGGATAACGCGGTGGGAGTGACTTACCACCGATTACATCATTTTTTGACGGAAGCGCCTTGGTCAGTCGAACAGGTAAATGAGCGCCGATTGCTAGTGATGAATCAGTGCAGCCAAACCCGAATCAGTAGAGGATTCACGTTAATCGTTGATGACTCCGGGCATAGAAAAAGCGGCAATTTCACAGCCGGAGTGGGACGGCAGTACATTGGAGAAATCGGGAAAACCGATAACGGGATAGTAGTGGTAACGACTCATCTATATGATGGCAAAAAAAGCCTACCGCTAGATATAGAGTTATATCAACACGCCAGTTCTTTACCTCAAGGAAGAAAAGACCTTGAATTCAAGAAAAAGCCAGAATTAGCCTTAACTTTAATTGACCGCAGTTTATCGAGAGGATATCGACCTGGTATTGTGCTGATTGATGCGGGCTATGGAAATAACACAACGTTTCTGCTGGAACTAGAAAAAAGGAGACTAAAGTATCTAGGGGGATTAGCCAAAAATCGCAAAGTGATAACTCAAATAGAGTCAAATAAACTCCAAGAGATTCGCCTAGATCAGTTAGGTCAATCCATGCCAGTTGAGGACTTTACTCCTATTCAACTCAATAAGGATAAACAAAAGACCGTTTGGGTGGCAACGGTTGAAGTTGAACTCGACAAGCTAGAAGGAACGAGAACAATTGCTATCGTCATGAATGCCTCAACCTTCGACTCTTCTAGTGATGTTGATTATTTTATTACCAATGTTGACTCAAATATAGCCACGCCGGATTGGATAGTTGCTACCTATGCTCAAAGGAATTGGGTGGAAGTATTTTATCGGGAAGCTAAAGGCTGGTTAGGGCTATCTGAATATCAAGTCAGAGATTATAGAAGCCTGCTGAGACATTTCATTTTGGTGTTTTGTGCCTATACATTTATTTTATGGCACACCAAGACTGGAGGATTAAGAAGGCGTTGGGCATCGAAACCTTTAAACACCTTTACTGAAGCATTAGAAGCGTTTCGGACAGCCATGTCTTTCCATTTTGTGCAGTGGCTGAATCAAAATTGGGACGTATTATCAGCTTATAAAGAGGCTTTGGGCTTTATTTGGGCTTGAAATCTGTCTAAGTCCCGTTAGGAAATTAGCAACCAGATTTGATGTGAGCAAAGCCTTTGTACAGAGACTGCTCAAACAAAAGAAAATGAAAGGTCACGTAAAACCAGAAAAGCAGGGTGGAAGCCTGAAA